>NZ_CP139970.1:613558-920337 GCF_034424545.1 Trinickia caryophylli | reverse complement strand
CCAGGATAGGGAAGCTGAGCTTCCCTTTTTGTTTAGTATTTGGCAGCCGAGAGCCGAGACCGGCGCTGAATCGACAAAAACCGCAATCGTTGTGGCCGTGTGGCGGCAACGGTGCGATAAATCCGCTTACGGCGCGATAGCAAAGCGGTTATGCAGCGGCCTGCAAAGCCGTTTAGGCCGGTTCGACTCCGGCTCGCGCCTCCAAATATCGAAGCCCCGACGGTTTGCGCCGTCGGGGCTTTTGTTTGTCTGAGCAAGCGGTGTAGCGTTCGTTCATCGGAACCCGTTTGCCAAGCGCCTGTAGACGCTCCATCAATTCTCAGCGCTTCGGCGTCAGCACGGAAAACAGCGCTTTGGGCGATTCGAATTCGAATGTATCCGTGTCGGACTTGCCTTCGTGTCAGGCTCTGATGAAATGCTCGCCCATCTCCGCGAGCGCGGTTGCTGTGTCCCGACGGATGCGAATAGTGGCGGTTTTCACGTTGCCCTCCTGCGTGTGACTTCCGCGATGAACTCCCGGATCAGTGCTTCCGGGCCGGTGAATCGATAGGGTTCTTCGACGCCGTCGACGTGCCCATTGGAACAGGTCCAACGCGAGCCGTCAGTTGGATGGATTTCGTCGCTGTGTTTGCACAAGCCTACAGCCTAGGCTCGGTTATCGACGCTGGTAGACAACGCCCTGAACCAAGACCTGATCTGGCTCCGGCTCCTCGTCAAAACGTTTATGCGCCTCGGCAATGGCGACTTGATTCTCGTTCGCCCAGTGGACCAACGCCATGACCGGCTTCAACAGCGTTCTTCCCATGTCAGTGAGTTCGTAATCGACACGCGGAGGAATCGTCGGATACATCGTTCGCGTTACCAGTCCATCGCGTTCCAGCCCACGCAAGGTTAGCGTCAGCATCCGCTGGGAAATGCCGTCGATGCCACGCTTCAATTCGTTGAAGCGCCGCGGGCCATTAGCCAGCATGGCGACAATGTAGAGGCTCCACTTGTCGCCGATGCGATCCAGGATTTCACGGGTTGCGAGGCAGCCGCCAGCGTCAGGTGCAGGCATATCGGCAGGTAGCTCAGTGTGACTAAGTGACATGCGTGTGCCTTCTTGTGGGGAAACGGCAGGAACAATACCATCCTTCGTATTAGCTAGTAAGTCAGGATATATCTATTACCTGGTACTTATTTTATACCTAGGGGCTACCATGAGCCACACCCTGCTTGTCACTACCAGCCCGCGCGGGGCTGACAGTCTTTCCACCCGCTTTGCCACCGAAATCGCCGAAGGCATCCAGGCCCGCTCCGGCGGCCTGCTGACCGTGCGCGACCTCGCCGCGAATCCGCCGCCGCACATCACGCCGGCCTACATCCAAGGCCGGATCACGTCGCCCGAAGATCGCACACCGGAACAGGGCGAGGCGGTGAAGGTCGCGCAAGAGTTGGTCGATGAGTTGAAGGTCGCCGATGTGATCGTGCTCGGTTCGGGCATGATCAACTTCGGTCCGTCCTCGCAGCTCAAGGCGTGGTTCGATCACGTCACCTGGCCGCGCGTCACCTTCGGCTACGGCGATACGGGGCCGAAGGGGCTGCTGACCGGCAAAAAGGTCTATCTCGTTACCGCTGCCGGCGGCGTGTTCTCGGAAGGTGCCTGGGCACCGTTCGACTTTCAGACCAACTATCTGCTGCATCTGCTCGGTTTCATCGGCTTGACCGACGTTGAAGTGGTGCGTGTCGAAGGCACGGTTTTGGGCCCGGATGCGGCGAAGGCCGCAATCGCCAACACCGAAACGGCCATCAAAGCCTTATTGGCGAAGGCTGCGTGACATCACGGCCCGGAAAAAACATCGCGCTGTTGTTCAAGGTTATTGCGCGCAAGGGGTATGAGGACATCAAGGCGACTGGCGAATTGGTCGCCAATTCGGACCTGGACTGGACACTGGTGCGCATCCCTACAAATGGATGCCTCGCTATGCAGCCAGCAAGCTTGCGAATCTGCTTTTTATCTTTGAGTTGGATCGGCGGCTGCGCGCGGCGCCACGCGCGCACCTGGCAGAAGTGAGAGTGGTAAACGCCGTCGCGGTATGTAGAAATGCCGTTGCTCACCAGAATGATTCGCGCTCCTGACGAAGCCAACAAACGTTCCGTTTCAGGTCGGCAAACATGCGGCCTCGTGGGGAGTCTTCGCGAATGGTTGCAGCAGGTTCGTCACCATCCGACAGTTCGCGAGAACGGCGTGTGCAGACGTGGCCCTCTCGCTAGGAAAGCGAATGTTTCGGCCCCGCTTACAGAAGGCGCAAGGCGATCGGCAATCGATGCAAGCTGATGCCCCCCAGGTTCTTTCGGATCGCGGCGATCACGAACAGGCCACCCACCTCGATGCCGTTCGCCTGATGCCGCCGCTGACTTATGGCTCCGGCTCCACTGTCGGTCCGGAAGCGGTACCGGAGACCACTGACCCCCCTGGGGACCGACGCCCCGATCTCGGATTGAACCTCGGCTTGCGGCTCATGTTTAAACGCAAGGAAACTCGAATCGATTTGAAGGATGCTCGCAGGCGTTCCCGCGTTAAGTGGCTGCGAGAGAGCCGGAATGTGTTCATCGAAGGCAGCGATGCAGCGGCGTTCGAGCAGTTCGAAGCCGCGCTGGGCATCGTCGAGTCGGCGCCTGTTGGGCGAACCCTCCTCGATTGCATCGACGCCACCGCGACACTCAAGCGTCAGCGGGTGGATGTTTTTCTCGATGGGCATCTACTTGGCGTTATCCCGCACGTTCAGAAAGATGCGGACAACGGTAAAGGAACGGGTTCTGAATTGCATTGCAATTTCTCTGTCGCGCAGAGTCCGGGTGTTTCCTCGGCCGATCGCCTGAAATCCGACGCCGCGGTGCTCTTCCACGAATTGGTCCATGTCTTCCACAATCTTCTCGGGGAGCGGATAAGAGTGGCGCCGAACGACGCGCAAAATCCGCTTTGGCCAGCGTTGCTGCATGAGGAAGCGAGGACGGTTGGCCTGGGTTCCTTCAGCCAGGAAGCGTTATCCGAGAACGCATTCAGGCATCAGATCGGTCTCGCTCGCCGGCCGCATTATTCGCATGACGCTGCGATAATTTATGACGACGATACCGCCGTCGTCAGAATGCAGCGCAGGCGGTTGCTTCCATGAACGGCGCGCTCGTCGAGGCGGCCGTCCTGCGCGTGTGGATGGCAGGGCGCACCGATGCACCTGCTTCGAGCGATAATCCAAGCCTTCGTACACCACAACGTATCCAATGACCGACCACACGTTTGCCGCGCTCGGCGACCTCGAATGGTATTGGAAGCCATTCGCCGAACTCACCTCCGTCGAGGTCTATGACATTCTGGCTGCTCGTAGCGCAGTCTTTGTCGTCGAGCAGGACTGTGTCTATGGCGACATCGACGATCTCGACAAGTCCGCATGGCATCTCTTCGCCTGTCAGCGCGGCGGGACGAACCTCGCTGGCTACCTCCGCGTGCTGTTGCCCGATGCGGCGGAGCCTGACGTAAGGATCGGGCGGGTGCTGACCACCTCTGCCTTTCGTGGTATCGGCCTGGGCAATGCCATGCTTGCCCGCGCGATGAACCACATCGACGAACAGTGGCCCGGCGTGCCCATCCGCTTGCATGCCCAGGCTCACTTGCAGAAGTTCTATGGCGCGTTCGGCTTTCGCCCCGTATCCGAGATCCACGACGAGGACGGCATCGCGCACGTCTGGATGCGTTCGAGCTGACATGCGATAAAAGGCGCGGCCCCGGCCTATCGGCTGGCCGGCGTACTTGCGGCGCTTGCCTGCAGTCGATCGATGCGGCGATCAGCGTGCCGGCTCGGCATTTGACGAGTGCGCGGAACGTTCGTCGATCAGCCGGCTGCGCGCGGAGAGCCGCATCCAGTGACGCAGCGCGATCAACGCGCCGAACACGCTCATCATCGAACCCGGAATCCAGAGCAGCAGCCCGCCGATCTGCTGGTCGCGTATGGGGCTTAGCCAGGTAAAGGCGCGGCCGCAGATCGAATAAATCGGATAAAGCTCATGCGGCGTGAAGAAGATCAGGGCGCCGAGCAGGATCTGCGGCGGGATGGCCGCGACGACGATCATGATGCGCCGCCCCGGTGACAGCCTCGCAGGCGGCGCGGGGCGCGGGTCGAGCACGAGCCACCAGAAGAGCAGCCCGTCGATCACCATGCTCCAGTTCATCACGCGGTAAAGCCGCCAGTCGAGCATCGCCTTGAAGTGAATCGGCGACAGCAGCCAGAAATAGATGAGCCCGACGAAAAGCACCACGGCGACGACGGGGTGGAACAGGATGTCGAGCGTCGCCCGTACGGGCTTCGCCGCCATGGCCGGTTTGAACAAGCGTTGCCGCCAACTGAACGGGATGCCCGCGCGCAGCGCGGCACCCGGGTAAGACCAGGCGATGAAGAACGGCCCGAGATGATGAAGCACCAGGTGCTGCAGGCGGTGCATGAAGAACTCGTGCTCGAAGTAGTAATCGAGCCGGCTGTGGAGCGCGACATAAAGCGCGATCAGCCCGAACCAGAATGCGGCCTGTCGCGGTAGCGACACGCGCGCATGCCGCACGCCGCGTGCAAAGAGAATCGCCGCACCGACGATGGCGACGACGACCGTCGGCGACGGCTCCCACGGTTCGAGCCAGATCAGCCACTGCATAGGAAAACGATCGCCTCGCTACTTGCTCTGCGCTTGCGCGGGTGATTTGACCGGGAATGACGTATCGAGCGTCGTTCCGTCCGAGAACTTCATCTTCAGATGCACCGTATCGCCGGGCGCAACGTTGTGCTTCGGCTCTTCGAGCATGAAGTGATAGCCGCCCGGCGCTGCTTTCAACGTGCCGTGCGCCGGAATCGTCGCTTTGTCCACCATGACCATCTGGGAAGTGGAGCCGTTCGAAATCGTCCGATGCAGCATCACGCTGTCGTAGTCGGGGCTCGAGACCTGCACGAGGTCGACGTCCTTGTCGCTCGTGTTCGTCAGCGTGACGTAGCCGGCGGCCGGCAACTTGTTGGGCAACCAGCGCACCCAGGCGTCGGCTGCGCTGACGGCGGCCGCGTGCGCGGCGGTGGCGAAGGCGAGCAACGAGAGCGCACCGGCGGCGGCCCGGAGAGTGAACGGTAGACGTTTCATTGGCTGAGTCGGCTCCATGAGCGAATCGAAAGGGTTTCAGGAAGCGGTCGCGATGACGCGGCGCAGATCGTGCGCAATCGCATCGGGCGAGTCATTGTCCGTTGCCAGCAGCCGCGCGCGGCCTTGCGCGTCGAAAATGTAGACGGCCGAACTGTGCGTCACCTCGTAGTTGCCTCTCGGATCGCGTTTTTCCATCTGATAGGCCACGCGGTATCGCCGCGCGAGCGATTCGATCTGACGGTCCGTGCCGGTCAGCCCGCGCGCATGGCGCGCATCGAATGCACCGACGTAGTCGTGCAGCGCCTGTGGCGTGTCGCGCGCGGGATCGACCGAGATGAACAGGATGCGCACACGCTCGGATTCCTTCTCACCGAGCTTCGCCAGTACCTGCATCAAGCGCGCCATTGTCTCGGGGCATACGTCGGGGCAGTGCGTGTAGCCGAAATAGACGAGTGTCGTCTGGCCTTTGAAGTGGGACGCGTCCACGGGCTTGCCGTCGTCCGCCGTGAGCGTGAATTGCAGATCGGGCAGATGCCCGGAGACATTCGTCAACTGCCAGGGCGGACCGCTTTGCGAGCAGCCGGCGGCAAGCACCGCGAACGCCGCGGCGGCGAATATCGCACCGGCGTAGTGCAGCGGCGAGCGACGACGGCCGTCGGCAGGCAGGGCGGTGGCATTCGGGGACCTCGGTTCGCGGGACGGCGAATGGGCGGCATGAAGACGTATCGGCATCCGTAACTCGAATTGCGGTCGTGCGGGCGCTTGGGGCCGGCGCTCGTTTGGGCGGGGACGCCGGCGCGGCGGCTGCGACTATAGCGCAAAAGCCGGGCGGGCGTTCGGTCGCGGGGCACGCGTCGCGGCGTCGCGAGACAATTTGCCGCAGCAAGGGGAGGGATGGCGGCGATTATCCATTTGTTCATGCCCCCGCCATCGCTCGAAATCGACCGCGATGCGCGGTAAGATGCGCAAACCCTCCCGGTTGGCGCGGCGCCGCGCCGTCTGCCAACCGTACTGCGAAAACGCTGATGCCGCTGATGCAATCCTTACCGGCTTTCCTGTCTCCGAGCGAGACCGCCTTCTTCTTCGATTTCGACGGCACGCTCGTGGAAATCGCCCCCACGCCCGATGGCGTGATCGTCTCCCCGCTGCTGATCGATTCGCTTGCGCGATTGCGCCGTCTCTCGAACGGTGCGGTAGCCGTGGTTTCGGGGCGTGGCATCGAAAGCATCGATGGCTTTCTCGGCATGCCCGATCTGCCGGTGGCGGGGCTTCATGGCGCCGAACGGCGCGACGCGAGCGGCGACACGGTGCGTCTCGGCTTCGATGATCCGCGGCTGCTGCGCATGGAGGAAGTGCTCGCGGAAGTCGTGCGCGCCAACCCGGGCATGCTGCTCGAGATCAAGGGCGCTTCGCTCGCGCTGCACTTTCGCAATGCGCCGCTCGCCGAGCCCATCGCACGCGCAGCGGCCGAGCGGCTCGTCGGCGAGCATGCCGACGGCTATGTCCTCCAGCCCGGCAAGATGGTGTACGAAATCAAGCCCAAAGGCGTCGACAAGGGGCGCGCGCTGGCCGCGTTCCTCGACGAGCCGCCGTTCGCGGGGCGCAGGCCCGTCTTCGCCGGCGACGATCTGACGGACGAAAAAGGCTTTGCCGTCGTCAACGCGCGCGGCGGCCTCTCGATCAAGGTCGGTTCGGGCGAGACGGCGGCGCATACACGCGTCGATTCCGTCGAAGCTTTCCTGGCGTGGCTCGCCGCAATCGTCGCTTGCGCGCGCGACGATTCATGAGCCGCCTCATTATCGTTTCGAACCGCGTTGCCCCGATTTCCGAGGGCGGCCCGGCAGCCGGCGGCCTCGCGATCGGCGTCTTCGATGCGCTCAAGGAAACGGGCGGCATGTGGTTCGGCTGGAGCGGCGACGTCGTCTCGTCCGGCCAGCCCCAGATTCAGCTGACCGAGCAGGGCCCTGTCACCTTCGCGACCATCGGCCTCGTGCGGCGCGACTACGATCAGTACTACCGGGGCTTCTCGAACGCGACGCTGTGGCCGGCGTTTCACTATCGCGCCGATCTGATCCAGTACGATCGGCAGGACTTCGAAGGCTACTGCCGCGTCAATGCCTGGCTTGCCCAACAGCTCGTCCCTCTGTTGCGGGAGGACGACGTCATCTGGGTGCACGATTACCATTTGATCCCGTTTGCACAGGCGCTGCGGGCCGCCGGCGTCAACAACCGCATCGGCTTCTTTCTGCATATTCCGTTTCCGGCAGCCCAGGTGCTGCTGTCGGTGCCGCCGCATCGCGAGCTGGTGGAAGCGCTATGCTCGTTCGATCTGCTCGGTTTCCAGACCGAGCGCGACCTGCGGGCGTTTTGCGACTACCTGGTGCATGAGGCGGGCGGGACGGTCGAGCGCGAGGCCGGGGCCCCGGCGCTCGTGCGCGGGTTCGGCCGCGCGTTGCGCGCCGCAGCTTACCCGATCGGCGTCTACCCCGATGAAATCTCGCAGCTTGCGAAGTCGGGCGCGCGTGGTAAATCGGTGCAGCAGATGAAAGCCACGCTGCATGAGCGCAAGCTGATCATGAGCGTGGACCGGCTCGACTACTCGAAGGGGCTCGTGGAACGTTTCCGCGCCTTCGAACGCCTGCTCGATCGCTCGCCCGCCTATCGCAATAAGGTCTCGTTCGTCCAGATCGCGCCGCCCACACGCGCCGACATGCACGCCTATCAGGACATCCGTCTGCGGCTCGAGGCGGAGTCCGGACGGATCAACGGGCGTTTCGCGGAGCTCGACTGGACGCCGATTCGCTACATCCACCGCCAGTACGAGCGGCAGGTGCTGGCGGCGCTCTTCCGTCAATCGCATGTGGGATATGTGACGCCGCTGCGCGACGGCATGAATCTCGTGGCAAAGGAATATGTCTCGGCGCAGGACCCGGACGATCCCGGCGTGCTCGTGCTTTCCCAGTTCGCCGGTGCGGCCGAGGAGCTGACGGCCGCGCTGATCGTGAACCCGGTCGATGTCGACGGCATGGCCGACGCACTTGCCCAGGCGCTGTCGATGCCGCTTGCCGAGCGCCGCGCCCGTTATCGCGACATGATCGCGCAGCTGCGCGAGAACAACGTATCGGTCTGGCGCGACAACTTCCTGCGCGATTTGCAGGGCACGGGGGAAACCAGGCGGCGTGCGGTGCGGGCCCGGGCTGCGCGCAAGGCGGTCGAGGCCTGAGCCGGCGGACGCGCGCCGGCATTCGGCGCCGGCCGCACGGCTTGAAGGCCAGAGGTGGTCGAAAAGTCCAGGAAGCCGCACGGCCGGGCTTCGCGCGTTTGCGTGAGCCCGGTGTTCGCCGCGCGTGTCAGGCGACGTGCTCGTCGATCTTGCGTCCGCCGGTATGCAACTGCATACCTTTGCCGTGCTGCTTCGTCAGCAGATCGCGGTAGATGCCGGGGCGGTTGCGCAGCGCTTCGGGCGAACCGTCGTCGATCACCTTGCCGGCGCTCATGACGATGATCCGGTCGAAGTTCTGCAGCGTGGAGAGCCGGTGTGCGATCGCGATCACCGTGCGGCCGACCATGAGCCTGTCCAGCGCCTGCTGAATGGCTTCCTCCGAGGCACTGTCGAGCGCGGAGGTGGCTTCGTCGAGCAGCAGAATCGGCGCGTTCTTCAGAATTGCGCGCGCGATGGCGATGCGCTGGCGCTGGCCGCCCGAGAGCTTGACCCCGCGGTCGCCGACGATCGTGTCGAACCCGTCCGGCATCGCTTCGATGAAGTCCGTGCAGCGCGCCTCGCGCGCGGCCGCGTGGACCTCCTCCGGCGAAGCATCGGGGCGACCGTAGGCGATGTTCTCGTACACCGTCCGGTGGAACAGGGCGATGTCCTGTGGCACCAGTGCGATCGAATGCCTGAGACTTTCCTGTGTGACGCCCGCGATGTCCTGCCCGTCGATCCGGATGGCGCCGCCTTGTGGTTCGTAGAAGCGCTGCAGCAGCGCCAGCACGGTGGATTTGCCCGCTCCCGATTTGCCGACGAGGCCCACGCGCTGGCCCGCCTCGATGCGAAGATCGAAATGATCGAGGATCGGGCGGCGGCGCGGATAGGCGAACGTGACGCCGTCGAATGCCACTTCTCCGCCGTTCGTTCTGAGTTCGGTCGCGTCTTCGCGGTCCGGCATGCCATGCGGTTCGAGCAGTGTCTTTACGGCTTCCGCGAGCCGCGCGACGTGCTGGGTTACGTCGACGAGCGCCACGGCAAGATCGCGCGTGCCATGCAGGATCGTGAAGCCGAGCGAGCTCACGAGCACGATGTCGCCCGAAGTTGCCCGCCCCTGGTTCCACAGCCACAGCGCCCAGCCGAGCAGCCCTGCCGAGAGGAACGCGGTGATGACGGCATGCAGGAGCCGCAATCGCTCGAGGTATAGCAGGCTTTGCTGGCGTGCGTCCATTTCCGCCTTGACCGTCGCGCCGAAACGTTGCTGCTCGCGAAACGTCATGCCGAACGCGCGCACGAGGCCCATGTTCGCGATGACGTCCACGAGCTCGCCGTCAACGGCGGCGGCTTTTGCCGCGAAATGCTGGTGACGCGACGAGCCGCGGCCGGCGAGCTTGAACAGCACGATGGCGAGGATCGCGGAGCAGCCCATCAGGCAAGCGGCCATGACCGGGTTCACGGTCACGATCATCACGATGGCACCGAGCACGGCGATGCATGGCGGCAGCACGTTCCACGCCATCGTGTTCTCGGACGTGTAGACGGCGTTCGACGTAGCCGTGATGCGGCTCGCGAGCGTACCTGGCTGCCGCTCGGCGAAATAGGTGGGCGAGTGCCCGCTCAGATACTGGAACAAATCGCGGCGCAGATCGCCCGTCACGTTGACGAAGGCGTGCGCCGCGACCCAGCCGCCGACCCGCCACAGCAGGTTGTCTGCCGCGATCAGCCCGACCAGGATCGCGAAGGCCGTCCACAGCGGCCCCGGATGGTTGCGCCCGGCACCGAGCACGTCGATCAGGTGCTTGATCGCGTACTGCGAGGCGAGCGCGCAGCCGACGGCGGCGAACACGCTCGCCAGCACGATGGCGTGCGCGAGGGGGTGACGGCGGATGTAGCTCAACAAGAACGCGAGAGGCCGCTCGGCGTAGCTCGAAAGCCTGGCGTTGCGGGCGTTACGCTCGGCGACGGTCAAGTGTTCCAATGTGTCGTGCGGTGTACGCGATACGGGTGAAGTCATGAAAAGGATAGTCTGCGGATGGCGCACCGCGAGCCAATATTGAGATGGTTTGGCCAGCCGCCATTGTAAACATCCACGTAGTTGTGCGTGGGTTCGGCGGACATCGGCTGCCAAGCGTTGGATGCAAGCAACGTGCAATGCCGCACTGCATCGAAATTCGCCGTCCGGTCTTGCCGGCGACGGCCCGCCCCGAAAAGACGGCCCAAAGTGCCGCCGGGTACGGGTTACAATGGCAGGTTCGCTTATGTCGTGCGTGGTTGCCCCGCACGCCTCTACACCGGCAAAGCGAGCCACGCGTGCCTTCCTGTCTGCGTGCGGGCAAGACGCGCGGGCAAAGCGACAGTGCCCCAGTGTAGGCGAGGTGCCTGGAATCAAGATTGACAGAGTGTTTCTTGATTGTAACAATGTAAAATTTTTGAAAGGCTCTGCGGTGCAGCATGGAGGCGATCCGATAATCGTCTCAGGGTTACCCCCTAGGAGGGCTCCGCCCGGGCGTCAACGATTGTTTCGGTTCGCGCGTTTATATGTGCACTACGGAGTGCACGGCTGGTGCGCGACGCAACGATATCTGCGACAACCGGTGTGACGGGGTGTTCCAGACCAGGCGAACCACCGCACGTGTTTTTGGGAAAGACCCGGCGGGACCGGCAGGATTCGAGTCGGGCTCAGCCGCTTGCGGGCGATTCGCTTTTGACAAGCAGCAGTCATTTTTGCCTGAATTTTTATTGGGAGTTCATCTATGCGGATCGCTCAAATCGCTCCTTTGCATGAAGCGGTTCCTCCGAAGCTCTATGGCGGCACGGAGCGTGTGGTGTCTTACTTGACCGAAGCGCTGGTCGAGCTCGGACACGACGTGACCTTGTTCGCGAGCGGCGATTCGAAGACTTCGGCGAAGCTCGAAGCGTTCTGGCCCCAGGCCCTGCGCCTCGATCCCTCGATCCGCGACACGATGGCGCCCCATATGCTGCTGCTCGAGGAAGTGCACCGGCGGGCACAGGATTTCGACGTCCTGCATTTCCATATCGACTATTACCCGTTCTCGCTGTTCTCGCGCCAGCCCACGCCGCATCTGACCACGTTGCATGGGCGTCTCGACTTGCCCGAGCTGCAGCCGATCTTCAATACGTTCAACAACGTCCCCGTGGTCTCGATCTCGGATAACCAGCGCACGCCGCTGCCCCAGGCGAACTGGCTGTCGACGGTTTATCACGGTCTGCCCGAGAACCTGCTGACGCCGCGCACGGACGTCAAGCCCGGCTATCTTGCGTTCCTCGGCCGCATCTCGCCCGAAAAGCGCGTCGATACGGCCATCCGTATCGCCGAGAAGGCGGGCATGCCGATCAAGATCGCCGCGAAGCTCGACAAAGCGGACCGTGCCTACTATGAAGAGCACATCAAGCCGTTGATGTCCCTGCCGCACGTCGAATACATCGGCGAGATCAGCGAAGCAGAGAAGGCCGATTTCCTCGGCGGCGCGCACGCGTTGCTGTTCCCGATCGACTGGCCGGAGCCGTTCGGCCTTGTCATGATCGAATCGATGGCCTGTGGTACGCCCGTGATCGCGTTCAAGCGCGGCTCGGTGCCCGAGGTGATCGAAAACGGCGTGTCGGGTTTCGTGGTGGAAGACGAGCTGTCGGCCGTGGCGGCCGTCAATCGCCTGCACACGCTGCCGCGCGAAACGGTCCGCAAGGCGTTCGAGGCACGTTTCACCTCGAAGGTGATGGCGCAAAATTACGTCGCCGGCTACGAGGAACTGCTGCGCCAGAAGCGTCGCACCGTTCTGCGCGAAGTCGCGGCGGGTTGACCGCGGGCCGTGCCCGGCTGCCGGTTCTCCGGCGGCCGGCGGGCCGTGCGCCGCTTTCCACGCCCCGTCTGCCCAGCGGCAGGTGGGGCGTTCGCGTTTTTATGAGGCCGTCGATTCGAGGAGAGTGTTTTGACGAGAGCGAACCCCAAGGGGGAGCACCCGGCGCCCGGCGCCGGTACGATCTTCGCGCTGCGCGCGGTCGGTCTCGTGCTGCTCGCGCGCTGGCTCTACTCGATGTCGGAGATGGGCTATGGCGCGTCGTTCTCGGCGATGACATCCTCGCCCTGGGCCTCCATCAACATCGTTTTTCTGTTCCTGCTGATCGTCCTTCCCGGGGCGCATGCGCGTGCGGATAGACCCTTTCATCCGTTGCCGCAGTGGCTGCGTCAGGCGCTGAGGCTCTTCGCGTTTGTCGGCTTGTTGTTCGCGCTATGGACCATCGGCCTCTTCGTCTGGGCCGCCGGTTGGCGGCGCACGGTCCATGCGCTTGCCGAAACCAACGGTTGGCTTGTCGTCGGGCCAGCGCTGTACGCGGCCGTGCTCTGGATTTGCCGGCCCCGCGCGCTGTGGCGTACCAACGTTGCGGCGCGGCGGTTCGCAATCGGCCGCTATGCGATCGCGCTCAACAGCAGCACACGAACGGTCGTTGTCTGGGTCGAAAGCCGCAAGCTGGGCCAGTACGACGCCCGCGAGCTATCCGTGAGGTGGCCTGCAGCCGAGGCGCTCGAACACGCCCATGTGCTGGCTGCCGCAGAGCTTCCGCCTCCCGCTGCCTCACTCGATTCGTTTCGCCGCGGGCCGGGCGCGGCGGCGCGGGCCCCGCGCGAGGGCGGGCGCGAGCGGGCACGGCGTTCGCATGTGGAACTTCTATGGGACTCCCCTGCCGCGGCCGGGCACAATCGCCAGATCGTCTTTCGCGTCACGTTGACGACCGAGGGCGATCGGGCCGCCGCGCGCGCGCTCGACGCGACGCTCAGGCAGGTGTGAGCGTTGTTCGAGGCCTGACGCGTGCGCCGCGGGGTACCACGCGTTGCGAGAACCACGATGAAGCCAATCAAAATCGGCCTTTCGCGCGCTTACGACGCGCCGGGCCAAGACGACGGGAAGCGATTTCTCGTCGATCGTGTCTGGCCGCGCGGTATCACGAAGGACGTGCTGCGTATCGAGGCCTGGCTGCGCGACGTGGCGCCCAGTACCGAACTCAGGCGTTGGTTTGCGCACGATCCGGGGCGTTGGGACGAGTTCGCCAAGCGCTACCGCGCGGAACTCGATGCGAACGAGGCCGCCTGGCAGCCGCTGGCGGTCGCAGCGGCGCACGGCACGCTGACGCTCGTCTATGGCGCGCGCGACCGCGAGCATAATCAGGCGGTCGTGCTGCGAGAGTATCTGGCCGACAAGATTCACCTCCGCTGAGTCCCCTTTGTTTTTCGCTTGATTCGATGAGCCGTAGTCGTTCCGCAAGTCTCCGATTGCCGGCGTTGCTCGCCGAAATTCGCGCATGTCGTGCCTGCGAGGCGCATTTGCCGCTCGGCCCGCGCCCCGTGCTGCAAGCGGAGCGCGAGGCGCGCGTGCTCGTGGTCGGTCAGGCACCCGGCGCCCGGGTGCACGAAACGGGCATTCCGTGGAACGATCGTAGCGGCGAACGACTGCGGGCCTGGATGGACGTGACGCCGGAGCAGTTCTACGATGCCGGCAAAATTGCGATTTTGCCGATGGCGTACTGCTACCCTGGCCGCGGCACGTCGGGTGACTTGCCGCCGCGGCCCGAATGTGCCCGGCTTTGGCTCGATCGTGTGCTGGCCGAATTGCCGCACATCGAATTGACGCTGCTCGTCGGTGCGTATGCCCAGGCGCATTTCCTTGGGAGCGAGCGGCGCGCGACGCTCACCGAAACCGTTGCGGCGTGGCGCGACTATGGGCCGGCTCGTCTGCCGCTGCCGCATCCGTCTCCGCGTAATCAGGGCTGGTTCAAGCATCACCCATGGTTCGAGCGCGAACTGGTGCCGGTGCTCCGGGAGCGCATCGCCGCCGTCCTCGGCGAGCGCGGCGCCCGCGCCGATTAGCCGCCGTGCCCGATCAATCCGCATGCGGTCGAGCTGCGGCGAGCGGGGACCGGAACAAACGCAAAAACCTCCACGGCGGACGCGGCGCGCGGCCGGCGGCGGGACTATCATTGCACCCCTGGTGCGTCGTCTTTTCTCGAAATGACGGCTCGCAGCGATCGAATCAGCGCATATAAAGCGAAATAGAGGGACCGTTCCATGACATCCGGAGTCATCCGCATTCGCGGAGCTCGTCAGCACAATCTCAAAAACATCGACCTCGATTTGCGTACGGGCGAACTTGCCGTCGTGACGGGGCCGTCGGGCTCGGGCAAGTCGAGCCTCGTTTTCGACACGCTTTACGCCGAAGGCCAGCGCCGCTACGTCGAAACGTTCAGCGCCTACGCACGTCAGTTTCTCGACCGCATGGACCGGCCGCAGGTCGATCGTGTCGATGGGGTGCCCCCGGCCATCGCCATCGACCAGACCAACCCCGTGCGCAGCTCGCGCTCGACGGTCGGCACGATGACGGAGCTCAACGACCATCTGAAGCTGCTGTTCGCGCGCGCCGCGCAGCTCTTCGACAAGATCACGGCGCGCCCGGTCAGGCACGACACGCCAGAGACGATCTACGCCGAACTGCTCGAGCGCACGGCGGCAGACGATCCGCGCCTCGTCGTCACATTTCCGGTCGAATTGCCCGAGAGCGCCAGCGCTGCCGAGATCAGCGATTGGCTTTCCGCAAGCGGCTACACGCGCGTGCAGGCGGAGCGCGAGCAGCGCGCGGCCGATGGCAGCGTGCGCAAGGTGCTCGATGTGGTGGCCGACCGCTTCCGGCTGCAAAAAGCCGAAAAAGCGCGGGTGATCGAGGCGCTGGAGGCATCGCTCAAGCGCGGCGGCGGGCGTGTCGACGTATATGTGCTCGCCGAGGCGGGCCAGGAAGAGGCGCAAAAAGAGGCGCAAAAAGAGGCGACCGCACAAGACCAGCCCCGCATCTGGCGCTTCTCGACAGGGCTGCACTGTCCGGAGAGCGATCTGCGCTACGCCGATCCGCAGCCGGGCCTGTTCTCGTTCAATTCCGCATACGGTGCCTGCGATGCGTGTCGGGGCTTTGGGCGCGTGATCGGCGTCGATCTCGGCCTCGTGATTCCCGACGTGCGCAAGACGCTGGCGGGTGGCGCGGTCAAGCCGATGCAGACGCCGGCCTGGAAAGAGTGCCAGGACGACCTGATCCGCTATGCGGCCCGCGCGCGCGTGCGAACGAACGTGCCCTGGTCCGAATTGACGGAGGCCGAGCGCGAATGGGTCATCGAAGGCTCGCCCGATTGGGATGGCGAGTGGCAGCGCGAGTGGTACGGTGTGCGCCGCTTTTTCGGCTATCTGGAATCGAAAGCCTACAAGATGCACATCCGCGTGCTGCTCTCGAAGTACCGCAGCTACACACCATGCGTTACCTGCGGCGGGGCACGGCTCAAGACCGAGTCGCTGCTCTGGCGCCTTGGAACGAAGGACAACGCGGACGCCGTGCTCGCGCCGCAGGCGCGTTTCATGCCGAACGGCACGGGCTGGGGGCGGGAGCAGCTCGAGGCGCTGCCGGGCCTGACCGTGCACGATCTGATGCTGCTGCCGATCGAACGGATCCGGCGTTTCTTCGACGGGTTGACCTTGCCGAGCACGTTGCTCGATGACGCGCTCAAGCTTCTGATCGCCGAAGTGCGTACTCGCCTCAAATATTTGTGCGACGTCGGCCTCGGCTATCTCACGCTCGATCGTCAAAGCCGCACGCTGTCGGGCGGCGAAGTGCAGCGGATCAATTTGACGACGGCTCTCGGCACGTCGCTTACGAAGACGCTTTTCGTGCTCGACGAGCCGAGCATCGGGCTGCATCCGCGCGACCTCGAACGCATCGTAGAGGCCATGCGCCGGCTGCGCGATGCCGGCAACACGCTCGTCGTCGTCGAGCACGACCCTTCCGTGATGCTCGCGGCCGATCGCCTCATCGACATGGGCCCGGGCCCCGGCGAGCGCGGTGGCACGATCGTCTACGACGGCACGCCCGACGCCATTCGCCGCGCCCCGACGCTGACGGGCGAATATCTCGGCGGGCGCCGCCATGTGGCGGATGCCACGCACTGGGCCGCGCGCCCCGTCGATGCTTCCACGCCGCGTCTCGTGCTCGAAGGTGCGAGCGAGCACAATCTGCGCGAGGTGAGCGTCGAGATTCCGCTCGGCCGCCTCGTTTGCGTGACGGGCGTGTCGGGTTCGGGGAAGTCCACGCTCATTCAGGACGTTCTCTACCCGGCGCTGGCTCGCCAACTCGGGCGCGCGACGGAAACGCCGGGCGCGCATCGGGGGCTTTCCGGCGTCGATCTCATTGCCGATGCCGTATTCGTCGATCAGTCGCCGATCGGCAAAACGGCGCGTTCGAACCCGGCGAGCTACGTCGGTGCGTTCGACGAGATTCGCAAGCTGTTTGCGAAGGCGCCCATTGCTCAGCAGCGCGGCTACACGGCCGGCACGTTCAGCTTCAATTCGGGCGACGGACGTTGTCCGACCTGCGGTGGCTCCGGCTTCGAGCACATCGAGATGCAGTTTCTTTCGGACGTCTACTTGCGTTGCCCGGACTGCGACGGGCGCCGCTATCGTGCCGAGGTGCTGGAGGCCAGGATCGAGCGCGGGCAGCCGGCTCGTGCGCTGTCGATTGCGGATGTGCTCGAGCTGACCGTTGCCGAGGCCGTCGCGCTCTTCGCCAACGACGCCGATGTATTGCGTGTGCTGCAGCCGATCGTCGACGTGGGCCTCGAGTACGTCAAGCTGGGGCAACCGGTGCCGACGCTTTCGGGCGGCGAGGCGCAACGGCTCAAACTGGCGGGCTTCCTCGCCGAGACGGCGACGAAAAGCGGCGCCGAAACCACGCCGGGTGGCCGGCTCTTCATGTTCGACGAGCCGACGACGGGCCTGCACTTCGACGACATCGCGAAGCTCATGCGCGCGTTCGGCAAGCTGCTCGCGCGCGGGCACTCGCTGCTCGTCATCGAACACAACCTGGACGTCGTGCGAGTGGCCGACTGGATCGTCGACCTGGGTCCAGAGGGCGGCGATGCCGGCGGCGAGGTCGTGATTGCCGGCACACCGGACGAGGTCAAGGCATGCGCCGCCTCGCACACGGGACGTGCGCTGCGGCAATACGACGATGCGCTCGGCGAAGCATCGCGCGCCGAACCTTTGGGCGAACGGGAGGAAGAGGCCGGCGCACCGCTGCAAGCGGCGCTTGCGGCGGCTCGCGCGCGCCGCGCGGTGCAAGGCGAGGACGTGGTCCGCATCGTCAACGCGCGAGAGCACAATCTGAAGGCGCTCGATGTGGATATTCCGCACGGCAAATTCAACGTGGTGACAGGCGTGTCGGGCTCGGGCAAATCGACACTCGCATTCGACATCCTGTTTCATGAAGGGCAGCGGCGGTATCTGGAATCGCTCAATGCGTACGCGCGCTCGATCGTGCAGCCGGCCGGGCGGCCGGAGGTCGATGCGGTCTACGGCATTCCGCCGACCGTTGCCATCGAACAGCGCCTTTCGCGCGGCGGCAGGAAGAGCACCGTCGCCACGACGTCGGAAGTCTGGCACTTCCTGCGCCTGCTCTACGTGAAGCTCGGCGTGCAGCACTGCGTGCATGATGGCGCGGCGGTCACGCCGCAAAGCGTCGAGTCGATCGCGGCACAACTGCTGCGCGACTACGCCGGCCAGCATGTCGGCCTCCTCGCACCGCTCGTCGTGAACCGAAAGGGGGTCTACACGGACCTTGCGAAGTGGGCGAAGGCACGCGGCAACACGCATTTGCGCGTCGACGGCGAGTTCTTGCCCGTCGATCCGTGGCCCAGGCTCGAACGCTTTCGCGAACATACGATCGAGCTGCCCGTGGCCGATCTCGTGGTTTCGGCCGAGCGCGAAGCCGAACTGCGCCGCGCGCTGGAAGCGACACTCGAACTCGGCAAGGGCGTGATGCATCTGCTCGCGCCGCTCGACGGGCTGGCCGCGTCGCTCGCGTCCGGTGGCTCGCACGCGAACGTCGGTACGCTGCAGGTGTTCTCGGTCAAGCGCGCGTGCCCGGTTTGCGGCACGAGCTATCCCGAGCTGGATCCGCGCATGTTTTCGTACAACAGCAAGCACGGCTGGTGTTCGAGCTGCGTCGGCACGGGCATCGCGCTGACGCGCGAACAGCGCGCCGCATTCGACGACACGACGCTGAGTGCCGACGACCGCGGGCGCGAGCAGACGTTGCCGAGCGAGGAGGTCGAGCCGGAAGGCATCGGCGAAACGCCGTGCCCGGACTGCGGCGGCACGCGGCTCAACGCGGCTGCGCGTGCCGTGACATTCGCGGATCGGTCGATCGTCGATGTTGGCCGGTGGACCGTGAGCGACACGCGCCGCTGGATCGATTCGCTCGAACTCGGCGGGCGCGACGCGCAGATCGCGCGCGACGTCGTGAGCGAGATCGCGAGCCGGCTGGCATTCCTGGAGGAGGTCGGGCTCGGGTATCTGAGTCTGGATCGGGCGGCGCCGACGCTTTCGGGCGGGGAGGCGCAGCGCATCCGGCTCGCCGCGCAGCTCGGCAGCAACCTGCAGGGGGTGTGCTACGTGCTCGACGAGCCTACGATCGGGCTGCATCCGCGAGACAACCGTATTCTGCTCGACGCATTGCGTCAGTTGGGCGAAAAGGGCAACACGCTCGTCGTCGTCGAACACGATGAAGATACGATCCGGCGCGCCGACCACATCATCGATATCGGCCCCGGTGCGGGCAAGCGTGGCGGGCGCCTTGTCGCGGAGGGCACGGTCGACGATTTGGCCGCGCAAGCCGATTCGCTGACGGGGCGGTTTCTCGCACAGCCGATCGTGCACCCGCTCCATCCGCGGCGGCCGGTGCTCGGCGTGCGCAAGGGGGGGGCGGCGGGCGATGCGGACGAATCGCAGCGCTGGCTCACCGTACATGGCGCGAACATGCACAACTTGCGCGACGTCACGGTCGATATTCCGCTGGCGCGCCTCGTGGCCGTCACGGGCGTATCCGGTTCGGGCAAGTCGACGCTCGCGCGCGACGTGCTGATGACGAACCTGCTCGATGCGGTGGGGCGTTCAGTGTTGTCGTCTCCCGCGACACGGCGCGCGCGGCGCTCGGCCGAGGCGGCGCAGGCCGCACAGCCGGCGCGTCGCTCGTCCGTGCGGCCGCGCGCGAGCACGCCGCTCGTCGTCGAGCATCGGTGGCGCGGGTGCAGCTCGATTTCGGGCTGGGAGGCGATCGATCGCGTGCTCGAAGTCGATCAGACACCGATCGGCAAGACCCCGCGCTCATGCCCCGCGACCTATGTCGGAATCTGGGACACGATCCGCAAGCTCTTCGCCGATACACTGGAAGCACGGGCGCGCGGCTATACGGCATCGCGGTTCTCGTTCAACACGGGCAACGGACGCTGTCCGGCCTGCGAAGGGCAAGGCGTGCGCACGATCGGGATGAGCTTCCTGCCCGACGTGAAGGTGCCTTGCGACGTGTGTCACGGGCAGCGCTTCAACCCCGAAACGCTGGCGGTGACTTGGCGCGGCAAGAACATCGGCGATGTCTTGACGATGGAAATCGACGAGGCCGTCGAGTTCTTCTCGGCGATGCAGAACCTCGCGCACCCGTTGCAATTGATGAAGGACGTGGGGCTGGGCTATCTGACGCTCGGTCAGCCGTCGCCCACGCTCTCGGGCGGCGAAGCGCAGCGGATCAAGCTCGTGACCGAGCTTGCGAAAGTGCGCGACGACGTGACGAGGCGCGGGCAGAAGGCGCCGCACACGTTATATGTGCTCGACGAGCCGACGGTCGGGCTCCACATGGCCGACGTCGCGCGGCTCATCAGCGTGTTGCACCGGCTCGTCGATGCGGGGCACAGCGTTGTCGTCATCGAGCACGATCTCGACGTGATTGCCGAGGCCGACTGGATCGTCGACCTCGGTCCCGAGGGTGGGGCGGGGGGCGGAACAGTGGTGGCGGCCACCGATCCCGAATCGCTCGTGCGCGTGCGGGAAAGCCATACGGGTGCCTCGCTGGCGCCCGTGCTCGCCCGCACCGCGGAAAAGACGAAACATCAGGCGAAACATCAGGCGAAACCGGCGCACGTTGCGTGAGCAGCGTACGTGTGCCGCTCAGGCGTCCGGCGCGAGCGCCGGCGCCTCTTTGCCGGCGGAGCGCACGTCGGCAAGCCTGACGGCGCCGCTTTCGCGCTGCCCGATACCGGCCGGTGCGCTCGTCACGCGGCCGATCCAAACGAGCGCGAGCCCCGACAGCGACACGGACAGCCAGCCAATCGTGCCGTAGCCGACGAGATGCCCGGCTGCGTCGTTCGTTATGAGCAACCCGCCGAGCCATGCACCGCAACCCGTGCCGAGTGCCTGCACGGCACCGTTCGCGCTGAGGAACGCGCCGCGCTCGCGCGGCTCGGGCACCGTCGTGAGGATGGCCTGCATCGGGACCATGCGGCCGGAACCCACTACCATGAAGACCGCGAAAAACGCCATGAGCGCGGCGAACGGCAGGGCGGGCAGATGTGTCATCGCCAGAATGCAGGCCATGGCCAGTACCCCGAACACGCGAAAGACGACGCGATGGCCAACCCTGTCCGCAAGACGCCCGACCGCACGCGAAGTACAGAACGTGGCGGCACCGCCGGCCATATAAAGCCATGACAGCCGCCCCGGGGCAATGCCGTGATTGGCGACGAGCATCGGCGAAATGAAGGGGATCACGAGCATGTGCGCGACCATCATCGAGAATGTCAGTGCGAATGCCTTGGCGTGCCGGGCGCGCGTTAGCAGTCGTACGAGAGCGGGCAACGCTTCGGCAACACGGGTGCGCTGACCGCTCAGATGCTCCGTCAGCGAGGGCACGACGCCGAGTGCTGTCGATCCGATGAGCACGCTCAGCGTGCCCAGCAGCCAAAAGGGTGCCGACCAGCCGAAATGCGCACCGAGGAGGACCCCGGCGGGTACCCCGGCAATGGCCGCGAGCGAAAACGACGTCATGATGATGCCGGTGGCCGCACCGCGCCGCGCAACGGGAACGATGTCGGCGACGATCGCCATGACGCCGGCGCTGAGGACGCCGCCGGTGATGCCGGCGAAGGCGCGGCTCACGAGCAGCAGCGAATAGCTGGAGGTGAGCGCGCAGACGACGTTGGACAGCGCGAAGAGCGCATAGACGGCGATCAACAGCTTGCGGCGGTCGAAACGGTCGATGTAGGTAGCCGCGAGCAGCCCCGAAAGGCCGGAGCACCATGAATAAGCCGAGACGGCGGCGGCGAATGCGGATGGCGAAACGCGGAACGCCGACATGATCTGCGGGCCGAGCGGCATCATCACCATGAAGTCCATGATGACCGTGAACTGCACGAGGGCAAGGAGCCAGATGATTCGGCGTTCGCGGGCGGGAGACAGCGTGTACATGTATTGGAGTCCTTATGATCGGGCACGCTTGCTTGGGTAAAAACAAAGGCGGGCCGGCTCGGCCCGCCGCATGAACGGCTACACGGGCTCGGACGGCCCGGCGGCTGGAGCGGCATTCCCTTCGATTTCGGCTGCCGCGCGCAGGAGGATATCGGCGATGCGCCGTTGCTCGTCCTCTCCGGCGTCTGCGCGCCGCACAACGGCAAGCTTGAGTGCATAGCGGGCTTGCAGCAGTTTTGGATGCCAGCGGCCGGGTTCTCCGGCGTCGTCGTCGGCCGCATACGCGCGCCGCATCGATTCCATTTTGCTCGCGACGAAGCTGAGCTTCGCAAGGATCAGGTCGACCTGATCGCGGTGTGCTCCGAGATAGGCACGACCGGCCTCGGCTATTTCGTATCGCTTGCGATTACCTTCCTGCTGAACCGTGACATAGCCCAGTTCTTCGAGATAGGTCAGCGCAGGATAGACCATGCCCGGGCTTGGCGTATAGAAACCATTCGACCGCGATTCCAGGGCTTTGATCAATTCGTAGCCGTGGCGCGGCCCCTCGGCGATCAGCGCGAGCAACATGAGCTGCAAATCCTCGCCCGTGAACTTGCGGCCACGCGTGAAGCCGTCGTCGTCGCCGAAGCCCCGCTCGCCACGGCCGCCGCCCCAGAACGCGCCGCCGCCGTGGCGATGACGGTGCCGCCCGATTGCGTGCCAGAAACTGTGCAGAAAAGAAGGGTCCTCGAAACGGCCAGCATGCCCCTCGTGATGGAAGGTGCGATGCAAGCGATCAAATGCGCGCTCCGCAAAGCCCCTTGCCTGGCTGCCGTGCACGTGATCGGAAAAAAAGGGATGAAAGCGAGGGTGTCGCATCTGCGGCTCCTAGGTGTTTGTGTGTATCTAAAGATATATATCTAAAGATACAAAGTCAAGCATCTCGGTGCGAAGGCGCCAAAGGGCGCGAGGAACCGGTCCGGGAACGGCCGTTGCGCCAGCGGACCGTGCGACGAAAGCTCGCGAGATCAATAGGAGAGAGTCCCATGTTCGTACACAACAAGCGTTTGCAGTACACGGTTCGTGTTGGCGCGCCCCAGCCGGGGCTCGCCAACTTGTTGCTGGAGCAGTTCGGCGGGCCGCAAGGCGAGCTCGCGGCCGCCATGCGGTACTTCACGCAGGCGGTAAGCGAGGAGGACGCTGGCCGCCGCGACATGCTGTTCGACATCGCGACCGAGGAGTTGAGCCACTTGGAAATCATCGGCTCGCTCGTCGCCATGCTCAATCGTGGCGCGAAGGGCGAACTGGCAGAGGCGGTGGATACGCAGGCCGAGCTGTATCGCAAGATCAACGGCGCCGGCAACGACAGCCATGTGACGCAGGTTCTCTATGGCGCGGGCAACCCGCTGACCAACTCGGGCGGTGTGCCGTGGACATCGGCGTACATCGATACGATAGGCGAGCCGACCGCGGACCTGCGCTCGAACATCGCAGCCGAAGCGCGTGCGAAGATCATTTACGAGCGGCTCATCAACGTGAGCGACGATCCGGGTGTGCGCGACGCGCTGGGTTTTCTGATGACGCGAGAGGTTTCGCATCAGAAGTCGTTCGAAAAAGCGCTGTACTCGATCGTCGGCAATTTCCCGCCGGGCAAGCTGCCGCCGAACCCGCAATACGCAAATGCTTATTACAAGATGTCGCAAGGCGAGCCGCCCGAGCTCGGGCCCTGGAACGAAGGGCGCGGGCTGGATCTGGTCGAGAAGCCATCGCCGGCGGTCGATGGCGGCGATGGGCTCGCGTCGGTCAAGTTGGGCGCCGAGCAGCGCGCGACGCTCGATGCGATGAAGCTGCGGCTGAAGTCCGACCGGACCTCGGATCCGGAGACGGGGGCCGAGCTCGGATCGACGGCGCCTGGGCAGGATGGGCTGCGCGGTTGAGTGTGGTGAGCGCGGCCGCCGAAGGCGCCGCGCCCGGCTCATCGCGGGCTGGCCTGCAGGGCTGCGGAGCCGGGAACGGTCTCGGCGGTTGGAGGCGCGAAGTCGCGGGGTGCGCCGTCTCGGCGTGCGCGGATGCGAGCCGGCGCGCACTGGCGTAAGTGTCCGGGCGCTTTTATCATCGCATCCACCGAATCTGCGGGGATGCGTCGTGAGGATCGCAAGTGGAATTGCCGTGGGGTTGAGCTTGTTCGTCGTACTCGGGGCTGCACGGGCGGCGAGCTGGACACCTGTTTTCGAGGACGCCGAGCATACGGTTTATGTGGACTTGGATCGAATCAAGCGCGACGCCCATGGATACCGGCTGGTTTGGGTGATGTCCGATTACACGAAGCATCCGCTCGTCGATCCGGGAAGCGGTGTGACCGCCACCGTCATGGTCGAGCGCGACTCGATCGACTGCGGGATGGATCGCATCAAAGTCTTGTCCGCGCAGTTGTACGACCCGCAAGGAAACAATCTCGGGCAGCCGGATCTGTCGGCCCAGACCTATCGCGACATTCCGCCGGATTCGACAATCGAGGCGATCGAGCACGCGGTGTGCGGCCAGGAGGAGTGATCCAGTGCGGCCTTGCGAGGCAGGCAAAGAAAAAGGCCCTCGGCTTACGCCTGAGGGCCTTTGTTCTTCGGGCTTCCTACGTACCCATGAATCTGGTGGGTAGTACTGGGATCGAACCAGTGACCCCTGCCGTGTGAAGGCAGTGCTCTACCGCTGAGCTAACCACCCGAAGAGCCTCGAATTATGGCAGACCGATCGCGGCTCGTAAAGCCTTTTTTAAGCGGCTTGCGCAACGTCCGAACTGGACCCGGTTGCGGGCTCCGGCTCGCGCCGCCACACGCTCGTGCTCTTGCTGCGTTTCTCGATATCGTCGAGCACGGCCTGATGCGCCCCGAGTTCCGCCTCGTCGGCCGCGATCACGGGCAGGGCCATCGATTCGAGCGCGATGGACACACGAGGGGAGCCCGCATCCGCCTGTACCGCCGTTTCGCTCAGCATGTCGATGACGAGCGTTTCCTGTCCACGCGTCATGGCCAGATACACCTCGGCCAGCAACTCGGAGTCGAGCAAGGCGCCGTGCAGCGTGCGGTGCGCATTGCTGATTCCGAAGCGGTCGCACAGCGCGTCGAGCGAGTTGCGTTTGCCGGGGAACATCGACTTGGCCTGCACGAGTGTATCGATCACGCTCGCGTAATGCTCTCGGAACGGGGGCAGGCCGAGCAGCGCGAACTCGGCTTCGAGAAAGCCCAGATCGAACGGCGCGTTGTGGATGATGAGTTCCGCGTCGTGCACGAAGTCGCGCACCGCGTCGGCGACTTCGGCGAATTTCGGCTTGTCGCTGAGAAACTCGGTCGTGAGGCCGTGCACCGCCAGCGCGCCCGGGTCGCTGTCGCGCTCGGGGTTGACGTAAAAATGTAGATTCCTGCCGGTCAGGCGGCGGTTGACGATTTCCACGCCGCCGATTTCGATGATGCGGTCCCCTGTGCGTGCGTTGAGGCCTGTGGTTTCGGTATCGAGGACGATCTGGCGCATATTCGGTGTCTCTCTGCTCGAGGCGTTCTGAAAAAAGCTGAGGTGAGGCGGCGCTTGCTATCGAGCCAGCGCGCTCACGCCGCGATTGGCTAGAGCGTCGGCCCGCTCGTTCCCAGGATGCCCGGCATGGCCCTTCACCCAGCGCCATTCGATCTCGTGCGTGCCGGCGAGCGTATCCAGGCGCCGCCAGAGATCGGCGTTCTTCACCGGCGTTTTTGCCGCCGTCATCCAGTTCTTCTTCTTCCAGCCGTGAATCCACTCGCTGATGCCTTTTTGCACGTACTGCGAGTCCGTATGGATCACCGCCTTGCAAGGCCGTTTCAGTGCTTCGAGCGCGGCGATCACGGCCATCAGCTCCATGCGATTGTTCGTCGTGGCCGCCTCTCCGCCGAAGAGTTCCTTTTCCTGGTTGCCGTAGCGCAGCAGCGCACCCCATCCGCCAGGGCCGGGGTTGCCCTTGCAGGCACCGTCCGTAAAGATCTCGATGAACTCGGGCGTCACATCAGTCACGTCAGTCACTTCATATTCTCGGGTTGTGTGTCTTATGGGTTGCGGCTGCGGCGAGCCCCGGCGCCAGCACGGGCTTTTTCGCCCGCACGGAGCCGACGAGCCGCATGCCTCGCACGCGCTTGACGGCCGTGACCATATAGGCCGCGCCGAAAATGGGCCACCAGCGATCGCCCGCCTGCTCCATGAAACCGAAGCGGTCGAGCCACTTTTCGCCGACGAGGGGCGGACGATAGCAGCCGAAGCGCCCCCGTTCAAGCTCGAATCCGAGCAATTTGATCCAGTCCTTGATCCGCGTAAACGCGATCAGATCATGGGCGGCCGGCACGAACGGCTGGCCCGTCATTTTGCCGAACGACTGGCGCGCGCCCCACAGGCTCAGCGAATTGAAGCCGAGGATGATGAGCTGCCCCTCCGGCATCAGGATGCGCTCGGCCTCGCGCAGCAGCCGGTGCGGGTCGCGTGTGAATTCGAGCGTGTGCGGCATGACGATCAGATCGACGCTTTGCGCCTCGAACGGCAAATCGAGCAGATCGCACCAGACGGTCGTGCGGCCGTCCGGCGCATGGGCGTCGCTCGGCGCATACGGCGCGTCCGGCGGCATCGGCTGCTCGAGCCCGGCGGGCGGGCAGCGGTAGGGCGCGCTTGCGCCGCTCGCCGCATCGAGCACGAGCGCGCGGCAAGGCATGCGGTTTTCCCGCAGCGCGTCGAGCTGCGGCAGGCCGAGCTGCAGCGCGTGGTAGCCGAACGCGTTGAACACGACGCGGTCGAGCTGTGCCTGCTCCCACGCGAGCACGTAGCGTCCGGGCGGGGAGTCGGTCCAGGCGGGCCAGTCTATAATCGATCGATCAGACATCGTGATGAATGCGCGCCTATGAAAACGCTCGAATACGTGCCGGTGCCGGCGTTTGCTGACAACTACATCTGGCTCGTGTCGAACGGGCGCGATGCGGTCGCGGTCGACCCGGGCGAAGCCGCGCCGGTGCGCACGTATCTCGCGCAAAAGGGCTGGCGGCTGAGCGCTATTTTACTCACGCACCATCATGCCGACCACGTCGGCGGAGTGGCCGATCTCGTCAGCGAGGCCGGCGTGCCCGTCTATGGCCCCGCGGCGGAAGCGATCGCCGAGGTCACGCATCCCGTTGCCGGCGGTGACCGCGTCCATCTCGCCGCGCCCGCAATGACCCTGCAAGTCATCGACGTGCCCGGGCATACGCGCGGGCACATTGCCTATTTTCAGGCGGCCGAAGGCGGCGCCGCGCCGCACGTCTTTTGCGGCGACACGCTCTTCGCCTGCGGCTGCGGGCGGTTGTTCGAGGGCTCGCCCGCTCAAATGCTGGGCTCGCTGGATGCGCTCGCGGCACTGCCGGGCACCACGCAGGTCCATTGCGCACACGAATACACCCTGTCGAATATCCGTTTCGCGCTTGCCTGCGAGCCGGACAACGCGGCGCTGGTTGCCTGGCAGGAGGAGGCTGCCGCCCGCCGGGCGCGCAACGAGCCGACGCTGCCCACCACGATCGAACACGAGCGCGCAGTCAATCCGTTTCTGCGCGCGGATTCGCAGGCGATCCGCGAAACCCTGGCCGAGCAGCTGCGCGAACCCGTGACCGACCGTCTCACCTCGTTCACATTGATGCGGGAGTGGAAAAACCGCTTCCGATAGAGGCGGGCGGGGCCGGCAGAGTTTCGTGAAAACATCTCACGACACACGCCAAGCCTCGGATTTGTCAGGTTTTTTTCTTATTTTCTGTTGACGGGAGCGGTATGCTTTCGTACTATCGCGTGCAATTTCCAGCTTTGGAAGCCGAGACGTTCATGCGATTTTTCCTCAGTACGCTACTGGTTCTCATGCTCGCCGCGTGCGCGAGTCAGGGGCCCGGGGCGAACTCTGCCTCCTCCTCCTCCTCAGAGGCTTCCAACGCGCAAGCCGCCACCGATACGCTGCGCGCCGTCACTGCAAAACAGACGATCGACGTCGACAAAAGCTCGGTCGATCAACTGACGAGTGCCGATTCCGATCTGTGGGGGCGCATTCGCCGCGGCTTCCAGATGCCCGATCTGCAAAGCGACCTCGTCGACATGCAGGTGAACTGGTATGCCCAGCGTCCCGACTACGTCGAGCGCATGACGGAGCGGTCGCAAAAGTATCTCTATTACATCGTCGAAGAGCTCGAGTCGCGCCATATGCCGACCGAACTCGCGCTGCTGCCGTTCATCGAATCGGCGTACAACCCGCAGGCCCTGTCGGTCGCGAAGGCGGCCGGCATGTGGCAGTTCGTGCCGGACACGGGCCGCACGTACAACCTCAAGCAGAACATGTGGCAGGACGAGCGCCGCGACGTGCTGGCATCGACGGGTGCCGCGCTCGATTACCTCTCGCGGCTGCACGACATGTTCGGCGACTGGTACCTCGCGCTTGCCGCCTACAACTGGGGCGAAGGCAACGTGCAGCGCGCCATCGCGCGCAATCAGGCGGCGGGGCTGCCCACCGACTATCAGAGCCTGCGCATGCCCAACGAGACGCGCAACTACGTGCCGAAGCTGCAGGCCGTGAAGAACATCGTCGCGAATCCGCAGATTTACGGGTTGGCGCTGCCGTCGATTCCGAACCATCCGTACTTCGTGACCGTCACGACGTCGCACGACATCGACGTGGCAATGGCCGCGAAGCTTGCGAACATGTCGGCTGACGAATTCCGTGCGCTCAATCCGTCATTCAAGAAACCCGTGATCCTCGGTGCCACCGAGCCGCAGATTCTGCTGCCGTTCGACAACGCGAGTGCGTTCGAGCGCAACCTCAAGCGCTACGACGGTCAGCTCTCGTCGTGGACCACCTACACGGTGACCGAGCGCGCGCGGCCGGCGGCGCTTGCAGAGAAGATCGGTGTCGATGCCGCGACGCTGATGGCCGTCAACAAGATTCCCGCCGGCATGCGTCTGAAGCCGGGCTCGACGCTGCTCGTGCCGCGCGACGACGACGATGACGAGGACATCAGCGCCGATGTGGCGGAAAGCGCGGTGCTCGCAATGGAGCCCGACGTGCCGGACACGCGCAAGATGCTGATTCGCGTGCGCCGCAAGCAGTCGATGGCAGCCGTGGCGGCGCGCTATCAGGTGTCGGTCGGTCAGTTGAAGTCGTGGAACAAGACCCGGCGCGACACCTTGCTGCCCGGTCAGGTGATCGTGCTGCATGTGCCGGTGGGTAGAGCGCTGCCCGCTGAACCGGGCCCGCAGAAACTGGCCACGGCGATGCCCGCGGACGTCAAGCCGGAGAAGGTATCCGCGCGCGCTACCGACGTCCCTTCAGCTTCCCGTGCCGGCAAGGCGTCGGTACGCAAGCAGGGCGCGACCAAGGCGGTGAAGACGGCTGCACGTACGAACGCCAAGGCTGCGCCGGCGCCGAAGGCCACGGCCTCGAAGTCGTCTAAAAAGGCGACGAAGGAAGCGAGCGGCAAATCGACGACCGTTGCCTCGCGCAAGAGTGCTCGAGAGCAGCAGTAGGCCCGCTGCCACGTTTTTCGGAAAACGCCGCCATGATTACGGGCGGCGTTTTCATTTTGTGCCGGTTGTTCCTCCGAGCACTTTGCCGGTGCGGGGCGTGGGTGTAGCATCGGGCAGATGGCCGCTGCGGCGGTCGTCGCAAGGGTTGGCCGATCGGTATGTCCATTGTAGGGAAGGGGCTTTCGCGCTATAATTTGAAAGTTTGCACTATTCAACCCGCACCCTAGCGCCTACCTTCCTCCTCCCGTTCATCCGCCGCTCGATGTCTCGCGTGGCGCACCCGGCTGAATCAGGCTGGCCAAGGCGAATTGCACGCCGTGGCACGCCGTGGCACCCTCGCCGGGCTTGCGACGCGAAGCGCGACACGAGGCGCCCATCGGTCGCGACGCGGCTGGATGCGTGCCCTTTTCAGGGCGGATGACAGGTCGGCAACAGGGTGTTCCCAAGGAGCTTCCCCGTGTTGCCGTCATTTCCTCCCGCTCTGCTTGCTCTCGCCGACGGCACGGTCTTTCGCGGTTATTCGATCGGCGCGGCCGGTCATACGATCGGCGAGGTGGTTTTCAACACAGCGATCACCGGCTATCAGGAAATCCTGACCGACCCGAGTTACGCCCGTCAGATCGTGACGCTCACCTACCCCCACATCGGTAACGTCGGGGTCAACGGCGAAGACGTCGAATCGACGAAGGTCCATGCCGCAGGCCTCATCATCCGCGATCTGCCCGTGCGCGCTTCGAACTTCCGCATGCAGCGCACGCTCGCCGAGTATCTGAACGACGAAGGCGTGGTCGCCATTGCCGGCATCGACACGCGTCGCCTCACGCGCATCTTGCGCGACAAGGGCGCGCAAAACGGCTGCATTCTGGCCGGCGGCGACGACGAAGCGCGTGCGATCGAGCTCGCGCGGTCGTTCCCGGGCCTCGCGGGGATGGATCTCGCGAAGGTGGTGTCGGCGACCAGGCCGTACGAGTGGACGCAGACCGAGTGGCGTCTCGGTACCGGCTTCGGTGCGCAGCGCGCGCCGCGCTACCGTGTGGTCGCGTTCGATTACGGCGTGAAGTACAACATCCTGCGCATGCTGGCCGAGCGGGGCTGCCACGTAACGGTGCTGCCGGCGCAATCGAGCGCGGCCGACGCACTCGCCCTGAATCCGGACGGCATCTTTCTTTCGAACGGCCCGGGTGACCCCGAGCCGTGCGATTACGCGATCGAGGCGACGAAGGCCTTCATCGAGCGCGGGATTCCGACCTTCGGCATCTGCCTCGGGCACCAGATCATGGGCCTCGCGGTGGGCGCGAAAACGATGAAGATGAAAACGGGCCACCACGGCGCCAACCACCCGGTGAAGGACCTGGCGGACGGCCGGGTCGTCATCACGTCGCAGAACCACGGCTTCGCGGTGGATGCGGCCACGCTGCCGGCCAACGCGCGCGTGACGCACGTGTCGCTTTTCGACGGCACGCTGCAGGGGTTCGAGTTGACCGACAAGCCCGCGTTTTGCTTCCAGGGTCACCCCGAAGCATCGCCCGGTCCGCATGATATCGGCTACCTGTTCGACCGCTTCACCGCGTTGATGGATTCGAAGCGCGGCAACGCGGCGGCGTGACCCGGCGCGGCGCCCGAAAGATGGCGCCGCGGCCCGGCCAGGAACAGAGCACACAGATTAGACAAGCGAGAGCGTTATGCCCAAGCGGACAGACATCCAAAGCATACTCATCATCGGCGCGGGGCCGATCATCATTGGCCAGGCCTGCGAGTTCGATTACTCGGGCGCCCAGGCCTGCAAGGCATTGCGCGAGGAAGGCTACAAAGTCGTTCTCGTGAACAGCAACCCGGCCACGATCATGACCGATCCGAACACGGCCGACGTGACCTATATCGAGCCGATCACCTGGGAGGTGGTCGAGCGCATCATCGCCAAGGAGCGCCCCGACGCGATCCTGCCGACGATGGGCGGCCAGACGGCGCTCAACTGCGCGCTCGATCTGTTCCACCACGGCGTGCTGGCGAAATACGACGTGGAGTTGATCGGCGCCTCGCCCGAGGCCATCGACAAGGCGGAAGATCGTCAGAAGTTCAAGGACGCGATGACGAAGATCGGCCTCGGCTCGGCGAAATCGGGCGTCGCGCACTCGATGGAAGAGGCGTTGACGGTGCAGGCCGAAATCGCGGCGCAAACGGGCGGACAGGGCTACCCCGTCGTGATCCGGCCGTCCTTCACGCTCGGCGGCTCGGGCGGCGGCATTGCGTACAACCGGCAGGAGTTCGAAGAGATCTGCCGGCGTGGTCTGGATCTCTCGCCCACGCGCGAATTGCTGATCGAAGAGTCGCTGCTCGGATGGAAAGAGTACGAGATGGAAGTCGTGCGCGATCGCGCCGACAACTGCATCATCGTCTGCTCGATCGAGAACCTCGACCCGATGGGCATCCACACAGGCGATTCGATCACCGTCGCGCCCGCGCAGACTCTGACCGACAAGGAATATCAACTCCTGCGCAATGCATCGCTCGCCGTGCTGCGCGAGATTGGCGTCGACACGGGCGGCTCGAACGTGCAGTTCGCGATCAATCCGCGCGACGGCCGCGTGATCGTGATCGAGATGAATCCGCGCGTGTCGCGCTCCTCCGCGCTTGCGTCGAAGGCAACAGGCTTCCCGATCGCCAAGGTGGCGGCAAAGCTCGCCGTCGGCTATACGCTCGACGAACTCAAGAACGAGATCACGGGTGGCCAGACGCCGGCTTCGTTCGAGCCGACGATCGATTACGTCGTGACGAAGGTGCCGCGTTTCGCGTTCGAGAAGTTCCGCGAGGCCGATCCGCACCTGACGACGCAAATGAAGTCCGTGGGAGAGGTGATGGCGATCGGCCGGACCTTCCAGGAATCGTTCCAAAAGGCCCTGCGCGGCCTCGAAGTGGGCGTGGACGGTCTCGACGAGAAATCGAGCGATCGCGACGAGATCGTGCGCGAGATCGGCGAGCCGGGCCCCGACCGGATCTGGTACGTGGGCGATGCATTCCGTATCGGCATGACGCTCGACGAAGTGTTCGAGGAAACGTCGATCGACCCCTGGTTCCTGGCCCAGATCGAAGAGATCGTGCGCAAGGAGCGGGCGCTTGCCGGCCGTACGCTCGCGAGCCTTACGAAGGACGAACTGCGCTATTTGAAGCAAAGCGGCTTCTCCGACCGGCGGCTCGCCAAGCTGCTCGGCGCGAAGCCGGCCGAGGTTCGCGCACGCCGCATCGAGCTTGCCGTGCGGCCCGTCTACAAGCGTGTCGATACCTGCGCGGCCGAATTTGCGACGAAGACGGCCTACATGTACTCGACCTACGAAGAGGAATGCGAGGCGCAGCCGACGTCGAACAAGAAGATCATGGTGCTCGGCGGTGGCCCGAACCGGATCGGGCAGGGCATCGAATTCGACTACTGCTGCGTGCACGCGGCGCTCGCGATGCGCGAGGACGGCTATGAGACGATCATGGTCAACTGCAACCCGGAAACGGTATCGACCGACTACGATACGTCCGATCGCCTCTACTTCGAGCCGCTCACGCTTGAAGACGTCCTCGAAATCGTCGACAAGGAAAAGCCGCTCGGCGTAATCGTGCAATACGGCGGCCAGACGCCTCTGAAGCTCGCGCTCGATCTCGAGGCGAACGGCGTGCCGATCATCGGCACCTCGCCCGACATGATCGACGCAGCGGAAGACCGCGAGCGTTTCCAAAAGCTGCTGAAGGACCTCCAACTGCGCCAGCCGCCCAACCGGACGGCGCGTGCGGAAAGCGAAGCGCTCGCGCTGGCCGACGAGATCGGTTATCCGCTCGTGGTGCGTCCCTCGTATGTGCTCGGCGGTCGCGCGATGGAAATCGTGCACGAGCCGCGCGATCTCGAGCGCTACATGCGCGAGGCCGTGAAGGTGTCGAACGATTCGCCGGTGTTGCTCGACCGCTTCCTCAACGATGCGATCGAATGCGACGTCGACTGCATCTCGGACGGCAAGGCCGTGTTCATCGGCGGCGTGATGGAACATATCGAGCAGGCCGGTGTGCACTCGGGCGATTCGGCGTGTTCGCTGCCGCCGTATTCGCTCTCGAAGGAGACCATCGCCGAGCTCAAGCGGCAGACCGCCGCGATGGCGCGTGCGCTGAACGTCGTCGGCCTGATGAACGTGCAGTTCGCGATTCAGCAGGTCCGCGAAAACGACGGCTCGCTGCGGGACGTCATCTACGTCCTCGAAGTGAACCCGCGCGCATCGCGCACGGTGCCGTACGTATCCAAGGCGACGGGCCTGGCGCTGGCGAAGATCGCCGCACGGGCAATGGTTGGCCAGCCGCTCGAGCAGCAGGGTGTGACGAAGGAGATCGAGCCCCCTTACTTCAGCGTGAAGGAGGCGGTGTTTCCGTTCGTGAAGTTCCCGACGGTCGACCCGGTGCTCGGGCCTGAAATGCGTTCGACGGGTGAGGTGATGGGCGTGGGCCAGACCTTCGGCGAAGCGCTCTTCAAGTCGCAGCTCGCGGCGGGCTCGCGCCTGCCGGCATCGGGTACGGTCCTTCTCACGGTGATGGACGCCGACAAGCCGAAGGCCGTCGAGGTCGCCCGGATGCTGCACGAGCTCGGTTACCCGATCGTCGCGACGAAGGGTACCGCGGCGGCCATCGCATCGGCGGGTGTGCCGGTGAAGGTCGTCAACAAGGTAAAGGACGGCCGGCCCCATATCGTCGACATGATCAAGAACGGCGAGATCGCGCTCGTCTTCACGACCGTTGACGAAACGCGGGCGGCAATCGCCGATTCGCGCTCGATCCGCATGAGCGCCCAGGCGAACAAGGTCACCTACTACACGACGATGTCGGGTGCGCGGGCGGCCGTCGAAGGTCTGCGCTATCTGAAGGACCTCGAAGTCTATGATTTACAAGGACTACATGGTCGCCTAAACTAATCGTTCGATATCAGAACTGAGCGGGGTCGGCTTCGACCCCAGATGCCGCGGTTAAGCGGCGTCCCCTCCGGTGGCGATGCGCGCCTGACGGGATGCACTTAACCGCGGCGCTTTTTTTAAAGTCGTTTTTTGCTTACTGAACTGTCTATGAGCACCATTCCATTGACGAGGCGGGGCGCCGACAAGCTGCGTGACGAACTGCAGCGGCTGAAGTCCGTCGAGCGGCCGGCCGTCATCAACTCGATCGCAGAGGCGCGTGCACAGGGCGATTTGTCGGAGAACGCCGAGTACGACGCGGCGAAGGAAAAACAGGGCTTCATCGAGGGGCGGATCGCCGAAATCGAATCGAAGCTGGCCGCGGCCCAGGTAATCGACCCGTCGTCGGTGGACGCCGATGGCCGCGTGGTATTCGCCGCGACGGTGCAACTCGAGGATCTCGACTCCGGCAACATCGTCACCTACCAGATCGTCGGCGACGACGAAGCCGATCTCGATCACGGCCTGATTTCCGTCAGTTCGCCGATCGCGCGTGCGCTTATCGGCAAGAGCGAGGGCGATGTGGCCGAGGTGCAGGCCCCGAGCGGCGTGCGCGAGTACGAAATCATCGAGGTTCGTTACGTCTGATCTTCGAGATAGGCTGCGCAACGTGTCCCTCACCCCGCAGAGGCTTTTCAGGCTGCTCGTCGTCATCTGGGTCGGCAGCCTCGTGACGATCGGTTATGCCGCCGCCCCCACGTTGTTCGCAACGCTCGATCGTGTAGCCGCGGGCGCCGTGGCGGCCCGGCTTTTTCGGATCGAGGCGATCATCGGTGTTTTCTGCGGCGTTTTGTCGCTGGCGCTCGGTAACCTGCTCGTGCGGCGTGGCGCTGTGGCTTATCGGCGGCTGCGCTGGCTGCTCGTTGGGATGCTGGCCTGCGTGATCGTCGGATATTTCTCGCTGCAGCCGTTCATGGATGCGCTGCGTGCAGCGGCGCTCGAGGCGGGCGTCGATGTGGGACACTCCGCGTATGCTGCGCGCTTCGGGTTGTTGCACGCACTTTCGAGTGCCTTTTACCTCGTGGAGAGCCTGCTTGGGCTCGTGCTGGTCTGGCGTTTGCCGGTGGGCGGCGTGATTCCTCCAGGCGGAGCCGCGCCGCGCGGTGTCTGAGAGGATGCGGGGCGCGGCTGCTTGCGCCTGATCGGCGCAGAGAGAAGGCTATTACCCGTTGCTCCCGCGCCGCCTCACACTTATTTCACTGCTTGATGCTGGCGCTTGGCGCTCGTCTGGCGCTTCTTGGCGCGTTTGACCGTGCCGCCGGCCGTGACGCGCTCATTGCCGCGCACGACCACGGTTTGGGGTTTCGGCCGGCGCGTGGGGTTATCTGTCGGCTTGACGACCTTGACGAGACGTGGGGCGGCACCGCGCCTGGCGGCGGGTTTCGCCGTGGCCGTCGCCGTGGCAGCGGCTGCTTCGCGCGCGCTGGGCGCGGCCGTGCCGCGACGAGCACCCGCGGTTTTGGCCGGAACCGCGCGTTCGGTCTTTTTCGGCTTCCAGATCACGAGCAGCTTGCCGATATGCTGGATCGGCGCGGCGTCGAGCGCATCGCAGATCTGATCGTAAATGGCGACGCGCTCGTCGCGTTCGTCGCCGAACACGCGAACCTTGATCAGCTCGTGCGCGTCGAGGTGGACCTTGATTTCGGCCAGGACGGCGTCAGTCAGCCCCTCGGCCCCGATGAGCACGACCGGTTTGAGCGCATGAGCCAGGGCGCGCAATTCGGCGCGGCGAGCGGGGGAAAGTTTCAGGGCGGACATAGGAAGATCGACAACTCGACTAGAATGTGGGCGGCCGCGCGCAAGCAACGATGCGACGCCCGCAATGACAACGGCAAAACGCGTATTATCCGCCAAAAGTGCGGCGCGACGCAGTAACTCTCTTTCAATGGCAAAAAACCGCTTCAACCAGTCGTGGCTGCACGACCATATCAACGATCCTTACGTCAAGCTTGCGCAGCGCGAGGGATACCGCGCCCGGGCGGCCTACAAGCTGAAGGAAATCGACGAGCAGGACAAGCTGATCCGCCCGGGGCAGATCATCGTCGATCTCGGCTCGGCGCCGGGCAGCTGGAGTCAATACGCGCGCAATAAGCTCGCGCAGAGCGCCCGGCGCGACGCTGCGCGCGAGGGCGGCATCGACGGCACGATCATCGCGCTCGATATGCTGCCGATGGAGCCGATCGCGGACGTCCACTTCATTCAGGGCGACTTTCGCGAGGACACCGTGCTCGCGCAACTCGAAGAAGTCGTGGCGGGCCGGCGGGTCGACCTTGTAATTTCGGACATGGCACCCAATCTTTCGGGGGTGGCCGTGGCGGATGCCGCACGGATCGAGCATGTTTGCGACCTCGCGCTCGAATTCGCGCAGAACCATTTGAAACCGGAGGGGGCGCTCCTCGTCAAATGTTTCCATGGCAGCGGCTACAGCCAGATCGTGGAGAAGTTCAAGCGCCAGTTTAAAACCGTCGCCGCGCGCAAGCCGAAAGCTTCGCGCGACAAATCGTCCGAAACTTTCATCCTGGGCAAGGTTCTGAAGCACCCCGGCTGACGAGGGCGGTGAAAAAAGTCCGATGCCGGCGCCGAAATGCCGGCTTGACACCCGGCCAAACGCTATTTCCGCGGTAGCGAAACGTTATGGCAGGGGCCTACGGACTGGATTAGAATGCTTTCGTGGTGCCGCAAGGTAAATGTAGGCGCCCGTCTATGTGAAGGAGTGGTGCTTTGAACAACAATATGTTTTCGAAGGCAGCAGTGTGGCTCGTGATCGCACTGGTGCTGTTTACGGTGTTCAAGCAGTTCGACAAGCCCCGCGTTCAGGAAGGCGTTTCCTATTCGCAATTCATGGCGGACGCGAAGGACGGCAAGGTCAAGAGCGTGGTCGTCCAGGGGCGGAATCTCACGGTCACTCCTGCTGATGGTCAAAAATATCAGATCGTATCGCCCGGCGATATCTGGATGGTCGGCGATCTGATGAAGTATGGCGTTCAGGTGAGCGGCAAGGCCGACGAGGAGCCGAACGCGCTCGTCTCCGCACTTTATTACCTCGGGCCGACGATTCTCATCATCGGCTTCTGGTTCTACATGATGCGGCAGATGCAAGGGGGCGGCAAAGGCGGGGCGTTCTCGTTCGGGAAGTCGCGCGCGCGGCTCATCGACGAGAACAACAACGCCATCAACTTCACCGATGTCGCCGGGTGCGACGAGGCGAAGGAGGAAGTCTCCGAACTCGTCGATTTCCTGCGCGATCCTCAGAAGTTCCAGAAGCTCGGTGGCCGCATTCCACGCGGCGTGCTGCTCGTCGGCCCGCCGGGTACCGGTAAGACGCTGCTTGCGCGCGCCATCGCCGGCGAGGCAAAGGTCCCGTTTTTCAGCATTTCCGGTTCGGACTTTGTCGAAATGTTCGTGGGCGTGGGCGCTGCGCGCGTGCGCGACATGTTCGAGCAGGCCAAAAAGCATGCGCCGTGTATCGTCTTCATCGACGAAATCGACGCCGTCGGCCGCCATCGCGGCGCCGGCATGGGTGGCGGCAACGACGAACGTGAGCAGACGCTGAACCAGATGCTTGTGGAGATGGACGGTTTCGAGGCCAATTCGGGCGTGATCGTGATTGCCGCGACGAACCGCTCCGACGTACTCGACAAGGCGCTCCTGCGCCCCGGCCGTTTCGATCGCCAGGTGTACGTGGGCTTGCCGGATATCCGTGGCCGCGAACAGATCCTGAAGGTGCATCTGCGCAAGGTGCCGATCGCGAACGACGTAGACGCTGCCGTCATTGCGCGTGGCACACCGGGCTTTTCGGGTGCGGATCTCGCGAACCTCGTCAACGAGGCGGCGCTCTTCGCCGCGCGACGCGGCAAGCGCATCGTCGAAATGCAGGATTTCGAAGACGCGAAGGACAAGATCTTCATGGGTCCGGAGCGCAAGTCGGCCGTTATCCGCGAAGAGGCGAAGCGCGCCACGGCCTACCACGAAGCGGGGCATGCCGTGGTGGCGAAGCTGCTGCCGAAGGCCGATCCTGTGCACAAGGTCACGATCATTCCGCGTGGTCGGGCGCTGGGCGTGACCTGGCAGTTGCCGGAGCACGACAACGAGACGTACTCGAAGGAATATCTGCTCGATCGCCTCGCCATTTTGTTCGGCGGCCGCGTGGCGGAGGAACTGTTCCTGAATCTGATCAGCACGGGCGCGTCGGACGACTTCAACAAGGCGACGCAAACGGCGCGCGCGATGGTTACGCGTTTCGGCATGACCGACGCATTGGGGCCGATGGTCTACGCGGACGACGACAACGAAGGCTCGCCGTTCGGCCGCGGCTTTACGCGTACGATTTCCGAAGCGACGCAGCAGAAGGTCGATGCCGAAATCCGCCGCGTGCTGGACGACCAGTACGGCCTTGCCCGCCGTCTGCTCGAAGAGAACCGGGACAAGGTCGAAGCAATGACCGCCGCGCTGATGGAGTGGGAGACGATCGATGCCGATCAGATCAACGACATCATGGCCGGCCGCCCGCCGCGCTCGCCGAAGAACGTTTCGTCGATCGATACCTCCTCGGGCAGCAGCGGCAGTCCGGGGGCCGAAGTGAAGCCGGGTAACGCGACTGCACCGGCATAACGACCGCCTGCAGCGAAAAACGGGCCGGTGCGGGATCGCACCGGCCCGTTTTTCGTTCATCGCGGCCAGCGCACGCGCCGCTTCGCGCGGTTTCCGTCATCGCAAATCGTCTCGTGACCAGCACCGATTCCACTTCCGATCTCACGCCCGAACCGTTGCAATGCGGGCGCTTCACGCTCACGTTCGAGCGCCCGCGCGTGATGGGCATTCTCAACGTCACACCTGACTCGTTTTCCGACGGCGGCCGCTATGTCGCGCGCGACGAAGCGTTGCGGCAGGCCGAGCGCATGCTCGGCGACGGCGCCGATATCATCGATATCGGCGGGGAATCGACGCGTCCGGGTGCGCCGCCCGTGCCGCTCGACGAAGAGCTCGCTCGAGTGATTCCCATCGTCGAGGCGTTGCGCGATGTGGGCGTGCCGCTGTCCCTCGATACGTACAAGCCCGAAGTAATGCGCGCCGCGCTTGCGGCGGGGGCCGATCTCATCAACGACGTCTGGGGTTTTCGGCGGCCGGGCGCGGTCGATGCCGTGCGCGAGAGCCGGTGCGGGCTCTGCATCATGCATATGCTCGGAGAGCCGCAGACAATGCAGCGCGGCAAGCCCGATTATGACGACGTGGTTGCCGACGTACGCGCATTCCTGACCGAGCGCGTCGAGGCGCTGATGCTGGCCGGCATTGCGCGCGGGCGCCTGAGCGTCGATCCCGGCTTCGGCTTCGGCAAGTCCACGCTCGAGGACAATTACGCATTGCTTGCTCATCTGGCGGACACCGCGCCGCGCGTGTCGCGTGGTGTGGCGCCGTATCCTATCCTGGCCGGCATGTCGCGCAAGTCGATGTTCGGCGTGGTTACCGGGCGGGCCACGCCGGCGGAACGTGTGGCGGCCAGCGTCGCGGGTGCCGTGTGCGCCGTCGAGCGCGGTGCCGCGATCGTGCGCGTGCACGATGTGGCCGAGACGGTCGATGCGTTGAAGGTCTGGGCCGCTGTGCGCGAGGCGGCGAGAAAAGACCGTTCATAGGCTCGTTGAGCGAGCAACGGCGGGGCGCTCGAGCGCCCCGCCCGTCAACAACCCAACTACTCGAAAACGAAGGAATCAACAGGATGGCACGTCGTTATTTCGGTACCGATGGCGTTCGTGGCAAGGTCGGCGAAGCGCCTGTCACGCCGGATTTCGTTCTGCGTCTGGGCTATGCGGCCGGCAAGGTGCTGGCCGGCGCAGACCGCTGGGCGAGGGGGGGCTCGCGGCCCACGGTGCTGATCGGCAAGGACACGCGCGTGTCCGGCTACATGCTCGAAGCTGCGCTCGAGGCGGGGTTCTCCGCTGCCGGTGTCGATGTGATGCTTGCGGGGCCGATGCCGACGCCCGGCGTTGCCTACCTCACGCGTGCGCTGCGTCTCGCGGCGGGTGTGGTCATCAGCGCGTCCCACAATCCCTACTACGACAACGGCATCAAGTTCTTCAGCGCCGACGGCAACAAGCTGCCCGATGAAGTGGAACTGCAGATCGAGGGGCAACTGGATGCGCCGCTCGACTGTGCCCCGTCGGAGCGCCTCGGCAAGGCACGCCGGCTCGATGATGCGGCGGGCCGCTATATCGAATTCTGCAAGAGCACGTTCCCGGCCGCATTCGATCTGCATGGGCTCAAGCTCGTGGTCGATTGCGCACACGGTGCGGCCTATCACGTCGCGCCTCACGTTTTCCACGAACTCGGCGCCGATGTCATTTCGATAGGCGTCGCGCCCAATGGCTTCAACATCAACGATGGTGTGGGCGCAACCGCGCCGGATGCGCTGATCCGCGCCGTGCGGGCCAACCGCGCCGATCTTGGCATCGCGCTCGACGGCGACGCCGACCGGCTGCAGGTGGTTGATGCGGCAGGACGCCTCTACAACGGCGACGAACTGCTCTACGTGCTCGTCAAAGACCGCATCGTCACCGACGGGGGGGTCGCGGGCGCAGTGGGCACGCTGATGACCAACATGGCCGTACAGGTGGCACTCGAGCGCGAAGGGGTGCAATTCGTACGGGCGGCTGTCGGCGATCGCTACGTGCTCGAGCAGTTGCGCGAACACGGCTGGCAACTGGGTGCGGAGGGCTCGGGCCACATCCTGTCGCTCGATCGGCATACGACCGGCGACGGCATCATTTCCGCGCTGCTCGTGCTTGCGGCCATCAAGCGTAGCGGGCGAACGCTCGCTCAGCAGTTGCAGGGCGTTTCCCTTTTTCCGCAGCAGCTCATTAACGTGCGGATGCGGCCAGGCGCGGATTGGAAGGCCAGCGGCGCGATCCGCGCGGCGGTGAGCGAAGCGGAGCGCGCGCTCGACGGAAACGGACGCGTGCTGATTCGGGCGTCCGGAACCGAGCCGGTATTGCGCGTGATGGTGGAAGCCCGGGAGAGCGAGGCGGCCACTCGGTGTGCGCAGGAAATCGCGCGGGTGGTGGAGCAGGAGACGGCCTGACCTTCAGGCTGCAAGTAACTCAAGTGACGCTAGCGGAAAAAAACGCGCCCTGCGCCACGTTTTTCCGCGTAATAATTTCCGGGCCGCTGTCACATTTGCGTCATTGAAAATTTGAGCCTATTCCGCGCAAGTTGGCCGTAAATTAATCTAACATCGGCCATCTTTCGCGGATACGCTTTTCCGGGCATACCGGTATCGGGTTTCGCGTCATATTACTGTCACAATACGGACCTAATCTTCGCGGTGTCGCAATCACGACCACACCACTGGGGGTTAATCCATGAAATTGATGCAGACTGCGTTCGCCGGCGTCGCCGCCGCGTTCTTCGCGCTTTCCGCGCAAGCCGCCGACATTACCGGCGCGGGCAGCACGTTCGCCGCACCCATCTATACCAAGTGGGCTGACGCATACCAGAAGACGGGCGGTGCGAAGGTCAACTACCAGGGCATCGGCTCTTCGGGCGGCATCAAGCAGATCATCGCCAAGACGGTCGACTTCGCGGGCTCCGACGCCCCCTTGAAGGACGACGATCTGGCCAAGGACGGCCTGTTCCAGTTTCCGACGGTGGTCGGGGGCGTGGTGCCCGTCGTCAACGTGCCGGGCGTGAAGCCGGGCGAACTCGTGCTGTCGGGTGAAGTGCTCGGCGAGATCTATCTCGGCACGGTCAAGAAGTGGAACGATCCCAAGATCGCCGCACTGAATCCCAAGGTCAAGCTGCCGGACACGGACATCGCCGTCGTGCGCCGTGCGGACGGCTCGGGCACGTCGTTCATCTGGACGCACTATCTCTCGCAAGTCAATCCGGAATGGAAGTCGAAGGTCGGTGAAGGCACGACCGTCAACTGGCCGACGGGTACGGGCGGCAAGGGTAACGACGGCGTTGCCGCGTTCGTGCAGCGTTTGCCGGGCGCGATCGGCTACGTGGAATGGGCGTACGCGAAGCAGAACCACATGACGTACACGGCGCTGAAGAACAGCACGGGCACGGTGGTCGAGCCGAAGACGGAAACGTTCAAGGCCGCCGCTGCCGGCGCGGACTGGAAGAAGTCGTTCTATCAGATCCTGACGAACCAGCCGGGCAAGGAAGCGTGGCCGGTTGTCGGCGCGACGTTCGTGCTGCTGCACACAGCGCAGGACAAGCCGGAGCAGGGTAAGGAAACGCTCAAGTTCTTCGACTGGGCGTTCAAGAACGGCACGCAGGCAGCGAACGATCTCGACTACATCTCGCTGCCGGAGTCGGTCGTTTCGGAAATCCGTACGCAGTGGAAGTCGAAGGTGAAGGACGCTTCGGGCAAGGCACTGGCTGAGTAAGCCGGCTCGAGAGATGCCCGGACAGGCGCGCTGCCAGTCCGGGCTTTGCTACCTGCCGTGCGGAGCGGTCTGCGCGGCAAAGGATAGGGCTCACATGTCCGACATCAACGTCGTATCGAGATCGCCCGGCGAGGCTGCGCAACGCGCGCCGAGCCGCCTCGGCGATATCGTTTTCGGAAATCTCGCGTGCCTGGCTGCGATCGTCACGTTGCTGCTGCTGGGCGGGATCATCGTGTCGCTCATAGTGGCCTCGATGCCGACGATCCAGAAGTTCGGCCTGAGCTTTCTATGGAACGCTGACTGGGATCCCCCCAACGATACGTTCGGCGCGCTCGTGCCCGTCTACGGCACCATCGTCACGTCGATCATCGCGCTCGTGATCGCGGTTCCGGTGAGCTTCGGCATCGCGCTCTTTCTGACTGAACTCTCCCCGACGTGGCTGCGCCGGCCGCTGGGCATCGCCATCGAGTTGCTCGCGGCGATCCCGTCGATCGTCTACGGCATGTGGGGGCTGCTGGTATTCGCGCCGATCTTCGCGCAGTACTTCGAGAAGCCCATCGGCCAGGTGCTCGGCACCGTGCCCATCATCGGCGCATTGTTCCAGGGGCCACCGATCGGAATCGGTATTCTTTGCGCCGGCGTGATCCTCGCGATCATGATCATCCCGTACATCGCCTCCGTGATGCGCGACGTCTTCGAGGTGACGCCTGTCCTGCTGAAGGAATCGGCCTATGGAATCGGTTGCACGACCTGGGAAGTCATGTGGAAGATCGTGCTCCCCTACACCAAGAGCGGCGTCATCGGCGGCGTCATGCTCGGTCTCGGGCGTGCCCTCGGCGAGACGATGGCCGTGACGTTCGTTATCGGCAATACGAATCTGTTTGGCGGCGTGTCGCTGTTCGCCCCCGGCAACAGCATCACCTCGGCGCTCGCCAATGAGTTTGCCGAAGCAACGCCGGGCCTGCACACTTCCGCGCTGATGGAGCTGGGGCTCATTCTCTTCGTCATTACGCTCATCGTCCTGACGATTTCGAAACTGCTGCTGCTGCGCATGGAAAAAACGGAGGGGTCCAAATGACGCGCCCCGCGCTCCAGGTACCGGGCTCAGCGAGCCCGGAAATCTTCCAGGCCACGCGCGATCGCTTGCAGCGCAAGCGCCGCCGCGTGAACGCCGCAGCGCTGACGCTCTCGCTCGCGGCGATGGCGTTCGGCCTGTTGTGGCTCGTCTGGATTCTCTACACCACGCTGAGCCTGGGCGTAGGCGGCCTGTCGCTGCAACTTTTCACGGCCTCGACGCCGCCGCCCAACACCGACGGCGGTGGCCTTGCCAACGCGATCGTCGGCAGCTTGCTGCTCGTCGTCGTTTCCACCGTAGTGGGTGCGCCGATCGGCGTGCTCGCGGGTGTTTATCTCGCCGAATACGGCCAGAAGGGCTGGCTCGCACGTGTGACGCGCTTTATCAACGACATTCTGCTTTCGGCACCGTCGATCATCGTAGGCCTCTTCGTTTATGCGCTCGTTGTGGCGCAGTCGGGCCGCTTTTCGGGCTGGGCGGGGGCGATCGCGCTTGCACTGCTCGAAATCCCGATCGTGATTCGTACGACGGAAAACATGCTCCGGCTCGTGCCGAATGCGTTGCGCGAAGCAGCGTTCGCGCTCGGCGTGCCGAAATGGCGCATGATTCTCTCCGTGACGCTCAAGGCGTCGATCGCGGGCGTCATGACGGGGGTGCTGCTGGCGGTTGCGCGTATTGCCGGTGAAACGGCGCCGTTGCTCTTCACCGCCTTGTCGAACCAGTTCTTCTCGCTCGACATGTCGCAACCGGTCGCAAACCTGCCGGTCACGATCTACAAGTTTGCAATGAGCCCGTTCCCGCAGTGGCAATCGCTCGCGTGGGCCGGCGTATTCCTGATTACGCTCGGCGTGCTCGGATTGAACATCCTCGCGCGCGCGATGTTCGGCAAGAAGTAACGGCGGAGCGCACCTATGAACATGGCAGAAAGTCACTTGAACCCCATCGAGCGCCCCGCGGCGCCCGCCGGCTTCGATCCCGCCACGGGCGAGTCTTCGCTTGCTCCGGCGCGGCCGAAAATCGAGGTGAAGAACCTCAACTTCTTCTACGGCAAGTATCACGCTCTGAAGAACATCAACATGCAGATTCCCGAGGGCAAGGTGACCGCGTTCATCGGCCCGTCGGGGTGCGGCAAATCCACGCTGCTGCGGACGTTCAACAAGATGTACGCACTGTATCCGGAACAGCGTGCCGAAGGCGCCATCATGATGGACGGCGAAAATCTGCTCGAAAGCACGCGCGACATTTCGCTCCTGCGTGCGCGCGTAGGCATGGTGTTCCAAAAGCCGACGCCGTTTCCGATGTCGATCTACGACAACATCGCATTCGGTGTGAAGATGTTCGAGTCGCTCTCGCGCTCGGAGATGGACGACCGCGTGGAGTGGGCGCTTACGAAAGCGGCACTGTGGAATGAGGTGAAGGACAAGCTTGGGCAGAGCGGGTATGGGCTTTCCGGTGGCCAGCAGCAGCGGCTCTGCATTGCGCGCGGCATCGCCATTCGTCCGGAAGTGCTGCTGCTCGACGAGCCGTGCTCGGCGCTCGACCCCATTTCGACGGGGCGCGTGGAAGAGCTGATCGCCGAGCTCAAGAACGACTACACCGTCGTGATCGTGACGCACAACATGCAGCAGGCCGCGCGTTGCTCCGACTATACGGGCTACATGTATCTCGGGGAGCTGATCGAGTTCGGCGATACGGAAAAGATCTTCATCAAGCCGGTCCGCAAGGAAACCGAGGACTACATCACCGGCCGTTTCGGCTGATGAACCGAGAAGGAGCCAATGATGTCCGATAAGCACCTGTCCAGCCAGTTCGATGCCGATCTGAATCTCGTGTCGTCGAAAGTGCTCGAAATGGGCGGCCTCATCGAATCGCAGATCAAGCATGCGATGGAGGCACTCAACAACTTCGACGCTGCCATCGCCGATCAGGTGATCACAGCCGAAGAGACTGTCAATACGATGGAAGTCGTCATCGACGAGGAATGCAGCAACATCATCGCGCGGCGGCAGCCGGCCGCGCGCGACCTGCGCTTGCTGCTCGCGATTTCGAAGACGATCACGAACCTCGAGCGTGCCGGCGACGAAGCGGAGAAAATCGCCAAGCGTGTGAAGCGCCTGATGGAGGACGGCGCCTCGCGCACCGTCAACATCGCCGAGATCAAGCTCTCGGGCGAGATGGCGGTGTCGATCCTGCGTCGCGCGCTCGATGCGTTTGCTCGCCTCGATACGGTGGCAGCCGCACAGATCGTGCGCGACGACAAGGCGATCGACGAGGAATTCCGCGCATTCGTGCGCAAGCTCGTCACCTACATGATGGAAGACCCTCGCACGATTTCCGCGGGCCTCGAGTACTTGTTCATCGCGAAGGCGATCGAGCGCATCGGCGATCATGCGAAGAACATTGCCGAGTTCATCATCTATATCGTGAAGGGCACGGACGTGCGTCACAAATCGCGCGACACGCTCGAACGCGAAGCGCTTAGTTAACGTTTCAAGAGGTGACGATGCCGAGCAGCATTCTCATCATCGAAGATGAGCCCGCGATCTCCGAACTGATCTCGATCAACTTGCAGCATGCGGGCCATTGTCCGATCCGCGCCTACAATGCGGAGCAGGCGCAGTCGCTGATCAGCGACGTATTGCCGGACCTCGTCTTGCTCGACTGGATGCTGCCGGGCAAGTCGGGCATCGCGTTCGCGCGCGATCTGCGTAACAACGAGCGCACGAAGCATATTCCGATCATCATGCTGACCGCGCGCGGCGATGAGCAGGACAAGGTGCTCGGTCTCGAGATCGGCGCGGACGATTACGTCACGAAGCCGTTCTCACCGAAGGAGTTGATGGCGCGTATCAAGGCAGTGCTGCGCCGGCGCGCGCCGCAGCTCACCGAGGACGTCGTGGCGATCAACGGGCTGAAACTCGATCCGGCTACACATCGTGTCGCGGCGCACACGGACGGCAACGAGATCAAGCTCGATCTCGGGCCAACCGAATTCCGGCTGCTGCATTTCTTCATGACGCATCCCGAACGTGTGCACAGCCGCACGCAGTTGCTCGACCAGGTCTGGGGCGATCACGTATTCGTCGAGGAGCGCACCGTGGACGTGCATATCAAGCGTTTGCGCGCCGCGCTCAAGCCAGCTGGCTGCGATGCTATGATCGAGACGGTTCGCGGCAGCGGCTACCGGCTCGCGAAGAGCGCCTGATAGATCGCCGCCTGCGCGTTTTTTCTTTTCGAGCCTGAGGTAAGTGGCGCCATGAACATCATCTGGGCGCGCTCGCTCGTCGCCCTCGCGTTGCTGGCGATCGCAAGCGCGGCGATCGGCGCCGCCGCCGGTATCGAGGCGGCGCTTTTCTTCGCCCTCATAGCGCTTGTCGCGCAGCAACTCTTCAGTACGTATCACACGGAAAGGCTCTGGCGGTTGCTCGATGCGCCGGTATACGGCCAGGTGCCGAGCGCGCCGGGCGTATGGGGCGAGATTTACTATCGGCTGCACAAACTGGCCAAGCGCTGGCATGCGCAGGTGCGCCAGGTCGAGCAGCAGCACTCGCGCTTCATTCAGGCGATACAGGCGTCGCCGAACGGCGTGGCAATGCTCGACGATCACGATCAGATCGAGTGGTGCAACGCTATTGCCGAGCAGCATTTCGGGCTCGACGCGAAGCGCGATCTGCGTCAGCACATTACCCATCTCGTGCGGCATCCCGAGTTCGTGCGGTATCTGAACTCGCACCATTACGAAGAAATGCTCGTCATGCGCGGCATGGGCGAGAAGCGCCAGAACGTGCTGTCGGTACAGGTGTTTCCGTACGGCGAGAACCGCAAGCTCGTACTGTCGGCCGATATCACGGAGCTCGAGCGCACTGATGCGATGCGCCGCGATTTCGTCGCGAACGTCTCGCACGAACTGAAAACGCCGCTGACCGTGCTCTCGGGTTTCCTCGAAACGCTGCGCGAAATTCCGCTTCCCGAAGCGGAGCGCGCGCGCTACCTCGAACTGATGGAGCAGCAGGCGTCGCGCATGCGCAATATCGTCGACGACCTTTTAGTGCTGGCGAAGCTCGAGGGCGACACCCGGCCGCCGAGCGATCATGCGATCGACATGCATGCCGTACTGCGGCATCTGCGTGACGACGCGCAGACGCTTTCGAACGGACACCACAAGATCGCTTTCGATGCCGATGAAAGCATCAGCGTGACCGGCGCGCAAACCGAAATCATGAGCGCGCTGGGCAATCTCGTCACGAACGCGATCCGCTATACGCCCGATGGCGGTTCGATTCGCGTGGAGTGGAAAATGGCGGGGCAGAGCGCCGTGTTCTCCGTGACCGATACGGGCTACGGCATCCCCGCAGCCGATATTCCGCGTTTGACCGAGCGGTTTTATCGCGTCGACCGCAGCCGCTCGCGGGACACCGGTGGAACCGGCCTCGGCCTTGCCATCGTCAAGCACGTCTTGCAACGGCACGATGCGGTGCTCGACGTCATGAGCGAGGAAGGGCGAGGCAGTACCTTCAGCGTGCGCTTTCCCGTGCAGCGCACGGTGCGGCGGGAGGCCACCCACGCATAAGGCGCGTGGCGCCGCCGGGCGTGTGTTCGCTGTCAAGTGGAAGTGAACGCGGGCCCATGGGCCCGCGGCTTCAGCAGCCGAATTTCGCCAGCAATCCCAGTTGCGCGTTGCGCGAGGTCTTGCCCGGGCGTGCTCGGCGGTAATGTCCGTCGCTTTGCATGAGCCACGCCGAAAGGTTGTCCCCCAAGAAAGCTGAGAGGCCCTCGGCGATTACGCGGCGCTTCAAGCGTCGGTCCCTGATCGGGAACGCGACTTCCACGCGCCGGAAGAAATTGCGGTCCATCCAGTCCGCGCTCGACAGATAAACCTTTTCGTCGCCGCCCGCGAAGAAGTAGAAAATCCGGTGGTGCTCGAGGAAGCGGCCGACGATCGAGCGCACGGAAATGTTCTCCGACAGGCCGGGCACGCCCGGCTGGAGCGAGCAGACGCCCCGCACGATGAGATCGATCTTGACGCCTGCCTGCGACGCTTCATAGAGTTCGCCGATGACGGTGGGCTCGAGCAGTGCGTTCATCTTCGCGACGATGCGCGCTTTCTTGCCCACGCGGGCATTTTCGGCTTCCGCGCGAATCGCTTCGACGAGTCGCGGGTGCAGCGTGAAGGGCGATTGCCAGAGCTCGCGCAGCTTGAGTTCGCCGCCGATGCCGGTCAACTGCTGGAAGACATAATGCACGTCCTCGCAGACGATCTGGTCGGACGTCATCAGCCCGAAGTCGGTGTACAGGCGGGCCGTGCGCGGATGATAGTTGCCGGTGCCGAGATGTGCGTAGCGCTTCAGCATGGAACGGCCGTTTTCGGTCACGCGCCGCACGATCAGCATCATTTTCGCGTGGCATTTGTGGCCGACCACGCCATACACGACGTGAGCGCCGACCGCCTCGAGCTGCGCAGCCCAGTTGATGTTGGTTTCCTCGTCGAAGCGCGCGAGCAACTCGACGACGACCGTGACTTCCTTGCCGTTGCGCGCCGCCTGCATGAGGGCGTCCATCAGCGGCGAATCGGTGCCGGTACGATAGATGGTCTGTTTGATGGCGACGACGTTCGGGTCCTGTGCCGCTTGCAGCAGCAGCTCGAGCACCGGCTGAAAACTTTCGTAGGGGTGATGCAGCAGCACGTCGCCCTGGTCGATCGTCTCGAACAGATTGGCGGAATTCACGATGCGCTCGGGCGTGGCCGGCACGTGCGGCATGAACTTGAGATCGGGGCGGTCGACGAGTTCGGGCAACTGCATCAGTCGCACGAGATTGACCGAGCCGTTCACGCGGTAGCAATCCTTGTCGCTGAGCCCGCTTTCGTCGAGCAACCGCTGCACGAGATGCGCAGGCGTTTGCGCCGAGACTTCGAGCCGCACCGCATTGCCGAGATGCCGCGCGGGCAGCTCGCCTTGCAGCGCCACGCGCAGATTCGTGATTTCGTCTTCGTCGACGAAGAGTTCGCTGTTGCGCGTGATGCGGAATTGATTGCAACTGCGTACCGTGAGGTTGGGGAAGAGTTCGCCCACGAAGCGCTGCATGAGCGAACTCAGCAGCACGAAGCCATGCTCGAAGCCCGACAGTTCCTGCGGCATGCGCACGAGGCGCGGTAGCGCCCGAGGGGCCTGTACGATGCCCATTACCGCCTGCCGGCCGAACGCATCCCTGCCTTCGAGCTCGACGACGAAGTTCAGGCTCTTGTTGAGTACGCGTGGGAACGGGTGAGCCGGGTCGAGGCCGATCGGCGTCAGAACGGGCAGAAGTTCGTCGTTGAAGTAGCGGCGCGCCCATTGGGTCTGCGCCTCGCTCCAGCCTTCCGACGTGTGAAAGTAGATACCTTCTTCTTCGAGCGCCGGCAGTACCGTTTCGTGCAGCAGCCGGTATTGCCGGTGCACGAGCTTTTGCGCCCGCTCGACCACGAGGTCATAGACGTGTTGCAGCGACATGCCGTCGGGCGCGAGGGCGCCCGGGTTGTCGCGCATCTGCTCTTGCAGGCCGGCCATGCGGATCTCGAAGAACTCATCGAGATTGCTGCTCGTGATGCAAATGAAGCGCAGGCGCTCGAGCAGCGGTACGGACGGGTCTGCCGCTTGCGCAAGTACACGCTCGTTGAAACCGAGGATGCCCAACTCACGGTTGAGCAGAGGGTAGCGAACCGACATCGGCAATGGGGAATGAGAAGGGTCGGGAGGGGAAACAAACGGTCGCTCGGAAATTCTCACAGTTCGATGTCATCGCAATGAATTTTTTCGTTGTCATCAATTCTACGAGTATTTGCGTTAATTTCGGGACGTTACGGCGACGTGGGCCGGGGCGAGCAGGCGTGCCCATCGGCGATCTCACCCGGAGGTCGAAGGTATGCGCTTAAAATGGCGACTTTGAACACCGTTGCGCCCGCACCTGTCGGAAGCCGGCGAGCAGGGGCGCGCACGCAACCGAAATCGTTTTCATTCATGCCCAACACGCCCCACTTGCTCGCTTCCGTCGATCTCGGATCGAACAGCTTTCGGCTTATCGTCGGACGTATCGAGGAAACGCCGGCTGGTAGCCAGATCTATCAGGTCGATGCACTGCGCGAACCGGTGCGGCTCGCCGCTGGCCTTTCACCGGACAAGATGCTCGACCGCGCCTCGCAGGAGCGCGGCTGGAACGCGCTCAAGCGCTTCGGCGAACGGCTGCGCGACTTCCATCCCGATCACGTTCGGGCGGTGGCTACGAATACGTTGCGCGTGGCCAAGAACGCCCCAGAGTTTCTGGCCGAAGCGGAAAGCGCGCTTGGCTTTCCGATCGAAGTCATCGCGGGGCGGGAGGAAGCGCGGCTCATTTACGCGGGGGCTGCGCATTCGGTGCCCGCGTGCGCGGGCAAGCGGCTCGTTGTCGATATCGGCGGCGGCTCGACCGAGTTCATCATCGGCTCTCACTACACGCCGCTCGTCATGGAGAGCCTTTATATCGGCTGCGTCAGCCACAGCCGGCAGTTTTTTCCGGCCGGCAACGTCGACGAATACACGATGCGGCAGGCCGAACTCGCGGCCAAGCGCGAAATCGAGATCATCTCGCGCGAATACAAGCAGGCTGGCTGGGACCAGGCGATCGGTTCGTCCGGCACGGCGCGCGCGTTGGCGGAACTCGTCGAAGCAAACGGTTTCAACGACGCCGGGATCTCGCACGGGATTTCGCGCGGCGGCCTCGAGCGCCTGAAGCGCGCGCTGATCAAGGCCGAAAACGTGAACCGGCTGAAGCTCGTTGCGCTGAAGCCCGACCGCGTGCCGGTGCTGGCCGGCGGCCTGTCGATCATGCTGGCGGTGTTCGAGGAGCTCGGCATCGACTATGTCGATACGACCGACGGCGCGTTGCGGCTCGGCGTGCTTTACGACTTGCTCGGTCGTACGCAGCACGAAGACATGCGTGCTGTGACGGTGGAGGGCTTCACGCGCCGGTACGGCGTCGATCGCGCGCAGGCCGAGCGCATCCGGGATCTGGCGATCGGTTTTTACGATCAGCTCGGCGAACGCGATGACGAGCGCGCCGAGGAAAACCGCATCTTCCTCGCGTGGGCTGCGGCGCTGCATGAGATCGGGCTGTCCATTTCGCACAGTGCCTATCACAAGCATTCGGCTTATATCGCCAGCAATGCCGACATGCCAGGGTTTTCGCGCACCGATCAGGCGCGCCTTGCGGCGCTCGTGCTGGGGCACGCAGGCAAGCTGGGCAAGCTGGCCCAGGCGCGCGATGTGGAGTGGCCGCTGCTGTTCTGCCTGCGGCTTGCGGCGTTGCTCTCGCGCCGGCGCACGGACGTGGGGCTACCCGGCATTCGCGTTTCCCGCACCAACAATGGATATGACGTGCGGCTTCCGAACGAATGGGTGGCCAATAACCCGCTCACCGACTACAGCCTCGTGCAGGAGGCGGCCGAGTGGGAGAAGGTCGGCATGCGCTATCGCGTCGTTTATACCGACGAGTGATCGGGAAACGGCGGCGCTGGCCGTATTGCGCCGCTGCCGCCCCCGAGTGGCGGCAGCGGTGAAGCCATCCTTCAGCCGAGGAAGTGACGCGCGTAGCGCTCGTTGATTTCGGCGAGGCGGAAAAGCGTCAGAAAGTCGGCGCAATTGAAATCGGGATCCCAGGCCGGCGCGCCACAGATCTTGGCGCCGAGCCGGAGGTAGCCCTTGACGAGTGGCGGCGGCGCCACACGCGCCCCGGTGGTCAGTTCCTCGACCGGCAGCGGCGTGTGTGGAAAGGCGCGGTATTCGGGTGCGGTGAGGGCGTTTTCGCGCAGGGACTGATAGAGATTCGCGGCGAAATGACCGCCGTCCGCCATGGGCACGCTCGCGCAACCGAGCATCGTCTCGTAGCCGTTCTGAATCATGTAAGCGCCGAGGCCGCCCCAGAGCGACATGATGACCGAGCCACTGCGGTAGTCCGCGTGTACGCAGGAGCGGCCCACTTCGACCATTTTCGAGCGCAGATGCGCGAGCCGCGACAGATCGAATTCGCTCTCGGCGTAGAGGCGCCCGATGCGCGCCGCCTGATGCGGAGGCAACACGCGATAGGTGCCCACGACTTTCAAGGTATCGAGATCGCGTACGAGCAAATGATCGCAGTAGGCGTCGAAAGGATCGACATCGAGGCCTGCCGGACCGGCCACGCGCGCGCCCATTTCCTCGGCGAAAACGCGAAAGCGCAGTCGCTGCGCTTCGCGGAGTTCTTCGTCCGTGCGGGCCCAAGCCACCTGGAGGCGGTGCTGAGCGGTGATCGTCTCTTCGGCCAGTGGCAGACGGCGGCGCGAATCGGGGGGGATCGAAGCGAGGGGCAAGGTGGGCGTCGGCAGGTCTCGCATAAATGGTTCCTGATCAAGTAGGAATACTGCGTTTTTGCCAATGTAGTAACCGGCGGTGACGTTCGCATGGCAAACCTGTGTAAATGCGATGACATGTCGCGGATACGACATGGCAGTTTCACCATTTTGTCTGCATATTGACCGGCGATATCGATTCTAGGCCAGATCGGGACAAATGACCGCTCGAATGAGCACGCGCGTATCGGATTTGCACGTTTGGCCCTCGATCCACCAGACGCCGCCTTTCTTGATCGTCCAGTGGGCGGCCTGCCCGCCGACGAGCAGCGACGCAACGAGGCCGAGCGTGGGCTGGTGGCCGACGACGACGACCGTCTCGGCAATACCATCGGGCCAGCCGACTGTATTCAGCAGTTCGTTGGCCGAGGCGCCCGGCGCGACGGTTTTCTCGATGCGGTATTGATCCGTGAGCGCTTCGACGGTTTGCACCGTGCGCGCGGCTGGGCTGGCCAGGATCAGGGCATCGTCGGGCAGGCGTGCCCGGAGCCACTTGGCTGCGGCCTGTGCCTGTTTGCGGCCCCGCCCGGTGAGCTGGCGGGCGAGATCGGTCGATGCAACGTCTTCTGCTTCGGCGTGACGCCAGAGAATCAGATTCATGTTGGCCTCTTTTTACCCGTCTTCCGGGCTTTGTGAGACCGCGCAAGCGCGATGCCGGTTCAGGCGGCAGGTTCGCATTGACCGCGGTGGGCAGAAACGGCTACAATCCGCGGCTCGTCGGAGCGTAGCGCAGCCTGGTAGCGCATCTGATTTGGGATCAGAGGGTCGTAGGTTCGAATCCTATCGCTCCGACCACGAAAATCGAGGGGTTACAGTGCTTTTGCCTGTAACCCCTTTTGCTTTTTGCGTCCGTGGTTGTGAATGCGACGTTGTTCAAAGGAATAAGCATGCGGGCTGACCGTGCTCAGGAGTCTGTTTCAAGCGCGATGTCAGGGGGCGTCGGCTTCAGCGTGGAGGGCAATTCGCGAACCGATTTGAGATCTGCCGCTCCGGGGCGGTAGCGCTTTGGCCACGCCGCCGTTGGCTCCAGGCATTACTTCGCAACTGATGCACGCACGCGGTTGACCCGCTGGTTGTCCTGTCCTTGCACGAGCGGCGTCAATGCGAAGTTGAACTCGATATCCTCGTACCGGTCTGCTTTCAGGCCCAATGCGGTGCCACCCGATTTTTCCGCGACCGGCGCAATCAGCTCTTCGCGCGTGGCGTAGGCGAAGTCGTCCCGGATCAGCGGATCGCCTTCGATGCTGAACTGGGTGGTCAGTTTGCGGTGGCCCTCGCTCGTTACGAAGAAATGCACGTGCGCGGGGCGTCGGCCGTGCCGCGCAACCTCGTTGAGCAATTGCTGCGCGGCGGGCAGCCATAGCCCACGGGCATCAGCGTGCGAAATTCGTATTTGCCGTCGGGGCCTGTTTTTACCGCGCCGCGCAGATTGAACTCGCTTTGTGCGCCGGTCGGATCGAAGTGCGAATAAAAGCCCTTCGAATTCGCGTGCCAGCATTCGACCAGGGCACCCGCAACCGGCTCATCGTCGGCGCCCGTCACCGTGCCGTGGATGACGAGCGGACCAGCGTCCGCATCCGCATCGACGTCGATCCGCGAAACGCCTTCGCGTGCCGCTGCGCCGGCCACGTAGAGAGGGCCTTCGATCGTGCGCGGCAGCTTTGAGCAGCGCCTGCACTTCGCTCGTTTCGAATACCTTTGCGTTCATGATTACTGTCTCCACTTGTCGCTATCCGACTACTGGACGTTCGCTATCCGTTTTTTCCGGCGCGGCCACGGCAGGTCGCGCGCAGGAGCAAAAAAAGCGGATAGCGAACGGCGACCAGACGGATAGCGCCCGACCTGCTTCGGGTATTCAATCCAGCCCATCACGGACCCGGTCGCAAGGCCGCTGAACGGCAGGAGGAAAACCCATCGTGAGTGCAGAAAACGTTACGTCGCAATGGCGGGAATTCATTAGCGGATGCCTCGATTTCCGTCCGGCCGAGGGCGTCTACCGCATTGCGCGAGAGATGTTCACCGAGCCTCAACTGTTCGATCTGGAGATGGCGTTCATCTTCGAGAAGAACTGGATTTACGCATGTCACGAAAGCGAGATTCCTCAACCGCACGACTTCGTCACCATGCGTGCGGGCCGCCAGCCGCTGATCGTCTCGCGTGGCGGCAACGGCGAACTCAACGCCATGGTCAACGCTTGCCAGCATCGGGGAGCGACGCTCACGCGCATGGGCAAGGGCAATCAGTCGACCTTCACGTGTCCGTTCCATGCGTGGTGCTACAAGAGCGACGGACGCCTCGTGAAGGTCAAGGCGGCGGGCGAGTACTGCGACGACTTTGACAAGTCCACGCGCGGCCTCAAGAAGGCGCGCATCGCAAGCTACAAGGGGTTCGTGTTCGTGAGCCTCGACGTGGAGGCCACGGACGCGCTCGAGGACTACCTCGGCGACGCTCGCGTATTCCTCGACATGATGGTGGCGCAATCGCCCACGGGCGAACTCGAAGTGTTGCCGGGCAAGTCGACATACACCTACGACGGAAACTGGAAGCTGCAGAACGAGAATGGCCTCGACGGCTATCACGTGAGCACCGTGCATTACAACTATGTCGCCACGGTGCAGCACCGCCAGGAAACGAACGCGCGAAAGGGCGGCTCGATCGGCGGAACGCTCGACTACAGCAAACTGGGCGCGGGCGATGCGGATACCGACGACGGCTGGTTCGCTTTCAGGAACGGCCATAGCGTGCTGTTCAGCGACATGCCGAACCCCGGTGTTCGCCCCGGTTATGCCACCGTCATGCCGCGCCTCGTCGAGGCGTACGGTCAGCAGAAAGCCGAGTGGATGATGCATCGGCTGCGTAACCTGAACGTCTATCCGAGCCTTTTTTTCATCGATCAGATCAGCTCGCAATTGCGTATCGTGCGTCCGATTGCCTGGAACAAGACGGAGGTCATCAGCCAGTGCGTCGGCGTGAAAGGCGAGTCGGACCGCGACCGTGAAAGCCGCATTCGCCAGTTCGAAGACTTCTTCAACGTTTCGGGAATGGGCACGCCGGACGATCTCGTGGAGTTTCGTGAGCAGCAGCGTGGCTTCCAGGCGCGCCTCGAGCGCTGGAGCGATATTTCGCGCGGGCACCACAAATGGGTGGCGGGGGAAACGGCGAACACGCGCTTGCTCGGTATCGCCCCTGTGCTGTGCGGCACGGAGTTGACCCACGAAGGGCTTTACGTCAACCAGCATGGCGCCTGGCAGGCGTTTCTCATGAAGGGCCTTGCACAACAATCGAACGCCGGGAAGGAGGCTTGAATCATGGCGCTCACGCATACGTTGCAACAATCGGTCGAGCAGTTTCTGTATCGCAAGGCCGAGCTTTGCGACGCCCAGAGCTGGGACGAGTATCTCGACCTCTTCGACGAAAACAGCGAATTCCACGTGCCTCAATGGGACGCCGAGCACGTGTACACGACCGACCCGAAGCGCGGTATGTCGCTGATCTACTACGCGAACCGCACGGGGCTCGAAGATCGCGTGTTCAGGCTGCGTACGGGCAAATCGGCGGCTTCCACGCCGCTGCCGCGCACGCTGCATCAGATCACCAACGTGCGTATTGCGGCGTGCGACCGGGGCGAACTGGAAGTGAAAGCAAACTGGGCCACGTTTTACGCCCGTCACGGCGTGGCCGAGTATTTCTTCGGACGCGCGACTTACCAGCTTCGCCCGCACGGCGAGAGCTGGAAGATTGCGCGCAAGCACGTACTGTTGCTGAACGACACGATCAACGCCGTGCTCGATTTCTACCATCTGTAAGCGGGAGCGCCGTGCAATGAGTCACAGGGTCGCTTTCAGCTTTGCCGACGGCAAGACCGTTTTCTTCGACGTCCGCTCAGGCGAGCTTCTTCTCGACGCCGCGCTTCGCAACGGCATGAGCATTCCGCTCGACTGCCGCGAAGGCGTATGTGGGACGTGCCAGGGACGCTGCGAGTCGGGCCGCTATACGCAGGACTATGTCGACGAGGAAGCGCTGTCGCCGGCCGATCTCGCCGCGCGCAAGATCCTGTCGTGCCAGACGCGGGTACAGTCCGATGCGTCGTTTTACTTCGATTTCGATTCGAGCCTGTGCAGCGAGGGAGGAACGCGATTGCTGACGGGCCGGGTCGCGGCAATCGGTCAGGTATCCGAGACGACAGCAATCCTGCATCTGGACGCGAGCGCCCATGAGCGGCGCCTGGATTTTTTGCCGGGGCAGTACGCCCGGCTGAAAGTGCCGGGCACGGACGTGTGGCGTTCCTATTCGTTCGCCAATCGGCCCGACGACAACAATCAGTTGCAGTTCCTGATTCGTCTGTTGCCTGATGGCGTGATGAGCAACTACCTGCGCGCGCGCTGCGCGCCGGATCAGACGATCGAATTCGAGGCGCCGCTCGGTACCTTCTATCTGCGAGAGGCGCAACGGCCGCTTGTGATGGTCGCGGGCGGCACGGGTCTCTCGGCATTTCTCGGCATGCTCGACGATTTTGCACGCAAGGGCGACTGCGCTCAGCAGGTGCATCTCTACTACGGTGTGACGAATGCTCGCGATCTGTGCGAGCTGGACCGCTTGAAAGCCTACGGGCAGCGCATCGCGAACTTCGCGTGCGAGATCGTGGTGATGAATGCCTCGGAAGGATGGCAGGGAAAGACGGGGCTCATTCCCGAGCATTTCGACCGTGACATGCTGACTGCAGCCCCGTTCGACATGTATGTATGCGGGCCGCCTCCGATGGTGGAGGCCATCAAGGCGTGGCTTGTTAGAGAGCGCGTGAACGACCATCGCCTCTACTACGAGAAATTCGGGGAGAGCAACAGCGCGCAACAGATCGCATAAGGGCGCATAAGGTGCGCCCCCGGCGCGCATTCAGGGTCTTTTTGTATATTTTTGTCCGCGCATGGCGGGCTTACCATCAAGCCACGATCAACCGCCCGGTGACACGCCATGCACACGTCCGCCGTCAATGCCAACCAAGGTATCGACGCGGTGCGTCACGATCTCGAAGGCGCACGAGAATGGATGGTGTCGATTTGCGGGCCGCACGGATTGCGGGCTCGGAGCCCGAAGAAATTGCAGTTCCACCATTCGGGCACGGTGCTGCGGTCCATGGCGAGCACGTTGGGATACGTGGAATATGGCACCGACGTCACCGTTTCGGTGCACAACGAGACGCCGCTCAACTGCTATAGCGTGAGTCTGCCGCTCACCGGATACCAGGAGCTGTCTGCGCGGGGGCGGCTGTGGGTGTCGGATCAGGACCGGAGCCTCGTGTTGTCGCCGCACGAGAGGCAGGACCTGACCATCATGGGCAACTGCCGGAAGATCATCGTCGCCATTCAGGGCCAGGCGCTGCGTCAGGTACTCGAAGGACTTCTGCAACGGCCCCTGCATGCCCCGGTGACGTTCGAGCCGCAGATGAATGCCGCGGACGGCGATCAGGCCGCGTGGTGGCGTATGGTCAGATTCCTGCTGACCGAGATGGGCCAGGCCGCGCGGTTGCTCGATCACCAGCAGATGGCGGGGAATCTCGAGCAGGCTTTGATCAAGGGGCTGTTGCTCTGTCAACCGCACAATTACTCGCAGGCGCTCGCCGGAGCGGTGGACTCGTCATGTCCGCACTATCTGTTGCGCGCGAAGCAGTTCATCCAAGATAACGCGCGTGAAGACGTTGCGCTCGAAGACATCGAGCGCGCGGCCGGCGTGTCGCGCTACAAGCTGTTCGAAGGTTTTCGGCAGCACTTCGGGCTGGCGCCCATGGCCTATTTGAAACGGCATCGGCTCGAGGCGGTGCGCCGCGAAATGCTCTCGGACGGCTCAGAGCGCAACGTTTCGTCCATTGCGATGAACTGGGGGTTCTCGCATCTCGGCCGCTTTTCCAGCGACTACAAGCTGCGCTTCGGCGAAACCCCGTCGCAAACGCTCAAGCGTGCGGCGACGCGGTAGGCCGTGGCATTGCGCGGAGCGTCGTCCCGAGCATTGACGGCGTTCCTGCTGCGATCCTCGGCGAACGGGCGGGAATGGCAGCCTGAAGGCATGACCCGCGCGGCATATCGTCGATGCTGCCGCGGCCGCATGCCCCCAGTGCAACCGGCACTCTCCTGGCGCCGGGGACTCTTTCGTCGAACGCCTTTCCACTATCGCGATGTGATTCCATAATAGGAAACGTCGGGCGTGAGGGCGCGCCCGATCCACGTTCGCGCGGGGGTCAGCTTGGAAGCGATGACGGACGATGCAAGGGTATTTCTCTCGACGTTGCCCCCTGAGCGCGGCCAGCGGCGGCTCGCACTCGGTGTGGTCGTGGCCTCGATCGCACTGTTTGTCGCGGCGGTCCCCTTCGCGAAGATTCAGTTGCCGCGAATCTGGGCATTTGTCCCGATTTATCAATCGGCGATGATCATCAGCGATCTGCTGACGGCGGCCCTGCTCATCGGCCAGTACAACATCCTGCGTTCGCGCGCCATCCTCGTACTGGCGGGCGGTTATCTGCTCACGGCATCCACGGCCACCGTGCACATGCTGTCGTTCCCCGGGCTTTTCGCGCCGCAGGGGCTGCTTGGCGCGGGGCCGCAAACGACCGCGTGGCTCTATATGTTCTGGCATGCGGGTTTCCCCCTCGCCGTCATCGCCTACACTTGGCTGCGCGCGCGGGAGCAAACCGGCGCCCGGCCGGCCGGGCCTGCCGCCGTGGCCGTCGTGACCTGCATCGGATCGGTATTGGCGTTGGTGATCGCGTTCGCTGTCCTGACGACGGTCGGGCATGATCGCCTGCCACGCATTCTCGACCACGAGCTGTATACGCCGGCGTACATCGCGGCGATCACATCGGTATGCTGCCTGACGGGCGCGGCGCTGCTTCGGTTGTGGCGTTTGCGGCCTCAGTCCATGCTCGATCTTTGGCTGATGGTCGTCATGTTCGCGTGGTTGTTCGACATCGCGCTGGCGGCGGCGCTCAACCACCGGCGGTTCGACCTTGGCTTTTTCGCGGGCCGCGCTTATGGCCTCTTGGCCGCCAGCTTCGTTCTCATTGCTCTGACCTTCGAAAACATCAAGCTCTATGCGCGCATCGTGGCGGCGCTCGATCGCGAGCGTACCGAGCGCCGGCTCGTGCAGGAGCGTACGGCCGAGTTGAACGAAGCCAAGGCGCTGCTCGAGCAGCGCGTGGCCGCTCGCACAGCGGCGCTCGCCGCATCCAACCGCGATCTGCTGCACGAAGTGGCGGAGCGCAAGCGTGCCGAAGGGGCGCTGCGACAGTCGCAAGCCGAACTGCGCGAGCTGGCGTCGATCAGCTCCTCGGCGCGCGAGCAGGAAAAGCGCCGTATCGCCCGCGAACTTCACGACGAATTGGCTCAAACGCTTGCGACACTGCGGCTCGAACTCGACCGGCTGGCCGAACAGGTGCCGGCCGGGACGGCCTCGGCCGAAGCGAGAGTCGCGGACATGCGCGTGCTCGTCGACGACGCGGTGGCCTCCACGCGCCGCATCGCGGCGGATCTTCGGCCCATGATGCTCGACGATCTGGGCCTTGTGGCAGCGGTGCAATGGCTTGCACAGGCATTCAGGCAGCGCTACGGATTCGAATGCACGGTGGAGATCGACCCGGAAGACCTGCAGCTCGATGAACCTTACGCGACGACGGCCTATCGCATCGTTCAGGAGTCGTTGACCAATGTCGCGCGCCACGCGCGTGCGTCGCACGTTGGCATTGACCTCGTGCGACATGATGGGCAGATCGTGCTGAGGGTACGGGACGACGGTCTGGGTTTCGATCTATCCGCCCGGCGCAAGCCGAGCTCGTTCGGCCTGGCGGGGCTGCGCGAGCGGGCGTATCTCGTCGAAGGCCGGATCAGCATTCAGTCCGCGCCGGGGCAGGGTACGGCCATCGAAGTTCTTATTCCGCTACCGGCGACGCAGGAGCCGGCGGCGTCGTAGCGGCGCGCCGTGGCGATGCGCGCTTCACCCTTCGCTCTTCACACTTCGACGATCCGGTCCCACGCGAACTGCTCGTTTTCCAGACGCCCGCTGCGCCGGCTCACATACCCGCGCGGGTTGCAGACAACGCGCGTGCCGTTGGCAACGTAATCGAAGGCCGTATGCGTGTGCCCGTGTATCCAGAGTGCGACCGGCGGGCCGACGAGCGAGGGCAGATGGCTGATGAACCCGGCCGATGCGGGGTCATTGGCGTAGCGTGCCGCGAGACTATCGCGGTGAGGGGCGTGATGCGTCACGACGATCGTCTTGCCTGAGAACGGCTTGGCGAGCTCGGTCTCGAGCCATGCGCGCGCGCGCCGGTGCAGCGCAAGCGAATCGGCCACGGTGAACGTGCGCGGCGCGCCGGCGCCGGATGCCTGTGGGCTGCCGGACCACGACGCGACTTGTATCGGGCCACGGAAGTCGACCATGACTTTCTCCGCCGCCGCGACCGATTGTTCGAACGAGGCAGGGTCGGCGCCGAACAGCTCGAAGTCGGTCCAGAGCGTCGCACCGAGCACGCGCCAGTGGCCGTCGGGATCGACGAGCGCGTCATGATTGAGATAGTGGACGTTCTCGACGCTCGCCGCCGCGTCGCGCATCGCTGCTTCGAGCGCGCCGAACTCCCCGTCGTAATACTCGTGATTGCCGGGTACGTAGATTACGGGTGTATGCGTATCGAACGTCTCGGCCGCCCATCGCAGGCCCTCGGCGTGATTATGGATGTCGCCCGCGAGTACGACGAGATCGGCATCGGCGTGCGGGATCGCCTCGGGTTCGTCGCACTCGAGATGCAGGTCTGACAGTATGCGGATCTTCACGGCGTGCCTCTTCGAATATGCGGGCTTCGCGTTAGCGTAGCACCTTGCCCGGATTCATCAGTCCGAGCGGGTCGAGCGCTGTTTTGACGGCGCGCATCAGCGCGACTTCCACGGGTGACTTGTAGCGCGCCGCCTCGTCGATCTTCAACTGGCCTAGCCCATGTTCCGCGCTGATGCTGCCGCGATGCCGGTGGACGTTGTCGTTGACGATACGGTTCAGTGCCGACTGGTGCGCCGCGAGGAACGCCTTCGGGTCGCCACCCTCGGGCGCCTGTACGTTGTAGTGGAGGTTGCCGTCGCCGAGGTGTCCGAACGTTACCATCCGCGCGCCCGGTACGGCGGCGGCAATGGCCGCATCGGTTTCCTCGATGAACCGGCCGATCGAGGAGATCGGAACGGCGATGTCGTTCTTGATATTGAGCCCTTCTTCGGCTTGCGCGAGCGGAATGTGCTCGCGCAGATCCCAGAAGGCGCGCGTTTGCGAAAGATTTTCGGCGACCACGGCATCCTCGACGAGGCCTTCCTCGATGGCGGCCTCCATCATCCGCTCGAAGAGGCTGCGCGCATGCGCTTCGCTTTCGCTGTCGGACAGCTCGAGCAGGACCGTCTGCGCGTGCGGGGCGTCGAACGGATAGCGCAGTTGCGGAAAGTGTCTGCCGACGAGCTTCAGACAGAACTCGGACATCAGCTCGAAGCCCGTCAACAGCGGGCCCGCGTACCGCTGGGCCAGCGCGAGGAAGTCGAGCGCGGCGTGCGGCGATGCAAGGCCTGCCAGGGCCGTGACGCGCGCGGCTGGCAGAGGGTGCAGTTTCATGACCGCCGCCGTGATGATGCCGAGCGTGCCTTCCGCCCCGATATAAAGGTCGCGCAAGTCGTAGCCCGTGTTGTCCTTGCGCAGGCCGCGCAGGCCGTCCCAGATCTCGCCCTGGGGCGTGACGACCTCGAGTCCGAGACACAGCTCGCGCGTGTTGCCGTAGCGAAGCACGCCTGTGCCGCCCGCGTTCGTCGCGAGGTTGCCGCCGATCGTGCAACTGCCTTCCGCCGCGAGGCTCAGCGGGAAGAGGCGCCCGGCTTCGAGCGCGCTCGCTTGCACTTGCGCGAGCACGACGCCCGCTTCGACCGTGATCGTGTTGTTGTGCGTGTCGATGGCGCGCACGCGGTTCATCCGTGCGAGACTCACGACGGCCTGCGTGCCGCTCGTGTCAGGCGTCGCACCGCCCGCGAGCCCCGTGTTGCCGCCCTGCGGCACGAGCGCAACGCGATGCGCGACAGCAAGGCGCACGAGCGCAGCCACTTCCTCGCTGCTTGCCGGCCGCAGGACCGCGCACGCGGCCCCCGTGTAGCGGCGGCGCCAGTCGGTCAGATAGGGGGCGGTGTCGTGCGGATCGGTCAAAACGTGTGCCGCGCCGAGCGTTTCGCGGCAAGCGGCAAGAAAGGCGGCGAGAGTAGCGGAATCGTTCATGATGTCATGGTGGGCGGCGGATCTGCGGCGCAGACGGCGGGGCACAGCCGATCTGGGCGAAAAGAGCGGCAATGCGCGCGATAAAGACTATGACGGCGGCTTCCCCTGCTGATGCTCCGTGCTGGCGGCACCGGCTCGCAAGCGGCGCCGCGCTGCCCGCTTGAATGGGGCGACATACGCGAGCGCGCACGCGAGAAACAGCGTGGCTAGCCCTGTTTCGAGCCATCCGAGCCATGCCGAACGCCCCGCATCGCTCATGCCGCGAACGATGCCCTCCATGAAGTAGAGCAGAACGAGCATCGACGCCCATTGGAACGTGTAGAGACGCCGGCGCAGTACGCCGGGCAGGGCGGCGGCGAGCGGCAGCGCTTTCCATATCAACGCCGAGCCGCCCGGGCGCAGAGGGGCGAGCCACCGTTCCCATGCGACGGTCAGCACCACCAGGGCCACGAGCGCCACAGCGGCGCCGAGCGCGTAGATGCGGTGCGCTTGCACGGTTTCCGAGCCGGGCAGGCCGTCTGTTGCGGCGGCCTCGGTCGGGCGACGCGGCGCTTGCGCCACGGTGCGAAGCGGCTCCGTCATGGCCGGCCGGCGAGCATCGAGGCGGTTCGCGCGAGACGGGTGCCGAGCGCCACGGCCAGCGACTTCTCGTCGGGCGAGAGCGCCGATTCGCGCGCACCGGCGCCCGACACATGCGATGCGCCATACGGCGTGCCGCCGCTTTGGGTGGCGGACAGCGCCGTTTCCGTGTAGGGAATGCCCACGAGCAGCATGCCGTGGTGCAAAAGCGGCAGCATCATCGAAAGCAGGGTCGTTTCCTGGCCGCCGTGCAAGCTGCCCGTGGAGGTGAACACGCAGGCCGGCTTGCCGGCCAGCGCGCCGCTCAGCCACTGCGGCGTCGTGCCGTCCAGAAAATACTTGAGGGAGGCGGCCATATTGCCGAAGCGCGTAGGCGAGCCGAGTGCCAGCCCTGCGCACTCTTCGAGATCGCGCGGCTCCGCGTAGGGCGGGCCATCGGCGGGCACGGCGGGCTCGGTCGCCTCGGTGACGCTCGAGACGCCCGGCACGGTGCGAATGCGGGCTTGCATGCCGGGCACGCTGTCGATGCCTTGCGCGATCGCCAGCGCGAGTTCGCGCGTGGCGCCATGGCGGCTGTAATAGAGTACGAGGATATCTTTCATGGGCCTGGTGCGTGAGCGGCTTATTATAGGGTCATGGGCGCCGGCAGGCGGACGGCGGCGCCGCGCGCGCCCAGTGTGCCTGCTCGTGCGCATCGCATCTTCTGAATCTGGAGGGATTTTCTTGCCGAAGCAGCTCAGTTTCGACTTCGACACGCTCAAGCGTCTGGCGCGCTTCGCCGCGCTGCGCAGCGGTGAGGATCGCATCGCACAAGTGGCGGGCAGTCTCACGTTCACGACGATGCTCGCGATCGTGCCGCTTGCGACGGTCGCGTTCGCACTCTTCACCGCGTTTCCGATCTTCTCGACGTTTCAGGCGTCGTTGCAGACGTTTCTCGCGCAGCATCTGATGCCGGACCAGATCAACAGCCAGATCTTCCGCTACCTGAACCAGTTCGCGTCGAAGGCAAAGGGTTTGACGACGGCGGGCATGATCGTGCTTTTCGTCACATCCGTCATGACGATGATGACGGTGGAGTCCGCGTTCAACCTGATCTGGCGTGTACCGAAGCCGAGACCGTTCGCGCAGCGCGTGCTCGTCTATTGGGCCGTGATTACGCTCGGCCCGCTTCTCATCGGCGTGAGCCTCTCGATCACCTCGCACCTTTTCACGCAATCGAGCCCGTTCGAGTACGTCTCGCCGCTCATCGACTGGACGCTCGCGGGGGCCGCACTGCCGCTGACGGGCCTCGCATTCACGATGCTCTATGTCTATTTGCCGAATTGCAGCGTGCAATGGCGCGATGCGGCGGTGGGCGGCATCTGCGCCGCGATCGCGTTCGAATTCGCCAAGCGCGGCTTCGGCTTTTACGTGCGCCGCATTCCAACCTACACAGCCGTGTACGGCGCCTTCGCCACCGTGCCGATGTTTCTGCTCTGGGTCTACTTGAGCTGGTTCATCACGCTGGCCGGTGCGGCCATAGCTGCTGTACTGCCGGCCATCCGCGTCGGCCAGTTTCATCGCCGCGTCTACGCGGGTGGCGATTTGCTCGATGCCCTCGAGATCCTCGCCCGCCTGCACGACGCGCGGGAAGCGGGCAAGCCGGGGCTCACCGTCATGGAACTCGCCCGTGCGCTGCGTTGCGATCTCGACACGACACAGCGGCTCGTGGGCAGGCTCGCGCGGCGCGAATGGCTCACGCGGCTTCACGACGAGGTGGGGGGCGACGGCATGCCGCGCTATGCACTGCTGGCGAACCCGGCGCAGATCACGGTAGCGCGGCTTTTCGACGTGTTCGTGATCGATCGGGCCGAACTCGAGTACCAACTGAAACTCGACTCCACGCGCGTGGATGGCGAAACGCTGCTCGATACGCTGCGCAACGACAAACTCGATGTTTCGCTTTCGACGCTGCTCGCCGCGCGCGACGCGCGCCGGGCGTTCTCGGCCGGTGGCGGCGTCCGGCCGCAGCCCGCGGCGCCGCATCACGCGGGCTGAGCCGACTGGCGACGGGCTAAAGCGGAATTTTTGCCGTGCAGATGTCCTTGAACATCACCCAGTCGCCCATCAGGCTGTAGAGCGGGTGGCGAAAGGTGGCGGGCCGGTTCTTTTCGAAAAAGAAGTGCCCGACCCACGCGAACCCGTAGCCGCACACGACCGCAGCCGGCAGCCACAGCCAACTGCCTGTGGCGAGCGCCATCGTCACGCACCCGATGACCCCGAGCGAGCCGATGAAATGAAGCCGCCGGCAGATCCGATTGCGGTGCTCGCCGAGGTAATACGGATAGAACTGCGCAAAGCTCGCGAAGTGAGCCGGATGAGTGCCGTGAGCCATGATTGCCTCCCTGCTTTCGATGCGGCCCGCCGATAGCCGGTACGCGACGCCGGCGCCGGCATCGCGAGACGGGTGCAGCCCGACGGCCTATTCTGCGAGCAACGGGCGGTGCCTGCAACCCGGCCATTCGGCCGAGTGGTGCCCGGCGGGCGTTGGCGTTATCGTTCGGTTCGGCCTGTCGATTGCGGTCCGGGCGGGGCCGGTGGCGGGGCGAGCAGCGGGGCGAGCAGCGGGCGCGCGAACGTGAAGAGCGCGTCGAGCGTCGCGTCCGGCTGCTCAGCCATGACCGCGTGGCCGGCGTCCAGCGTGATTACGTCGACTTGCGCGCCGGCCGCCGCCAGCGCATCCGCGAGCGGGCGCGCCGCGCGCGGTGGCGTCATCAGATCCTTCGCGCCGAGTACGAGGCGCACGGGGCAACGCACCCGGGCGGCTTGCGTGAGCCCGTCGGCGTATGCATTGCACGCCGTGAAGTCGGTATGAAACAGCCGCGGTTCGCCGCGCGCAGCCACGCGCTGCATGAGCCGCTCGTTCATGCCGTGCAGCCAGAAGCCAGGCCCGGGGCAGGACGGTTTCGCGGCAATCGTCGCGTGCGACCATCGATTGACGAGCGAAATCGCCTCGCTTTCGCGCTCGAGTGCGGCCTCGAGCAGCGCTTCGGACACGGGCATCGGCACGGCTGTCGCCACCAGCGCAATCCGGCTCGCCCGTGCGGGGTGGCGCGCGGCGAACTCGAGCGCGACGAGCGAGCCCATACTGTGTCCGGCCACGAACGCATCCGGCAGGCCCGTGGCGTCGAGCAGTGCGGCGAGCCAGTCGGCGAGGGCGCCGATGCTTTTCGCGGCCGGGCCCGCGCTGCGACAGTGCCCCGGCAAGTCGACGGCAAGGACGTTGAAGCCGTGATGGGCAAAGTAGCGGCTTTGCAGCGCCCAGACACTGTGGTCGTGCTGGGCGCCGTGCACGAAGACCGCTGTGGGGCGTGCGGCGTCGAGCGTCTGACCGCCCGTGTATGCATAGACGGCTTTGCCGTCGATGTCGACGATCATGCGGGCTCCTTGCCGGAAGAGGGCGCGGCGGCCCGTGCGCGGGCCGTGTCCCGGGTGGCGGCCTTCAGCGCGCGCTTGAGGTCGTCGATGAGATCGTCGGGATCCTCCAGGCCGATCGAAAGGCGGATCGTGCCCTCGCGAATGCCTGCCGCGGCGAGCGCGCGCGCATCCATGCGGAAATGTGTGGTCGTAGCCGGATGGATGACGAGCGAACGGACGTCGCCTACGTTCGCAAGATGGGAAAAGAGCGTGAGTGCTTCGATGAAGCGCCGCCCAGCGGCGCGATCGCCGCGCAGATCGAAGCTCACGACCGCGCCCGCGCCGCGCGGCAGGAGCCTGCGGGCGAGCGCGTGGTCGGGGTGAGCGTCGAGTTCCGGGTAGGCCACGGAGGCCACGGCCTCGTGCGCGCCGAGGAATTCGACGATGCGGCGCGTATTGGCGACGTGGCGCTCCATACGCAGCGGCAGCGTTTCGATACCCTGAAGCAACTGCCAGGCGGCCTGCGGATGCAGGCACGCGCCGAAGTCGCGCAGCCCTTCGCGCCGCGCACGCAGCAGGAACGGCGCAATGGTGCTCTCCTCGGCGAAGACCATGCCGTGAAAACCCTCGTACGGCTCGGTCAGCTCCGGAAAGCGTCCCGAAGCGACGAAATCGAACGTGCCGCCGTCGACGAGTACACCGCCGATCGTCGTGCCATGGCCGCCGAGGAATTTCGTGGCGGAGTGATAAACGAGGTCGGCGCCGTACTCGAAGGGCTTGAGCAGGCATGGCGTGGTCAAGGTCGAATCCACGAGCAGCGGTACGCCGTGCTCGTGCGCGATGCCGGCCAACGCCTCGATGTCGAGCACGTCGAGGCCGGGGTTTCCGAGCGTCTCGCCGAAGACGAGGCGCGTCGTCGGCCGCAGGGCGGCGCGCCAGGCGTCGATGTCGCGCGGCGGCACGAAGGTGGTTTCGATGCCGAAGCGGCGCAGCGTATAGCTGAGCAGATTATGCGAGCCGCCGTAGAGCGCGTTCGAGGCGACGATATGCGAGCCGGCGCCCATCAGCGTGGCGATGGCCAGATGCAGCGCGGCCTGCCCGCTTGCGGCGCCGATTGCGCCCGCGCCGCCTTCGAGCGCGGCGACGCGCTCCTCGAAAACGGCCACGGTGGGGTTGGAAATGCGCGAGTAGACATGGCCGGCTCGTTCCATGTCGAAGAGGGCGGCGGCGTGGTCGGTATCGCGAAAGACGAAGGCGGCGCTCTGATAGACGGGGGTGACGCGCGCGCCGGTGGCGGGGTCCGGGGCGGCTCCCGCATGCACGGCCAGGGTATCGAATCGGTTCGCGGACATCAGTGACAGGCCGGACGCGCATCCGGCGAGGGTTGGCGTGGCGGTCATCGTATCACCGCGCGCGCCTGGGTAGCCGGTTGGCGCGCGTGCGGCGCACAATGCGGGGAATATATTCCGTTCGTCCGGACACGCGCTCCGGCTTTCCTTTTAAAGGGCTTTCCGATAGCATCGTCCGATCGATTCAGGCTTTACCAGGAGGGGCAGCCATGAGAGTCAGCGACATCCTGAAGGTCAAGGGCAACGCGCTGTATACGGTCACACCCGATACTCAGCTTACCGAGGCGGTGAATACGATGGCGGAGCGCGATATCGGCTCGCTCGTCGTAATGGAATACGGCGAACTCGTCGGCATGCTGACGTTTCGCGAAATCATCATGACGCTGAAGGCGAACGGCGGCAGCGTGGGCACGGCCACGATCCGCAAGGTCATGGACGACCACCCCGTCACCTGTACGCCGGAAACGGAACTCGACGAAATTCGGCGCATGATGCTCGAACATCACGTGCGTTATCTACCGGTCGTGGAAAACCGCATGCTGATGGGCGTGATCTCGTTCTACGACGTGGCGAAAGCCGTTGTCGAGGAGCAGAGCTTCGAAAATCGCATGCTGAAGGCGTACATCCGCGATTGGCCCGAAGAGGGCGACGTGCGCGGCCTGCGCTGACGCGACGCGCGTCGCGCACATTCGCCAGCATCGCCCGGAGCCGAACCCCGGACCTTTCTTTCGCCGCCTCCTTTGTCCGGGGGAATGCGACGGGCACGCGCGCGCTGCGCGAGTTCGTCGTTCCGGTTTGCTCGGCCCGCCAGGACGGCCCGAGGCATCGTCCCCATGAGCGAGACATCGCCCCGATCGAATGAGTGACCAGCCTGTTTCCATGACTCCCGCCGCGCGTCCGAAGCGTCGCGCCCAACATTCGCAGTTCGGCCTGCTGAGCGAGCGCCGGTTCGCGCCATTTTTCTGGACGCAGTTTCTCGGCGCGCTCAACGACAACGTATTCAAAATCGGTTTTTCGGCGCTTGTCACCTATCAAACCGCGCGTTTTCCAGGTGTGGATGCCGCAACGGCCGCTTTTCTGATTTCGGCGATTTTTATTGCGCCTTTCGTCTTATTTTCGGCGACGTCGGGGCAGATTGCCGATAAATACGATAAAGCGGTGCTGATCCGCCTCGTGAAAACGCTGGAAATCGCGATCATGCTCGTCGGCGCAGCGGGCTTCCTGCTGCACCGTGCGTCGCTGCTCTACCTGGGCACGTTCCTGATGGGCGTGCATTCGACGCTCTTTGGTCCCGTCAAGTATGCCTATTTGCCGCAGCACCTCGACGACCACGAACTCGTGGGCGGCAACGGGCTCGTGGAAATGGGAACCTTCCTCGCAATCCTTATTGGCACGATCATCGGCGGTGCGGCGGCCGGCCTCGAGTCGGCCGGCACCGCTGTACTGGCCAGCCTGTGCGTCGGCGTTGCGCTCGCGGGCCGCGCCGTATCGAGCGCGGTGCCGGCTTCACCGTCGTCGCAGCCGCAACTGCGCATCAATTGGAACCCGGTCTCCGAAACCTGGCGCAATCTCGCGCTTGCCCGTACCAACCGAACGGTCTTTCTGAGTCTGCTCGGCGTTTCCTGGCTCTGGTTCGTCGGCGCCACGTTTCTCACCTCGTTTTTCAACTTCGCGAAAGATGTGCTGTCGGGCAACGCCGATGTCGTGACGGTTTTGCTCGCCACGTTCTCGTTCGGCATCGGCCTGGGTTCACTGCTCTGCGAGCGGCTCTCGAAGCGGCGCGTGGAGATCGGGCTCGTGCCGCTCGGCTCGATCGGCATGAGCGTCTTCGCGATCGACCTGTTCTTCGCGAGCCATGCGCTGCCCCGGCCGGCGCAGTTGCTGACGGTTGGGGAGTTCCTCGCCATGCCGGCGCATTGGCGGGTGCTCGCCGATCTCTTCCTGCTCGCGATGTTCGGCGGCTTTTACAGCGTGCCGCTCTATGCATTGATTCAGAGCCGCTGCCAGCCGACCCATCGCGCGCGGATCATCGCCGCCAACAACATCCTCAATGCGTTGTTCATGATCGCCTCGGCATTGATGGCGGTGGCCTTGACCTCGGCGGGCGTGAGCATTCCCGGCATATTCCTCGTGACGGCGCTTTTGAACGTCGTCGTGGCGGTTTATATCTATTCGCTCGTGCCGGAGTTCCTGCTGCGCTTCGTCGTGTGGATGCTCGTTCATACGTTCTACCGTATCAGGCTCGTGCACCCCGAGCGGATTCCCGATGTCGGCGCGGCGGTGCTCGTGTGCAATCACGTCAGCTATGTCGATGCGCTCGTCATCGTCGCGCAAAGCCCGCGGCCGATCCGCTTCGTCATGGACCATCGAATCTTCCGTACGCCATTCGTCGGGTGGCTGTTTCGGCACGCCAAGGCGATCCCGATCGCGCCGGCGCACGAAGACGCGGCGCTGCTCGAGCGAGCCTACGACGCGTGCGCCTCGGCGCTTGCGGCGGGCGATCTCGTCTGCATCTTCCCGGAGGGCAAACTCACGCGCACGGGCGAGATCAATCCGTTTCGCCAGGGGGTGTCGCGCATTCTGGAGCGCACGCCCGTGCCGGTCATCCCGGTCGCCCTACGGGGCCTGTGGGGCAGCGTGTTCTCGCGCCACGCCGATGCGCGCTGGCCGCGGCCCATTCGCAAGGGCGTCATGAGCCGGCTGACGTTGGCTGTCGGCGAGCCGCTCGAGCCGGGGGCGGCCACCCCCGAGGTACTGCAGCAGATCGTCACGGAGCTGCGCGGGCCGCGCAAATAGCACCGCTGCCGCAAAGCCCTGCCGCTGAGGGGTGCCGCTGAGGGGGCAGCACGCGTTCGCAGGCAGGGCATAATATCGGTCTTTCCGCATTTATTTCGTAAGGCCAAGTCATGTCCGGCAACACTCTCGGCACGCTTTTCACCGTTACGACGTTCGGGGAATCGCACGGCCCCGCCATTGGCTGTGTCATCGACGGCTGCCCGCCGGGCATGGCGCTGACGGAAGCGGACATTCAGAGCGAGCTCGATCGCCGCAAGCCCGGCACCTCCCGCCATGTCACGCAGCGGCAAGAGGAGGACAAGGTCGAAATCCTGTCCGGCGTGTTCGAGGGCATTACGACGGGCGCGCCGATCGCGCTCCTGATTCGTAACACCGACCAACGCAGCAAGGACTACGGCAACATCGTCGACACGTTTCGTCCCGGCCATGCCGATTACACCTACTGGCACAAGTACGGCATTCGCGATTACCGTGGCGGCGGGCGCTCCTCGGCGAGGCTGACCGCGCCGACGGTGGCGGCGGGCGCCGTGGCCAGGAAGTGGCTGCGCGAGCACCATGGCGTGGAGATACGTGGCTATATGGCGGCGCTCGGCGCGATCGACATTCCGTTCGTCGATTGGCACCATGTGCCGGAAAATCCGTTTTTCGCGCCGAATGCCGAGATCGTGCCGCAACTCGAAGCGTATATGGATGAGTTGCGCAAGGATGGCGATTCGATCGGCGCGCGCATCAACGTCGTGGCGAGCGGCGTGCCCGTCGGCTGGGGCGAGCCGCTCTTCGACCGGCTCGACGCCGATATCGCGCATGCGATGATGGGTATCAACGCCGTGAAGGGCGTGGAGATCGGGGCCGGTTTTGCGAGTGTGGCGCAACGCGGCTCCGAGCATGGCGACGAACTGACGCCGGCGGGTTTCGTCGGCAACCACGCAGGTGGCGTCCTGGGCGGGATTTCGACCGGGCAGGACATCACCGTCTCGATCGCGATCAAGCCGACATCGAGCATTCGCACGCCGCGCCGCTCCATCGACAAGGCGGGTGAGCCCGCGATTGTGGAAACCTTCGGGCGGCACGATCCCTGTGTCGGCATTCGCGCAACGCCAATCGCCGAATCGATGCTCGCCCTCGTGCTGATCGATCATGCGCTGCGCCATCGCGCGCAGTGCGGCGACGTGCGCGTGGCCACGCCGAAGATCCCGCCGAGCGCGCTCTGACGAAGCAGGTATGGCAGGCCGGCTGTAATGCTTAACAAAACGGGCGCGGTTTCAAACCGCGCCCGTTTTGTTTTGTTTTGTTCGGCTGCGCGCGGGCCGCGCCCGCACACTGACCGCGCCGCTTACATGTTTGCGTAATTCGGACCGCCACCGCCTTCGGGCGTGACCCAGACGATGTTCTGGGTCGGATCCTTGATGTCGCAGGTCTTGCAGTGCACGCAGTTCTGCGCGTTGATCACGAGCCGATCGCCGCCGTCGTCGTCCTTCACGAACTCGTAGACGGCCGCCGGGCAATAGCGGCCCTCAGGGCCCGCATAAGTGCGCAGGTTGACGTCGACGGGTACCGACGGATCTTTCAGCGTCAAGTGTGCGGGCTGGTTCTCCTCGTGGTTCGTATTGGAGAGGAAGACCGACGAGAGACGATCGAACGTGAGTTTGCCGTCGGGCTTCGGATAGGCGATCGGCGTGCATTGCGAGGCGGGCTTGAGCATCTCGTTGTCGCGATGCCGGTTATGGAGCGTCCACGGGACGTTGCCGCCGAAAAGCTTCTGCTCGATGCCGACCATGACGGTACCGAGGTAGAGGCCCTTGCTCATCCATTGCTTGAAGTTGCGCGCGCGGTTCAGCTCGGCATGCAGCCACGACGCCTTGAACGATTCGGGATAGGCGGCCAACTCGTCGCCGCTGCGGCCGGCCTGGACGGCATCGAACGCTGCTTCGGCGGCGAGCATGCCCGTCTTGATGGCCGCGTGGCTCCCCTTGATGCGCGAGGCGTTGAGAAAGCCCGCGTCGTCGCCGACGAGCGCGCCGCCGGGAAACACGAGCTTCGGCAGCGACAGCAGGCCGCCTGCCGTAATGGCGCGCGCGCCGTACGACACGCGCTTGCCGCCTTCGAGGAACTGGCGGATCGCCGGGTGCGTCTTGTAGCGCTGGAACTCTTCGAAGGGCGACAGATACGGGTTCGAGTAGCCGAGGCCGACCACGAAGCCCACGATGACCTGATTGTTGTCCGCGTGGTAAAGAAACGAGCCGCCGTAGGTTTGCGTATCGAGCGGCCAGCCGGCCGTGTGGATGACGAGCCCGGGCTGGTGCCTGGCCGGATCGATTTCCCAGAGCTCCTTGATGCCGATGCCGTAGACCTGCGGATCGGCGTCCCTGTCGAGCTCGAATTTCGCCATGAGTTGCCGGCCCAGATGCCCGCGCGCACCTTCGCAAAAGAGCGTGTATTTGGCGTGCAGCTCCATGCCGAGTTGGAAATTCTCGGTGGGCTCGCCATCTTTGCCGATGCCCATGTTGCCGGTGGCCACGCCCTTGACGGAGCCGTCGTCGTTGTAGAGCACCTCGGCTGCGGCGAAGCCCGGGAAGATCTCGATTTCGAGCGCTTCGGCTTGCTGCCCGAGCCAGCGCGTGACGTTGCCGAGGCTCACCACGTAGTTGCCGTGATTCTTGAAATTGTCCGGCAGCGCCCAATTCGGTGTCTTGATCGCCGACTTTTCGGTCAGAAACAGGAACCGGTCTTCGGTCACGGCAACGTCGAGCGGCGCGCCTTTTTCTTTCCAGTCGGGAATCAGCTCATTGAGCGCACGCGGATCCATGACCGCGCCAGAGAGAATATGCGCGCCGATTTCGGAGCCCTTTTCCAGCACGCAGACCCCGATTTCGACACCTTTTTCCCGCGCGAGCTGCTTCAGGCGGATCGCCGCGGACAGGCCGGCGGGGCCGCCGCCGACGATCACGACGTCATACTCCATCGATTCGCGCGGGCCGTACTGCGCGATCAGACTTTCCGGGGTCATGGGGGCTCCTTAGCCGTTAGAATGGGCTTTTTTTCGGGTTCGTATTGTCAGCGAAGGCCGGTGGCGCTGCAACCGAATGGGTCGAGATTAGCACGATCGTTCTATTTGTGTGATAGAGTGGCGCCTCTTCTGGCCGCCACTTTGCTGCTTGCACGTCGCTGCAAACAACCAACTTATCGATCAAGGGAACGAAATGGGCCGTTCGATCAATCTGGAAGGCAAGGTGGCGCTCATTACGGGCGCATCCAGCGGGCTCGGCAAGCGTTTTGCGATCGTATTGTCGCAAGCCGGCGCGAAGGTGGTGCTGGCGAGCCGCCGCGTTGCACTGCTCAAGGAACTGCGCGCGGAAATCGAAGCCTCGGGCGGTGCCGCGCACGTCGTGTCGCTCGACGTGACCGACTATCAGAGCATCAAATCGGCGGTGGCGCACGCCGAAACCGAAGCGGGGACGATCGACATCCTCGTCAATAATTCGGGCGTGTCCACCATGCAGAAGCTGACCGAGGTCACGCCCGCGGATTTCGAGTATGTATTCGATACGAATACGCGCGGCGCATTCTTCGTCGCACAGGAAGTGGCCAAGCGGATGCTCATGCGTTCGGGCGGCAGTGCGGCCAAGCCGGCGTACCGGATCATCAACATCGCCTCGGTCGCGGGCCTGCGCGTATTGCCGCAGATCGGTCTCTATTCGATGAGCAAGGCGGCTGTCGTGCAGATGACGCGTGCAATGGCGCTCGAATGGGGCCGGCTCGGCATCAACGTCAACGCGATCTGCCCTGGCTACATCGATACCGAGATCAACCACCATCATTGGCAAACGGAGCAGGGCCAGAAGCTGCTCGCGATGCTGCCGCGGCGGCGCGTGGGGCAGCCCCAGGACCTGGACGGGTTGCTGCTTCTGCTCGCGGCCGACGAGTCGCAATTCATCAACGGGGCGGTGATCGCGGCAGACGACGGTTTCGCGCTCGCCTGACGTGCTCGGTTGCCGCTTCACCGCTTTTTCATGCAGGAACGAGACGTGACGACGAACGATTACCGGCCCGTGTTCGAAATGGCCATGCCCATTCGCTGGGGCGACATGGACGCTTTCGGACATGTCAACAACACCGTTTATTTCCGCTATATGGAGCAGGTGCGGATCAGCTGGTTCGAGCATCTCGGGCTTGCGGACGGTACGCATACGGGGCAGGGGCCCGTCGTCGTGAATGCGTCGATGGAGTTTCTCCGGCAGTTGCGCTACCCGGGCGACATCATCGGCCGCATGCTGGTGGCGAAGCCGGGCCGCAGCAGTATCGATACGGCGTTCGAACTCTTGCGTGCCGACGACGCCGGCACGGTCTATGCCCGCGGCAAGGCGCGCTGCGTCTGGATCGACTACGCCGCCGAAAAATCGGTGCCGCTGCCGATGCGGCTGCGCGACGTGCTCGAGCAGGCCACCTCGGAAAGCACGGGCTGACCGCGCGCCGGCTTTAGTGCCCGAGCAGCCGTTGCAGCAGCTCGGTGGCATTACCGGTGCCGTATTTGCGCATCAGGCGGGCTCGATAGATATCGACGGTTCGCGAACTGATCGCCAGCGCGCGGCCGATCTGTTTGCTCGTCTTGCCCGTGGCGAGCTGCGCGGCCACTTCGCGTTCGCGCGGCGTGAGCTCCACGGCCACGCGGCGTGTCGCGCTCAGATCTTCGAAGGTCCACACGCCCGCCGCATGCGGTTCATACCGCTCGAGTGCACGCCCCGTGACGTGGCACCAGAACAGCTCGCCGTCGGCACGCTTCATGATGCGGTCGTCGGCATAGCTTCCCTGCGCGATCATGATCGGCGCGATGCGCTCGCCGATACGCTCGAACTCGTCGGGCGACGGATAGAGCACACGAAACGACTGCCCGATCAGTGCGGCGCGCTCGCAGCGAAAGATCCGGGCCACGGCATCGTTGCAATCCTCGATCACGCGCTCACGCGAGAGGACGAGCCCGATCGGGGCGAGATGAAAAGCGGTTTGATAGTCGAGTTGGGCCATAGTCTGCATGCGCCGCGGCATACGCGGGTGGGCGTTTTGCTTATGTATTTTTGCGTATTGTGCCGCAAGCGCCGCCCATCTTACCCTTTCGACCATCCGAAAACGGGCGCGGGCGCGCTTGCTTTCTGCCGATTCCGGCTGCCGTGACTAGAATGATCGAGCGCCGCGATGGGTAGAGGCGCATGCCAAAGACCCGTTTCGCGAACTCCAATCTGGAACTGGAAGGGACATCAGATGAACAAGGTCTATCCAAGCGCGGCCGCCGCGCTCGAAGACATCGTCAAGGACGGGCAGACGTTCGCCGTAGGCGGCTTCGGGCTGTGCGGTATTCCCGAGGCGCTCATCGGTGCGCTGCGCGATTCCGGTGCGAAGGGCATCACCTGCATCAGCAACAACGCGGGTGTGGACGGCTTCGGCCTCGGACTGCTCCTGGAAACGCGCCAGATCAAAAAGATGATTTCGTCGTACGTCGGCGAAAACAAGGAGTTCGAGCGCCAGTACCTGGCGGGCGAGCTCGAGCTCGAATTCACCCCGCAGGGCACCCTCGCCGAAAAACTGCGCGCCGGCGGCGCGGGCATTCCGGCTTTCTACACGAACACGGGCTACGGAACGATCATCGCGGAAGGCAAGGAAACGCGGCAGTTCGGCGAGAACCACTACGTGCTCGAGCATTCGCTCACCGCGGACGTCGCGCTCGTGAAGGCCTGGAAGGCCGACAAGGCAGGCAACCTCGTCTATCGGCGCACGGCGCGCAACTTCAATCCGATGTGCGCGATGGCGGGCCGCGTCACCGTGGCCGAGGTGGAGGAAATCGTCGAAGTGGGCGAACTCGATCCCGATGCGATCCATACGCCCGGGATCTTCGTGCAGCGGATCGTGCTCAACGCGCATCCGGAAAAGCGCATCGAACAACGCGTCGTGCGCGCGAAGGGAGACTGAGATGGCATGGACTCGTGAGCAAATGGCCGCGCGCGCGGCGCAAGAACTGCAAGACGGCTTCTACGTCAATCTCGGCATCGGCCTGCCGACGCTCGTGGCCAACTACGTGCCGGCCGGCATCGAGGTCTGGCTGCAGTCGGAAAACGGTCTGCTCGGCATCGGACCCTCGCCGACCGACGAGGAAGTCGACGCTGACCTCATCAACGCCGGCAAGCAGACGATCACGACCTTGCCGGGCTCGTCGATCTTCTCCTCGGCCGACTCGTTCGCGATGATCCGCGGCGGCCACATCAACCTCGCGATCCTCGGCGCCATGCAGGTCAGCAAGGGGGGCGATCTCGCCAACTGGATGATTCCCGGCAAGATGATCAAGGGCATGGGCGGCGCGATGGACCTGGTGGCGGGTGTCAAGCGCGTCGTCGTGCTGATGGAGCACGTTGCGAAGGGCGATCAGCACAAGATTCTCGAGAGTTGCACGCTGCCGCTCACGGGCGTGGGCGTGGTGGATCGCATCATTACCGATCTCGGCGTGATCGACGTGACCGATGCGGGGCTGAAGCTCGTGGAACTCGCCCCCGGCGTGACGGTGGACGAGATCAAGGCCAAGACTGGAGCGGCGCTCGACGCGAGCGCGCTGCACTGATTGCTACGGGGCGGCGACGGCCGACGGGCTGTCGCGAGAGGCGATGGGCGGGGCATGGGCTCCGCCCTTTTTTTGTTGGCGGTGCGCGCGGGCGGGCGGCTCGCGCGCATGTGCCGCTACAATCGGCGCACGAGCCGCGCAGCCGTGCGCCGCGGCGCCCGGTCTTGCCAACGAGGAGCGTTTGATGAATACGTCGCCTGAGCCGCTTGCCCGCCCGCGCCAGGGCTTCGTGCAGTGCGCGAACCCCAATGGCCTGCATCGCATGGCTTATACGGAATGGGGCGATCCCGACAACCCGCGCGTGCTCGTCTGTGTGCACGGTCTCACGCGCTCGGGACGCGACTTCGATCGCGTGGCCCGCGCGCTCGCGGATGTCTATCGCGTTGTCTGCCCGGACGTGGTGGGCCGCGGCCTGTCGGACTGGCTGCCCGATCCCGCCCGGTATGCGGTTCCGCAATACGTGGCCGACATGGTGACGCTGATCGCGCGGCTCGGCGTGGAGACGGTGGACTGGTTCGGCACCTCGATGGGCGGGCTCATCGGCATGTCGCTCGCCGGTCTGACCGGCACTCCGATTCGCAAGCTGCTCGTCAACGATATCGGTCCGCACATCGAACCCGAAGCGCTCGCCCGCATCGGCTCTTACGTGGGCCAGCCTGCCCGGTTCGAATCGCTCGAGGAGGGGATCGATCACGCCGCTTTGCTGGCAGCTTCGTTCGGTCCTCTTACGCACGAACAGTGGCGCGAGATCAATACGCCGCTCTTGCGCCAGCGCAAGGACGGCGCCTGGGAGTTTCGCTACGATCCGGGCATCGCGATGCCGTTCGCGGCGGCCGATGTGCAGGCAAACATGGCCGGGGAGGCGATGCTCTGGCATCTGTTCGAGGCGATCGCATGCCCTGTGTTGATCGTGCGCGGCGCGCTTTCCGATCTGCTTTCGCGCGATACCGTCGCGCAGATGATCGAGCGCGGGCGGGCGGTGACGAGCATCGAGGTGCCCGGAGTCGGCCACGCGCCGGCTTTCGTCGACCCGGAGCAGATCGGGATCGCGCGGCGCTTTTTCGCGGGAGACGGGGACGCGTCATAATAGACGTCTGCGTACCGGCGGCGCGAAGGCTGCGGCGGCCGGGCGCGCCGATCGATCAACCCGTCATCGAACAGGATTTCACATGGCAGTCATTCGTCATCACGTCGGCAAGCGTCTTTCCGAAATCGCGATCCACAACGGCACGGTCTATCTGGCGGGCCAGATCGCCGAAGAGACGAAAGAGGACATCACGGGCCAGATGCGCGAGGTACTGGGCCACATCGATCGCCTGCTCGCCGAAGCCGGCAGCGACAAGACGCAACTGCTCTCGGTGCAGATCTATCTGTCGGACATGGCCCACTTTCCGGGCATGAACGCGGTTTGGGACGAATGGGTCGCCGAGGGCCACACGCCGCCGCGCGCGACGGTCGAAGCCAAGCTGGCCAACCCCGAATGCCTCGTCGAAGTCGTCGTGGTGGCTGCGCAAAAGAGCTGAAGCCCGCCTGATGTTTGCGCGGGGTCCGCATTGCTCGCTGCGCGAGCGCTTTAGTTCACCATGATTGCCGAAAACGACACCGCCGCCTTGCCTTCCTTCGAGGATGCGCTTGCCTTCGTGCGCGAGCACGCGGGCGACGCGCGCTTGCCCTCCGGTGAGCGGTTGGCCGATCACGCCGAAGGAACGGCGGCGATCGTACGCCGGCTCAATGTCGATCCGCCCGCCGTGCTCGCGGCGGCGCTCTTTGCGCTGACACCGTGCCTCGATGATCCCGAGCGCCGCATCGCCGAGCGTTTCGGCGACGAAGTCGCGCAACTCGTGGGCGACGTGCGCAAGCTGCTGCGTCTCGGCACGGTCAGCCTGCGCGCGGCGCAAAACGCGCTGCCCGAGGCCGGCCGCGATGCGCAGGCCGAACGCCGCGCGCAGATCGAGGCGCTGCGCAAGATGCTGCTCGCGTTCGCGCAGGACATCCGCGTGGTGCTGATCCGGCTCGCGTCGCGGCTGCAGTCGCTGCGCTACTACGCGGCGACGAAGACCTCGCCGGGCATCGAGGTGGCGCGCGAGACGCTCGACATCTATGCGCCGCTCGCGAACCGGCTCGGCATCTGGCAGTTGAAGTGGGAACTCGAGGATCTCGCGTTCCGCTTCCAGGATCCCGATACCTATAAGCGCATCGCCAGGCTGCTCGACGAAAAGCGCGTGGAGCGCGAGAGCTACGTCGCGCAGGCGATCGAGCGGCTGCAGCACGAACTCGCGGCGGCCAACATTCGCGCGGAGGTGAGCGGCCGTCCGAAGCACATCTACAGCATCTGGCGCAAGATGCGCGGCAAGGCGCTCGAGTTCGCCGAACTCTATGACGTGCGCGCGTTTCGCGTGATCGTACCCGACATCAAGGATTGCTACACGGTGCTCGGCATCGTGCACAACCTCTGGCAGCCCGTGCCGAAGGAGTTCGACGACTACATCTCGCGGCCCAAGCCGAACGGGTACAAGTCGCTGCACACGGTTGTGATCGGCGACGACGGCCGTGCGTTCGAAGTGCAGATCCGCACGCACGAGATGCATCGTTTCGCCGAATATGGCGTGGCCGCTCACTGGCGCTACAAGGAGGCCGGCACGCGGGGCTACGGCGGCCAGTTCAGCGCAAGCGAGAAGTACGACGAGAAGATCGCGTGGCTGCGCCAGCTTCTCGCCTGGAAAGACGATGTGGCCGAAGCGGAACCGGGTGCCAGCAAGCCCTGGGAGCAATTGCGCCAGGCCACGCTCGACGACGACCACATCTACGTGCTCACGCCCCAGGCGCGCGTGATCGCGCTGCCGCAGGGCGCTACGCCCGTCGATTTCGCCTATCACCTGCACAGCGAGCTCGGCCATCGCTGCCGGGGGGCGCGCGTCGATGGGGCGATGGTCCCGCTCAACACGCCGCTCTCGAACGGTCAGACCGTCGAGATCGTCTCGGTGAAGGAGGGCGGGCCGTCGCGCGACTGGCTCAACCCGCAGCTCGGCTACCTGCAAAGCGGGCGGGCGCGTCAGAAAGTGCGGGCATGGTTCAACGCCATCGAGCTGCAGGAAAACGTCGCGAACGGACGTGCGGTCGTCGAAAAGACACTGCAGCGCGAGGGCAAGACCTCGGTCAATCTCGATCAGCTCGCGGCCAAGCTGGGCTTCAAGTCCCCCGAAGATCTCTTTGCCGTGGTCGGCAAGGACGAGTTGAGCCTGCGCGCCATCGAGCAGGCGCTCTCCGATACGCCGCCGCCGGAGCCGCAGCCCGAGGCGCCCGCGCAGTTCGAAAAGCGCAGCAGCGGCGCGAGCGTAGCGCATGGCGCATCGGCCGGCGTGCTCGTGGTTGGCGTCGACGCATTGCTCACGCAGCTGGCGCGCTGCTGCCGGCCCGCGCCGCCCGACGAGATCAGCGGCTTCGTCACGCGCGGCAAGGGTGTGTCGATCCATCGCAACGACTGCCCGATGTTCCGGCGCATGGCGGCGCGCGCGCCCGAGCGGGTGCTGCAGACGGCGTGGTCGGCCGACGTGCTCGGCGGCCGCGGCGGCTCGGTCTATCCCGTGGATCTCGCGATCGAAGCGCAGGACAGGCAGGGGCTTTTGCGCGACATCTCCGAAGTGTTCGCGCGCGAGAAGATGAACGTGGTCGGCGTAAAGACGACGAGCCATCGCAACACGGCTTTCATGCAGTTCACGGTCGAAGTGCAGAACGCTACGCAGGTACAGCGCGCATGCACGCTGCTCGGCGAAGTGAACGGCGTGGTGCGCGCGGCGCGCAAGGCATGAAGGCGACCGGGAGATTTTTTCAAGCGCATGCATAAAAGGGCTTGCAAACCCCTGAGGAGCTCCATATAATCTCAGCTTCTTCAGGCTCGTAGCTCAGCTGGTTAGAGCACCACCTTGACATGGTGGGGGTCGTTGGTTCGAGTCCAATCGAGCCTACCAACGAATATGAAAGCCCGGTTCGCCGGGTTTTCGACGCAAGGCGGAACAAGTCCTTCGGGGCTCAAAGGCGAAACGGTTATGACACCGCGAACGTTGACCGAAACTACTTCGGAACGACGCTAGTCGAGGACCTCTTTCGCCCTGTTTTTCTTAGCGGTTTGTGAAAAGTGAATGCGGCCCCTCGAAAGCGGGGCCGCATTTTTTTTGCTTTGCAAAGTTGTCGAGTTGATCGCGATCAATCGATGTTTTGAGCCGCCGCGTGGCGGTTACCGGAGAGAACGCTATGGTTTCGATACGCCTGCCTGACGGTTCGGTTCGACAGTACGATCATCCGGTCACGGTTGCCGAAGTGGCGGCATCCATTGGCCCGGGGCTCGCGAAGGCCGCGCTTGGCGGCAAGCTGGACGGCGCGCTCGTCGATACTTCCACGCTGATCGATCACGACGCTTCGCTCGCCATCGTTACCGACAAAGACGCCGACGGGCTCGACATCATCCGTCACTCGGCGGCGCACCTGCTCGCCTATGCGGTGAAGGATCTCTATCCAGAGGCGCAGGTCACGATCGGGCCGGTCATCGACAACGGCTTTTACTACGACTTCGCTTACCACCGCCCCTTTACGCCGGAAGATCTCGAGAAGATCGAAAAGCGGATGCAGGAACTCGCGAAGAAGGACGAGCCCGTGTCGCGCCGCGTGGTGTCGCGCGACGAGGCGGTGGACTACTTCAAGAGCATCGGCGAGAAGTACAAGGCCGAGATCATCGAGTCGATTCCGGCCAGCGACGAAATCAAGCTTTATTCGCACGGCGGCTTCACCGATCTGTGCCGTGGGCCGCACGTGCCGTCCACGGGCAAGCTCAAGGTCTTCAAGCTCATGAAGGTGGCCGGCGCGTACTGGCGCGGCGATTCGAAGAACGAGCAGCTCCAGCGGATTTATGGCACGGCCTGGGCGAAGAAGGAAGAGCAGGACGCCTACCTGCACATGCTAGAGGAGGCCGAAAAGCGCGACCACCGCAAGCTCGGCCGCCAGCTGGATCTCTTCCACATCCAGGACGAATCGCCGGGCATGGTGTTCTGGCATCCATTGGGCTGGACGCTCTGGCAGCAGGTGGAGCAGTACATGCGCCGCCGCGTCAACGCCGATGGCTATCTCGAGATCAAGACGCCGATGATCATGGACCGCTCGCTTTGGGAGGCGTCGGGCCATTGGCAGAACTATCGCGAGAACATGTTCACGACGGAGTCGGAAAAGCGCGACTACGCCATCAAGCCGATGAACTGCCCCGGGCATGTGCAAGTGTTCAAGCACGGCTTGCGTTCGTATCGCGATTTGCCGCTGCGCTATGCCGAGTTCGGTTCGTGCCATCGCAACGAGGCATCCGGCGCGCTGCACGGTCTCATGCGCGTGCGCGGCTTCGTGCAGGACGACGCGCACATCTTCTGCACGGAAGATCAGTTCATCAGCGAGTCGATCAAGTTCAACACCCTCGCGATGAGCGTCTATCGCGATTTCGGCTTCGACAACATCGATGTGAAGCTTTCGTTGCGCCCGGAGCAGCGCGCCGGCACCGACGAGATCTGGGATCGCGCCGAAGAGGGGCTGCGCGAAGCGTTGCGCGCGTGCGGCCTCGAATGGGAAGAGCTCGAGGGCGAGGGCGCCTTTTATGGCCCCAAAATCGAGTATCACATCAAGGATGCGCTTGGCCGGTCCTGGCAATGCGGTACGCTCCAGCTCGACATGGTGTTGCCCGAGCGGCTCGGTGCCGAGTACGTGGCTGAGGACAACGGCCGCCGCCGCCCTGTGATGCTGCACCGGGCGATTGTCGGGTCGATGGAGCGCTTCCTCGGTATACTGATCGAACACCACGCTGGCGCCATGCCGGCCTGGCTCGCGCCGATGCAGGCGGTGGTGATGAATATCGCCGAGAGCCAGGCGGAGTATGCGGCTGGCGTAGTTCAATCGTTGCAAAAACAAGGGCTTAGAGTTCAGGCCGATTTGCGCAACGAGAAAATTAGCTATAAAATACGCGAGCATACGCTCGAAAAAGTGCCATACCTGCTGGTAGTTGGTGACAAAGAGCGGGATGCGCAAACGGTAGCCGTGCGTGCCCGTGGCGGTGTCGATCTGGGCGTCATGCCGATCGATGCCTTCATTGAGCGCCTGCGTCAGGACGTCCAGGCCTTCAAATGAAGCCACCCGGCAGCGCGGCTCGTTTTTTTAATTTTTAGAGGAAACGGAACATCGCTACTGAAAAGTCGCATCGCATCAACGGTGAGATCACGACACCTGAGGTGCGTCTGGTCGGAGTCGACAACGAACCGCTCGGCATCGTAAAACTGGCTGACGCTTTCCGCATGTCGGAACAGCTCGACGTGGATCTGGTGGAAATCGCGCCCCAGGCTGTCCCGCCGGTTTGCCGCTTGATGGATTACGGCAAATTCAAGTACCAGGAGGCGAAGAAGCAGCACGAGGCCAAGCTCAAGCAGAAGGTCATCCAGGTCAAGGAAGTGAAGTTCCGCCCGGGTACCGACGATGGTGATTACAACGTCAAGCTGCGCAACCTCATCCGCTTCCTCGAGGACGGCGATAAGACGAAGATCACGTTGCGTTTCCGCGGGCGCGAAATGGCGCACCAGGAAATCGGCATGCGCATGCTCGAGCGTCTGCGCGGCGATCTGGACGAGGTTGGCCAAGTCGAGCAGATGCCGAAGATGGAAGGGCGCCAGATGATCATGGTGCTCGCGCCGAAAAAGAAGAAGTGATTGCGGCGTCGTGTGCGAGCGGCTGGCCGGCCGTTGGCGGAAGCGGGCACGCAGGTGCCGGTTCCTGCCGATGACCAGCGGAGCCGCACGCCGCAAGGTATCGAGCAGGTTTCGGAGAAGCGCCGTGCGTCAAGGGCGTTTTTCCTGAAAGCGCGAGCGCGCCGGAAGGTGCGCCGCAAACAAGTGGACTGGGTTTCGAAGGGCGGATCAGGGGCTTTTTTGCCGGCCGCACACCCATCGCCATCTAATAAACGGAGTAGTTCGTCATGCCTAAGATGAAGACCAAGAAGAGCGCTTCCAAGCGCTTCGTGGTTCGCCCGGGCGGTACCGTCAAGCGCGGTCAGGCCTTCAAGCGCCACATCCTCACGAAGAAAACCACGAAGAACAAGCGTCATCTGCGTGGTTCCGCGGCTGTGCACGACACCAATCTGGCGTCCGTGCGAGCAATGCTGCCGTTCGCCTAACCCTCAACCGCCAACTCATAGGAGAGAAACATGCCTCGAGTCAAACGTGGGGTTACGGCACGTGCCCGCCACAAGAAGATAATCACCCTTGCGAAGGGCTACCGCGGCCGCCGCAACAACGTCTTCCGCATCGCCAAGCAGGCGGTCATGCGCGCAGGCCAGTATGCCTACCGCGATCGCCGCAACAAGAAGCGGGTGTTCCGCGCACTGTGGATCACGCGTATCAACGCGGCCGTGCGCGAGCACAACATGACGTACAGCGTGTTCATCAACGGCCTCAAGAAGGCGTCGATCGAACTCGACCGCAAGGTGCTGGCCGACATGGCCGTGTTCGACAAGGCCGCTTTTGCCGCGATCGTGAAGCAGGTGAAAGCCGTCGTCGCAGCCTAATTGATCAATTAGCACTGCGTGGTTCGTCGCGGCGAGATCGGTTCTCGAACCGGTATCGCCGCAACAAAAACGGGGGCTCCTCACCGAGCCCCCGTTTTTGTTGGTCGAGCGCTTTTCTCGAAAACATTCATCGACGTTGAAATGATGGGATCAATGGACCTGGACCAGATTGTTGCCGACGCGCAAAAGGCGTTCAACGACGCCGCGGACGGCGTCACGCTCGAAAACGAGAAAGCGCGTTTTCTCGGCAAGGCGGGCGTGTTGACGGAACTGCTCAAGGGGTTGGGCAAGCTCGCGCCCGAGGAGCGCAAGACCGAAGGCGCGCGTATCAACGTAGCGAAGCAGCAGGTCGAAGCCGCCCTCACGGCACGCCGCGAGGCGCTCGCCGAAGCGCTCATGAATCAGCGCCTTGCCGCCGAGGCGGTCGACGTCACGCTGCCGGGCCGCGGCAACGGCGCGGGCAGCCTGCACCCGGTGATGCATACGTGGGAGCGTGTCGAGCAGATTTTCGGCTCGATCGGCTTCGATGTGGCCGATGGTCCGGAAATCGAAACGGACTGGTACAACTTCACGGCACTCAACAGCCCCGAGAACCATCCGGCGCGCTCGATGCAGGACACGTTCTATGTGGACGGCTCCGATGCGACGGGCCGCGCGCTGTTGCTGCGCACGCATACGAGCCCGATGCAGGTGCGCTATGCGCGCAGCCACAAGCCGCCGATCAAGGTGATCGTGCCGGGGCGCACCTACCGGGTGGACAGCGACGCGACACACTCGCCGATGTTCAATCAGGTCGAAGGACTCTGGATCGACGAGAACATCAGCTTTGCCGATCTGAAGGGCGTCTATACGGACTTCCTCCGGAAGTTCTTCGAGCGCGACGACATCGCCGTGCGCTTCCGTCCATCGTATTTCCCGTTCACCGAGCCGTCGGCCGAAATCGACATGAAGTTCGAGGAAGGCAAGAACGCGGGCAAGTGGCTCGAAATTTCTGGCTCCGGTCAGGTACACCCTAACGTGATCCGCAACATGGGCCTCGACCCGGAGCGCTACATCGGCTTCGCGTTCGGCAGCGGCCTCGAACGCCTCACCATGCTGCGTTACGGCGTGCAGGACTTGCGGCTCTTTTTCGAAAACGACTTGCGCTTTTTGCGGCAATTTGCGTAAGGCATCGGCATGCCGGCGCTTCGTGCGCCGCGAGAGCGATGTCCGGCCCCGGCCCCGGCCCAGGCCACAAGGCAGCCGTTTCGTTGGCCGAACGTGGCGTGGACCCCTTCATTCGAACGTAGACACTCATGCAATTCCCTGAATCCTGGCTTCGAAGCTTCGTCGATCCCAAGCTGACGACGGACGAACTGTCGCATGCGCTGACGATGGCCGGCCTCGAGGTCGAATCGCTGCGCCCGGCCGCGCCGGCCACATCGAAGATCGTCGTAGGCCGCGTGCTCGAGGTCGCCAAGCACCCCGACGCCGACAAGCTCAACATCTGTCAGGTCGATGCCGGTACCGGCGCGACGCTGAACATCGTTTGTGGTGCGCCCAACGTGGCACCCGGCATCAAGGTGCCGGTGGCGCTCGTCGGCGCGCAGTTGCCGCCGGCCGAAGAGGGCGGTGCGCCGTTCGCGATCAAACTGTCGAAGCTGCGCGGCGTCGAGAGCCAGGGCATGCTCTGCTCCGCACGGGAGCTGAAACTCTCCGAAGACCACAGCGGCCTGTTGGTTCTGCCCGAGGACGCGCCGATCGGCCAGGACATCCGCGAGACGCTGAACCTCGACGATACGATCTTCGAAATCAAGCTGACGCCTAACAAGGCGGACTGCCTGTCCGTATTCGGCATCGCGCGCGAAACGGCGGCGATCACGGGTGCGCCTTTGCGCACGCCCGTCTTCGAGCCCGTGCTGGTTGCGCTCGACGACAAACTGCCCGTGAAGATCGCGGCCCCCGAGCTTTGCGGCCGCTTTTCGGGGCGCGTGATCCGCGGCGTCGACGCGCGCGCCAAGACGCCGCAATGGATGGTCGAGCGCCTCGAGCGTTCCGGGCAGCGGAGCATTTCGGCGCTGGTCGATATCTCGAACTACGTGATGCTCGAACTCGGTCGGCCGTCGCACGTGTTCGATCTCACGAAGATTCATGGGGGCCTCGACGTGCGCTGGGGGCGCCGCGGCGAATCGCTGAAGCTTCTGAACGGCAATACCGTCGAGCTCGACGAAACCGTGGGCGTGATCGCCGACGACAGGCTCGTAGAGAGCTTCGCCGGCATCATGGGCGGCGACAGCACGGCCGTCACGCTCGACACGACCGACATCTACCTCGAAGCCGCGTTCTGGTGGCCCGATAGCATCCGAGGCCGCGCTCGCAAGTACAACTTCTCGACCGATGCCGCGCATCGTTTCGAGCGTGGGGTCGATTATGCGACGACGGTCGAGCACATCGAATATCTGACGCGCCTCATCCTCGATATTTGCGGCGGCAAAGCCGGCCCCGTCGACGACCAGATCGTCAACGTGCCGAAGCGCGACGCCGTGACGATGCGCGTGGCTCGTGCGCAGCGCATCATCGGCGTACCGGTGCCGGCGGATGAGATGGCCCAGATTTTCACGCGGCTCGGCCTCGCGTTCGAATTCGATGGCGATGCGTTCTCCGTCACGCCTCCCTCGTATCGTTTCGACATCGAGATCGAAGAGGACCTGATCGAAGAGGTGGCGCGCATCTACGGTTTCGAGAAGATTCCCGCGCGCCCGCCCGTTGCCGGCAACGAAATGCGCGCAACGAACGAGACGTGCCGGTCGATCCATACGATCCGCCATGCGCTTGCCGCCCGCGATTACGCGGAGACGGTCAACTTCAGCTTCGTCGACGAAGCATGGGAGCAGGACTTCGCGGGCAACGACAGCCCGGTGCGGCTGCTCAACCCGATCGCGAGCCAGATGTCGGTGATGCGCACGACGCTCGTCGGCAGCCTTGTCAACGTGCTGCGCCATAACCTGAATCGCCGCGCGGAGCGCGTGCGCGTGTTCGAGGTCGGCCGCGTATTCCTGCGCGACCCGGCGCTCGCGGCAGGCGAGCTGACCGTCGAGGGCTATGCGCAGCCCAAGCGGTTCGGCGCGCTCGCGTACGGCCCGGCGTCGGACGAGCAATGGGGCCTTGCCACGCGCATGGTCGACTTCTTCGATGTGAAGGCCGACGTGGATGCGCTGTTCGCGCCGCGTGTGGCGCGTTTCGTCAAGGCAGAGCATCCGGCGCTGCATCCGGGGCGCAGCGCCCGCATCGAACTCGACGGGCGTGAAGTGGGCTGGATCGGCGAACTGCATCCGCGCTGGATGCAGAAGTACGATTTGCCGCACGCGCCGATCGTCTTCGAAATCGATGCGCAAGCCTTGATGGCGCGTGCATTGCCGAGCACGTCCGAAGTGTCGAAATTCCCGCCCGTGCGGCGCGATATCGCGCTCGTGGTCGACCAGAAGGTGACGGTGCAGGCGCTCCTGGACGAGATGGCGCAGGTGCTCGGCGAAGGCCCGTGCAAGTACGTGCAAAGGGTTGCGCTCTTCGATGAATTTCGTGCAAAATCAAACACTTCTGGCGGCCTGGCCGCGCACGAGAAAAGCCTTGCCTTCCGGGTAACGCTGCAAGATACTGGCGGCACCCTGCAGGACGAGACGGTCGACGCGGCCGTCAAGATCCTGGTGGAGCGCTTGGCTCGAGTCTACGGTGCGCGGTTGCGGGGGTGAAGCGCAAACAGCTTCGGACAGATGCCGGCGGAAAGCGCCGGCATCGAAAGGCTGCTGTTTTTAGACATGAACGAAATGAACTCGAGTGATTTCGAAGCCCTTCTTTCGGCGCAGCGTGGCGCCATGATTCGCGAGATTCCGACACCTCCTGCGAGCGTTTCGACCGAAACGCCCACGCTCACGAAAGCCGAGCTGGCCGAGTTGCTGTTCGACAATGTCGGGCTCAACAAGCGCGAGGCGAAGGACATGGTCGAAGCGTTTTTCGACGTGATTCGTGATGCGCTCGAAAGCGGGGATAGCGTCAAGTTGTCGGGCTTCGGCAATTTCCAGTTGCGCGACAAGCCTCAACGGCCTGGCCGCAATCCGAAGACGGGCGAGGCGATTCCGATTGCGGCACGCCGCGTCGTCACGTTTCACGCGAGCCAGAAGCTCAAGGCGCTCGTGGAGAACGGCGCCGAGGCCAGTTTCCCACGCTGACGGGCGAGTACGCGGCCCGCGGTGTCTCTCACCACGACGGTTAACGGACGATGACAGCGACGGTCGAGAAAGTCGTCTTGCCTCCGATTCCGGCAAAGCGCTACTTCACCATCGGTGAAGTGAGTGAGCTGTGCGGCGTCAAGCCCCATGTGCTGCGGTATTGGGAGCAAGAGTTCACGCAGTTGCGTCCGGTGAAGCGCCGCGGCAATCGCCGCTATTACCAGCATCACGAAGTGCTGCTGATCCGACGCATTCGCGAGTTGCTGTACGAGCAGGGGTTCACGATCAACGGCGCGCGCAATCGGCTCGACGCGCGCGGCGATGTGGTCGATGCGGCCGAGGAGCGGCAGGAAACGCAGGTTTTGCCGGTGGCTGCGGTGCAGCCTGGTGTCACGGCCGATGTGGACGTCGAGCAGCTGCGCAAAGAGCTTCTTGCCGTTGTGAAGCTTTTGCGGAGCTAGATGCGAAAGAGTGGTTCTAATCGGTGAAAGTGTCTGTTATACTTTCACGCTTTCGGGGCGTAGCGCAGCCTGGTAGCGTACCTGCATGGGGTGCAGGTGGTCGGAGGTTCAAATCCTCTCGCCCCGACCAAAGAATTAAGGACTTGCGGTTTCGGCCGTAAGTCCTTTTTCTTTTCTTGCTCCGTTCCATACAGAGGCTCTTGCGACGTCCGGCGAGGTGCGGCTTCAACCTCGCCGTTGTAGCCTCGCACGTGCGGACCACGCGTGGCTCTTGTGGACGCACCGATACACGTTTGCCTAAACGAGGATCGAGCGGGGCGGGGGGTAAGGGCGTTCATAGAATCGCCCAAGGCCCCTACAAGGACGCCGGCAACGTTTTTGCGGCTGCTTTCAGTATCTTCGCCAATGCTTGGGGATTGCCAAGTCGGGCTGTTGGGCCGGCAACGGATATCGCTCCGCGAACCTGTTCTCCGCTGGCTACCGGCACCGCAACGCAAGTCAGGCCGGCAATCAACTCCTCGGCATCCAGCGCATATCCTTGCTTGCGGACTTGCGCCAGTTCTGCCTGGAGCGGCTCTTTCTTCACGATCGTATTGGGCGTGAACCGTTCCAGTCCCTCCGCGCAGATTCGTGAAACGAATTTCGCGTCTGCCGAAGCGAGCAGCACTTTGCCCACGCCCGTTGCGTGAAGAGGGCCACGCCAGCCGACTTGGGAAAACATCCGAATCGGATGCGGAGAATCGACTTTCGCAAGATAGACGACCCGGTCGCCGTCGAGCACGGCAAAGTGAGCCGTTTCCCCCGTTTCATTCACCAACTGATGCAATAGCGGCGTCACCCGCTCGGCGAGCCCCGCTTCGGCCCCCGCGCTGGCGTCACGAAAAAGCCCCGTCAGGTGAAAGCTGAGGCGATATGTCTTGTCGTCCTGAATGACCCATTCCCGCTGGGCCAATGTCCTGAGCAGCCGATAAACCGTCGCGCGCGGCAGATCGAGAGACTGCGCCATTTGGCTCACGCCAAGCGCATGCTCCGAACCGGCCATCAACTCGACAAGACGGATGGCGTGCTCGACGCTGTTGACCGTCGCAATCTCTCCCATCGCCTTTCCCCTCGACTGTGGACGCAGACGAACACGCGCTGCTTGCCGAATCGTGGGCAAGCAAGTAGCATGTTCAAAATTGATACTAACATGTTCACTATAGATACACAAGGAGGGGCAATGAGTGACACGAACATCCAGGGGCCGTGGATCGCGGCCGTCATCCAGGGAACGCCGATTCCTTTCGATCAGCGTCGAACGTTGGCAAAAGTCGACGGCCTGGTTGCCTCCGCTGTATCCCGAAACGCCAGACTGGTCGTTTTCCCGGAGGCATTCGTGGGCGGCTATCCCAAAGGGCACGCGTTTGGCTCGTATGTTGGAGGACGCAGCGACGAGGGAAGAGACGCCTATCGCGAGTATTGGGAAGCGGCGATCGACGTACCGGGGCCATGCGTGGACGAACTTGCCTCCATTGCGGCGCGCCACGGCGTCCATATGGTGATCGGCGTGATCGAACGCGACGCGGGCACGCTCTATTGTTGTGTGCTCTATTTCGGGCCGGCCGGGGAGTTTCTCGGCAAACACCGCAAGTTGATGCCGACGGGCTCGGAACGTTTGATCTGGGGTTGCGGTGACGGCTCGACCATGCCCGTTCTGAACACTGCGCTGGGAAAACTCGGCGCCGTGATCTGCTGGGAGAATTACATGCCGATGATGCGCACGGCCATGTATGCAAAGGGAGTCCAGCTTTACTGCGCGCCGACAGCCGATTCCCGGCCGACATGGGTCGCGTCGATGCAGCACATCGCCATCGAAGGTCGATGCTATGTGTTTGCCAGCAATCAGTTTCTTCGCCGAGGCGATTTCCCCGATACGTATGCGAGCCTGTTCGGAGACGATCGCGAAGCGGTGGTTCAGGCAGGGGGGAGCTGCATCGTCGACCCGTTTGGAAAGATTCTGGCGGGTCCGGCGTTCGGCGAAGAAGCCATTCTCACAGCGGAAGTGGATCTGCGGAATATCGCGCGCGGCAAGTTCGATTTCGACGTGACAGGTCATTACAGCCGCCCGGATATTTTTCGGCTCACCGTCGACGAGCGTCGTCAGGTGCCGGTGACCGTCATTCCTGCGGTGAGCCAACATCAAGTCGATTGTGAGGACTCGCCCAAATGATTACCCATGAAGCTATCCGTATGGCCGCGCAGCGCATCGCCCCGTACATTCGCACCACGCCTGTCGTTCGGCTGGAGGACGGGTGGTTCGGCGTTCCCGGCGAAACGTTTCTGAAGCTCGAGTCTCTTCAGGTCACCGGTTCGTTCAAGCCGCGCGGTGCGTTTAATCGCCTGCTTAGCGAGCGTCTTCCCGCAGCGGGCGTCATCGCGGCATCCGGTGGAAACCATGGGATCGCCATCGCTTATGCCGCGCAAAAACTCGGCGCACGCGCCGAGATCTATGTGCCGAGCCTTGCGACCGAGCTCAAACGCAAGATACTGACGGAGCTCGGTGCGCGGGTCGTCGTTGCCGGCAACAACTATGTCGAGGCGCTCGCGGCCAGCGACGCTCGGGCCGCCGAAACGGGCGCGCTGAACGTGCATGCGTTCGACCATGCGGCGACGGTCGCGGGGCAAGGCACCCTTGCGATCGAACTCGACGCGCAGGTGCCGGACGTCGACACCGTACTGGTGTCCGTGGGGGGCGGCGGCTTTATTGGCGGCATCGCGGCGTGGTTTGGCGGGCGGGTCAAGGTCGTAGCGGTCGAACCGACGCAATGTCCAACGTTGAATCGCGCGTTGCTGGCGCGCATGCCGGTCGACGTCGATACAGCAGGCATTGCCGCGGACTCTCTCGGGTGCCGGCGTATCGGTGACGTGCCGTTTTCGATTCTGCTTCCGACCGTACGCGACACCGTGCTGGTGTCCGACGAGCAGATTCGCGGCGCGCAGCGGGCGCTTTGGGAAAATTTCAGGATCGCGGCGGAGCCGGGCGGCGCAACCGCTTTTGCTGCGCTCGTTTCGGGCGTTTATGCCCGCTCGCCGGGCGAGAAAATAGCCGTGGTGATCTGCGGCGGCAATGCTGATCCAGCCTCGTTTGCGTAACGACGCGCTCCGATTAGCCGGGGTTTGGCGGCTTGCCCGAATGCCGGCCCATGCGTGCGGTCCCGCCTCGTTCGTTCACGACGCCGTTGCGAATGGGCGCTTCTTGCCTGGGTGCCGCAGCGCTTCATGAACTGGCGGCGTCCGTGCCGGGCGTCGATGGAAGCTCGCCGCCCGTACCGCCGCGCGCTCGAAGCGGGCGCTTGAGCCGGGTACGCAACGCCTCGGCCGGCGCTTCGATTACTTTGTTGAGCGCGAAGGCGGCCAGCAGGCAAAGCAACGAGGCAATGACTAGATTGCTCGGATACCCGGCACCGAACGGCACTTTCCACCACAGCAGTATCCCCACGATGACACCGTGAATAAGATAGAGCGGATACGAAAGGTCGCCGAGTTGCCGATCGATCTTCGAGTTCTTCGAGAACTGGAAAATGAAAGGCACGGCCAGCGCGAACAACACATAAAGCACCCAGAAGCGAGGCTCGTCGACAGACCAGTCCGCGCGCGATGCCAGAATGATCGGCTCGGCCGACTTGAGTTGGATCACCCAGGTGAAGAACGCGAGCAAACATACGAGGCCGACCCACGGATGCCACTCCGGTCGCGGCAGCATCTTGCGCAAATGGTAAGCGGCACTGCCGAGCAGAAACATGCACGCCGCGCCCGGGAAGAAGAACATGCCCCAGATGCCGCTGCGCTGCCCGCAAATGGTCAGCAGGAAAAAGCGCAGCGCAAGCGCGATCGCCAGGCAAATCAGCGTCCTTCGGCGGGAAGTCACGATAAAAGGCGCGATGGCATAGAACCAAAGTTCGCTCGAAAGCGACCAGGCCTGGCCGACCATCATGTAGTAATCCGCCAATATCCCGCCGCCATGCGCACCCAGCCGGGCGACGAGCGCGGGTGGCCCGGCGTGTTCTACGAGCACTCTGACCAGAAACTGGTGAACGTCCTGGCCCAAAATGAATAAGTTGGAAAAGATGGTCGCGATATGTTTGATCGGTGCGCCCGGCGTCGAGAAGTCGAAGATATCGAGGTTGCCTGTTACTCGATACCAGGCGACTGCCACGATGAACGAAACCCAGTACGCAGGGTACAACCGCCAGGCGCGGGCGGCGTAAAACCCGGGTACCCATCGCAAGTTATCCCGTGTCGCATACTTTTCGTTGATGACCATCGCCATGTAGAAGCCGGAAATTACGAAAAACAGTAGTACCGCCACTGCGCCGTTCAGGAGCTTTTGAGGGGCACCGTGCACGTGCCATACGACAACTGACAGAGCGAGAAACACGCGTATCAGACCCATACGTAAGTCCTCTTATCGCTGGCGTTCAGTTCGATCCGTTGCGGGGCGGGCAGCAACGCCGCGACAGTGGCGCACGCGACACGGCGCCGCGATGCCTCCGTGCACCCAACGTGCCTTTACGGCATGGAGTCATATACCGTGTGGCATGTTAATGAACTGCTTAATCGGCATAAATGCCCCGTTTATTCCCGGCCAAGGCGGTAATCGATACGCATCACACCCCTGCCACATTCGCACTCGTTCAATGGGTGTCGGATTTACACCCGTGCAGGGGCACCCTGATTCGAAATCAAATAAGGGGCCCAACACAGCGCTGTACCCCGGGGACAGACATGCGCGGTATAGGGATCGTTGATCGTACGAAAATTCCGATGAAATGTCGAATTTAGTGTCCGGGCCGCGCGCGACAGGAATTTTATGCGGTTTGATGCCGTATCGTCGCATATATTTCTTTATGCGTTGCTTATGCCGCGGTACGACGTACAATAAGCCCTCGTTCTATCGGATTTCCCCTTCCGACACACTTGAGATGGCTCCTCATGAGTGAACCAGCTTGTGGTCTCGAAACGAAGGCACATGGAAGTTCCGTCGCCCAGTTATTGCATTGGTGCCGAACGTCGACCGTGACGGCATCGCCCTGCGTGGCGCATGCCTCGCAAGCTACCGCGTCCCTTTCCCGAGGAACGCCCGGCCCCGATTCATAAATCGAGCATCGATCGTACGTCGCGCCATGGCAGCGAGCTTTGGGCGCATCGGTGCCGCAGCCCGAAGTCGCCGCCGCAGCCCGGCCGGCTGCGCCGGCCACATGACCCGCCGATTTGACGGGAAGCACTGTGCAAGGCTAGGAAAGGACTCATGGACGCATTGTTTGTCAATCCGGATTCCTCGGCGAAGGCTTATCAGGGGCTGGCGCAGGTGTATTCGGCCATCGAGCCGCCCACCTGGGCGCTGTTGCTCGCCCAGTCCTGCCGCGCCAAGGGTTTCGGCGTCGGCATTCTCGATTGCGACGCCGAACGCCTGACGCTCGAACAATCGGTGCGCCGTATAGAGGACGCGAAGCCGAGGCTTGCCGTATTCGTCCTGTATGGACAGAACCCGAACTCCGGCACCACGAGCATGATCGGCGCGCTCGCGCTTGCCCGGGCGCTCAAGGAAGCGGCCCCGGAGCACAAGATCTGCTTTGTGGGCTCGCACGCGAGTGCGCTGCCGATGGACGTACTTTCGCACCCGTGCGTCGACCTCGTGTTGCTCAATGAGGGCGTGTATGCGTTGCACAACCTCTTGCGGAGCAATCTCGATGGCGATTTTCCGCATATCAAGGGCATCGGATACAAGAGGCGGGGCCCCGGAGGGATTGCCATACCTGTACTGAACCCGCCGCAATGCGTCGTGCCGCAGGAGCGGATGGATGAGGACCTGCCCGGCTATGCGTGGGATCTCTTGCCCTGCAAGGACAAGCCGCTCGATCTGTATCGCGCGCATTTCTGGCATGCGCGATTCGATCATGCGCAGCGTACGCCGTTTGCCGCGATCTACACTTCGCTGGGCTGCCAGTTCGCATGCGACTTCTGCATGATCAACATCGTCAACCGTGCGGACAACGCGGAGGGCATCAGCGCGGCCGATTCGCGCGGCATGCGCTTCTGGAGCCCGGAGTGGGTCGCACGAGAGATGCGCAAGCTTGCCGATCTGGGGGTGGCCACGCTGCGCATCAGCGACGAAATGTTCTTCCTCAATCGCAAGTATTACGTCCCTGTATTGCAGCAGGCGATCGACGAGGAATTCGGCTTCAACATGTGGACTTATTCGCGTGTCGACACCGTGCGCAAGGATGCGCTCGATCTGTTCAAGCGGGCAGGCGTGAACTGGCTCGCACTCGGTATCGAAGCGGGCAACCAGACGGTGCGTCAGGAGGTGTCGAAAGGCTCGTTCAAGGAGATCAACATCCGCGATGTCTGCAAGACCATCAACGATGCGGATATCGACATCATCAGCAACTATATCTTCGGCTTCCCGGACGACACGGCCGAGACGATGCAGCAGACGCTCGATCTCGCGCTCGAGCTCAACACCGAGATGGCCAACATGTACCCCTGTCAGGCCTTGCCCGGAAGCCCCATGTTTCACATGGCGAAGCAAAACGGCTGGGCCTTGCCGGACTCGTACGAGGGGTATGCCTTCCTCTCGTACGAGAGCCAGCCGTTGCCGACCAGGCACCTGAGCGCGGCGGAAGTTCTCCGGTTTCGCGACGAAGCGTGGAAGACGTATTTCACGCGGCCGGCCTATCTGAATCTCGTCGAGCGGAAGTTCGGCTTGCAGCAACGGCAGAACGTAGAAGCGATGGCGAGTATTCCTCTGAAGCGCAAACTGCTTGGCGATTGAGGGGACACCATGATCATCACGCGCACGCCTTTCAGAATTTCGTTTCTCGGCGGAGGGACCGACTATCCCGCGTGGTTTCAGGAGCACGGCGGGGCGGTGGTGGCCACCACGATCAACAAGTACTGCTATATCAGTTGCCGTCGATTACCGCCGTTTTTCGAGCACAAGCACCGTGTCGTCTATTCGCGAATCGAGAATGTCGTGCACAACGACGAAATCCAGCACCCCGCCGTGCGCGCGGTGCTGAACTGGGCGAGGGTCGAGGACGGCCTCGAGATTCATCATGACGGCGATCTGCCCGCACGTTCCGGTCTGGGTTCCAGTTCGTCGTTCACGGTCGGCCTGGTTCATGCGCTTTACGGATTGCGCGGCCGCATGGTCAACAAGGACGAGTTGGCCAAGGATGCCATTTTCATCGAACAGCAGGTGATGGGCGAGCATGTCGGCTCGCAAGATCAGATCTCGGCCGCTTTTGGCGGTTTCAACCGTATCGAGTTCCATCGACAGGGCTCCTTCGAGGTCGTTCCGGTGCTGATGCCGCCGGAGCGCCGCGACGAACTGCGCAGTCATCTGATGCTCTGTTTCACCGGCTTTTCCCGGCTCGCGTGCGAGGTCGCGAAGTCGAAGATCGACAACATGAAGAACCGCGAGACCGAGCTCAAGCGCATGCGGGAGATGGTCGACGAAGGTATCGCCATCCTGCAGGACCCGCGGCGCTCGATAGACGAGTTCGGCACCTTGTTGGATGCGAGCTGGCGATACAAGCGCCGCCTCTCGGATCGCGTCTCCACACCCGAAATCGATCGTATCTACGATGCCGCACTCACGGCCGGTGCGACCGGCGGCAAGATTCTCGGCGCGGGCGGCGGCGGCTTCCTGTTGCTTTTTGCAAAGCCCGAGCGCCAGGCTGCCATTCGCGAGCGCCTCAAGCATCTGGTTCACGTGCCGTTCGACTTCGAGGACTCCGGCAGCCGAGTCGTCGTTTATCAACCCAATGGTCTGTAACCCCATGGAAAGAACGGCGCCTATCTATGTGGCGGGCCATACCGGGCTGATCGGCTCCGCTGTCGTGCGCAAGCTTCGCGAAGCCGGCTTCGATAATCTGCTGCTCGTAAACCATGGCGATCTCGAGTTGACCGACACCGTCGCGGTCGATCGCTTTTTCGCGCAGGCGGCGCCGCAATACGTCGTGCTCGCGGCCGGACGCGTCGGTGGAATCGTCGAGAACCAGTCGTGTCCCGCCGACTTCATGAACGTGAATCTCGCCATCCAGCTGAACGTCTTGCGCGCGGCGCACCGCGCGGGCGCCGCCAGGCTGATTCTGTTCGCGTCGTCGTGCATGTACCCGCGCGAATGCCCGCAACCGATGGCGGAGGGCGCGCTGCTCTCAGGTGCCCCCGAGCCGACGAGCATGGCTTACGCCGTATCGAAGCTCGCCGGCATGCAGATGTGCCTGGCCTACAACCAGCAGTATGGGCAGCAGCGCTTCATTCCCGTCATCCCGAACAGCGTGTATGGGCCGAACGACAATTTCGATCCGCGCTCCGGTCACGTTCTTTCGGCGCTGATGCGGCGTTTTCACGAAGCGAAGACGGCGGGCGCGCCGTGCGTGACGCTCTGGGGCAGCGGCGCGCCCCGCCGGGAATTCGTTCATGGCGACGATGTCGCCAGCGCTTGCCTGATGTTGCTCGCGGCGGGCACGATGCAAACGGACTTGCCGTTGAACATCGGCACGGGAAGCGATCTTTCGATTCGCGAACTCGCGCACAAGATTGCGCGCGTGGTCGGGTACGAGGGCGATATCGCCTGGGACGCCGGCAAACCGGACGGCGCGCCCGCCAAGCTTTTGGACAGCTCGCGCATCCGCGCGCTGGGCTGGCAGCCGAGCATCGGGCTCGACGATGGCCTGGCAGACACTTATCGCTGGTATGTCGACCATGCAGACAATCGAAAAAGCTGAAGACCCCCTCATCGACGATCGGGCCACCGACTTGCGCGCCAAAGCGCACTGGGTATGGCGCGAGACGCTTGCGGTGCATCGGCGCGCGCCGGAAACGCGGCTCGCCTCCTCGCTTTCGTCGGTGGAGATATTCGTCGCGCTGTATTACGGCCAAGTGCTGCGTTTCGATCCATCCGATCCCCGCTGGGAGGGGCGCGACCGCTGCATCGTCAGCAAGGGGCACGGGTCGATCTGCCTCTACCCGATCCTGGCGGATCTCGGCTTCTTTCCGATGGAGGCACTCGCGCACGTTTGCGAGCCCGGCAGTTTTCTCGGCGGCATTCCCGATCCGGTCATTCCTGGCTACGAGACTGTCAACGGATCGCTTGGCCACGGCCTGGGCGTGGCGACCGGCATGGCACTCGGGCTCGGGCGCAAGGCGAGCGATCGCAGTGTATTCGTGGTGTGCGGCGATGGGGAACTGCACGAGGGCGCCAACTGGGAGGCGATCATGTTCGCCGCGCAGCACCGCCTCGACAACCTCCATCTGATCATCGACGACAACCGCATCAGCATGCTCGGCCATACCGACGACATCGTGACGCATGACGGTTTTGCCGGCCGCCTGACGTCGTTCGGATGGGACTGCCGCACGGTTGACGGGCACGACGTATTCGCGGTGCAAGCGGCGCTGCGGGAGCAAAAGGCATCGAAGGCGGGCAGGCCAAAGGCGTTGATCGCGCGAACGTTGAAAGGGCACGGGGTCCCAGGGCTCGAGGATGCGCCGCTTTCGCACATCGTCAATCCGAAGCCCGACCTGCTCGACGGCTTGTTGGAGAAGTCGCGATGAGCGAGCCTCTCAAGCCGATCGCCATGCGCGATGCGTTTTTGCAGCGTATTTTGGCGGCCATGTCCACCGACGACGGCGTGTTCTTCACTTGCGCGGATTTCGGCTCACCCGTGCTCGACAAGATTCGCGCCGGCTTTCCGGAGCGGTTCGTCAACGTCGGTGTGGCCGAGCAGAATCTGATCAACGTATCGGCCGGTCTCGCGCTCGAGGGCTTCACGGTCTTCGCGTATGCCATCGCACCGTTCATCACGATGCGGTGTTACGAGCAGGTGCGCGTGAGCCTTGCACTGTTGTCCGAGGTTCGGCCGATGAACGTGAACCTGATCGGCGTAGGGGCGGGCTACAGCTACGTGGTGTCGGGGCCGACGCATCAATGCTACGAAGACATCACGCTCATGCGTGCGATGCCGAACTTCCGCGTGCTGTCGCCGGCCGACCACGTGAGCGCGGCTGCGCTCTTCGATGGCTGCGTCGGCACGCTCGGGCCGAAATACCTGCGCTTCGACGCACAGGTGCTCCCCGTTGTCTATGAAGAGGCACCGCCCGACGTCGGACGCGGTTTTCACGTCCACCGGCATGGGCGGCGGATTTGCCTCGTGGCCACGGGTTACATGCTGCACACGGCGCTGAAGGCGGCAACCGAGTTGGCGGCGCGGGGCTGCGAGGTCGGCTTGATCGACCTGTTCGACCTCGCGCGCTTCGACGCGGCGGCGCTTCATGACGCGCTGGCGCCGTATGCCGGCATCGTCACACTGGAGGAGGGTTTCCGCGGGCGCGGCGGCATGGACGCCATGTTGTTCGAATTCGTCGCAAGGCAGGCATTGCCCGCCAAGGTGCTGAACCTCGGCGCGGACGGCGGCTATCGGTTCGAGTTGGGCACGCGTGCCGATTTGCACGAGAAGGTCGGTATCGGCCTTCACGCCGTAGTCAAAAGCGTCAGCGAGTTCGACGAGTCGCTGTGAACGATCTCTCCCGAACGCGTGAATCGATTCCCGGAGAAGCCATGAGATTTCCGTTGATGCGCAACAATATTCTGCGCGAAGACCTCGACGCCGTGATCGAGCATCTGAAGCAGGACGATCCCATTCTGACGCACGGCACCAACGTCCGTGCGTTCGAGCGGGAGTGGTCCGAATGGCTGGGCGTCAAATACAGCGTATTCGTGAACTCGGGTGCCTCGGCGAATCTGCTGACCATGGCTATCCTGAAGCTGCGTCATCCCCAGGACGGCGAAGTGATCGTGCCGCCGCTGACCTGGGTTTCCGATGTGGCCTCCGTATTGCAGAACGGCTTCACGCCCGTATTCGTCGATATCGATCCGCACTCGTTGGCCATGGACCCCGCCCAGGTGATCGCCAAGCTTTCGGCCAAGACGCGCGCCGTGTTTCTCACGCATGCCCAGGGTTTCGACGGCTTGACCGATACGCTACTCGACGAGTTGCGGCGCCGCGAGATTCCCTTGATCGAGGACGTATGCGAATCGCACGGTGCGACGCATCGCGGGCGCAGACTCGGCAGCTTCGGCTGGGTATCGAACTTCTCTTTCTACTACGCGCATCACATGAGCACGATCGAGGGCGGGATGATCTGCACCGACGATCCGGAGGTGTATCAGCAGGCGCGCATGCTGCGCTCGCACGGCATGGTGCGCGAGGTCGACGATCCGGCGATGCGCGCGAACTGGCAGGCCGCCAACCCCGAGCTGAACCCCGACTTCATTTTCGCGTTCCCGGCATACAACGTCCGCAATACGGAGATAGGCGGCATTCTGGGGCGCAGCCAGCTCAAGCGCCTCGACGCGAATGTCCGGCGCCGCACGGCCAATCTGCACCGGTTTTTGAGCCGGCTGGATGCCACGAAGTACCGTACCGACTTCAAGACCGAGGGCTCGAGCAACTACGCGTTCAACGTCGTTCTCAAGGACGCCGACGATGGATTTGCACAGCGATTGATGTCGACGATGCGCGAGTCGGGCATCGAATTCCGGCGGGGTAGCGCCGGCGGCGGAAATCAGCTGCGGCAGCCGTATTTGAAAGGCGTGCTGCCAGACGGCTTTCACCGGCAGTTTCCTCGGACCGAGCATATTCACTTCTATGGCTTTTATATCGGCAACTTCCCGGATTTGCGCGACGAGGAGGTCGATGCGGTCTGTGCAATCCTGAACTCGGTCGACTGACGGCGATGACGACGGCAATCATTCTCGCGGGCGGCCTCGGCACGCGCTTGCGACACGTCGTGCCAGACGTTCCCAAGCCGATGGCGCCCGTCAACGGCCGGCCGTTTCTCGAGCATCAGATGGACTACTGGATCGGGCAGGGCGTGCGGCGCTACATCTTGTCGGTCGGCTACCGGCGCGAAGCCATTGTCGACCATTTCGGCGAGAGCTACCGCGGCGTGCCCGTCGACTATGCCATCGAGGATTCGCCGATGGGCACAGGCGGCGGCTTCCTGAAGGCGGCGCGCGAAAAGCGCTTCGATGAGCCGTTCCTCGTGCTCAATGGCGATACGTTCATCGAACTCGATCTGGCGGCGCTGCGTCGATTTCACGCCGAACGCCGCTCAGGATGGACGATGTCGCTCGTTCGCGCCGGCGAGTCGGGCCGCTATATGGGCATGTGCATGGAGCCGGACGGGAGGATCGTGTCGCTGCGGTCGGGGTTGGGCCAAACGGGCGGGCTTGTCAATGGCGGCGCTTATCTGATCGCGCCGGATACGGTGAGCCGTCTTCGCTTTTCCAACGGCGAGCGCATCTCGCTCGAGGACGACATCCTGCCTGCGCTCGCTGCGGCGGGTGTCGCGGTGTATGGCTTCGAATGCACGGGCCGCTTCGTCGACATCGGCGTGCCGAACGACTATTTTTCCGCGGCCGACATTCTGCCGCGGTGAGGAACAGGTCATGCCGCGCGTGGCAGCGGTGATGAGGTGGAACTTTTCATAGGTTTCATAGGGAGAATACTGATGTCCTACTCCGTTCTTGTGACGGGCGGTGCCGGTTACCTGGGTTCGACGATGGTGCCCGATCTCCTCGCAGCCGGCCATAAGGTCACCGTGCTCGACAACTTTCTATTCAGGCAGAGCAGCCTCAATCATGTTTGTCATCACCCCAACTTTTCCGTGGTGAAAGGCGACGTGCGCGTGCAGGCCGTGGTGGCGCCGCTCCTGAAGGAGGCGGACGTCATCATCCCGTTGGCCGCGCTCGTCGGTGCGCCGCTGTGTGCGCAGGACCCGATCGGTGCAACGACGACCAACCATGACGCCATCGCGATGATGCTCAAGCTCCTTTCGAAGGAGCAGCGGGTACTGATGCCGACGACGAACAGTGCGTACGGCACCGGAGACGAACACCACTTTTGCACCGAGGAGTCGCCGCTTCGGCCGATATCGCAGTACGCCGTCGAAAAGGTGGCGGTCGAGAAGATGCTGATGGCGCATCCGAATGCAATCAGCTTCCGGCTCGCGACGGTATTCGGCATGTCGCCGCGCATGCGCATCGATCTGCTCGTCAACGATTTTACGTACCGCGCCGTGCATGACCGCTTCGTCGTGCTCTTCGAGAGTCATTTCAAACGCAATTACATCCACGTACGCGACGTTTCGCGGGTGTTCCAGCATGGCATCGACCGGTTCGAGGCGATGAGGGGGCAGATCTACAACGTTGGATTGTCGGACGCCAACGTGTCGAAAAAGGAGCTCTGCGAGCGCATCAAGGAACAGTGCCCGCAGTTCGTATTCGTCGAGGCGGCAGTCGGGAAGGATCCGGACCAGCGCGATTACATCGTGTCGAACGCCAAGATCGAGGCGACCGGCTTCCGGCCGGACTTCTCGCTCGATCGCGGCATTCACGAGTTGATCAAGGGCTTCACGATGATCAAGAACACGCTGTACGGCAACGTGTGAGGCCAGGCGGCTTCGGCGTGTCGTAGACCAGAGGTTTCGGAGCGATGAGGATGTTGCTTTCCAAGCTTGCGCCCGCCGATATGGCTGGCCAGATACTGCGCCACCGGGCCGTGATTCTCGCGCTGGCCTGGCGCGACTTGCAAAGTCGCTATGCAGGCACGCTCGGCGGCACGCTATGGGCGTTTGCCCACCCCGTGGCGATCATCACGGTCTTTTACTTCGTTTTCGCCGTCGGCTTCAAATCGCAGGCGCCGGGCAACGCACCGTTCATTCTCTGGTTCGTCTGCGGCCTCGTGCCCTGGTTCTATTTCAACGACACGCTGCTTGCCATGACGAACTCCATCACCGGCAATGCCCATCTGGTCAAGAAGACGGTCTTTCCGACGGAAGTGCTGCCCGTGGTGCACGTGGTGTCGGGCCTCTTTTCGCACGCGATTTTTCTGCTGATCCTCGGCGCGATGCTCGTATCGTTTCATGTGCCGTTGCAGGCCGGGCGGCTCTTGATCGTTTATTACCTCGGCTGCGGCATCGTCCTGCTGCTCGGCCTTGGGTGGCTCTTTTCGTCGCTGCAGGTTTTCTTTCGCGATATCGGGCAGGGGCTGACGATCATCCTCAATCTCTGGTTCTGGGGAACACCCATTGTCTGGGCGCAACAGATCATGCCCGCAAAGTATCACTGGGTCTTTTTCTTCAATCCCGTCTATTACATCGTCGAAGGCTATCGCGGGCTGCTGATCTACCCTGCGCTCCAGTGGCCGGATGTGCACCAGACGATGTACTTCTGGGCGATCAACTGCCTGATCGTCGCAGGCGGCGCTTATGCGTTTCGCCGCCTGAAGCCGGAGTTCGTCGATGTCATGTGATCTGGCCACCGCTTCGGACGTCGCGATATCCGTTCGCGGGGTTTCGAAAAAATTTCGTCTTTTCGACTCGCCGAAAGAACGGTTGGCGGAGGCGTTGCATCCGCTTCGCAAGCGCTACCATCGCGAGTTCTGGTCGCTGAGCGACGTTTCGTTCGACGTCTATCGCGGAGAAATCGTCGGTATTCTCGGGCGCAACGGCTCGGGAAAATCGACCCTGCTCCAGATTATCTGCTCGGTCATGCGGCAAACGCAGGGAACAGTGGCGGTCAACGGGCGGATCTCGGCCCTGTTGGAACTGGGGGCAGGCTTCAATCCCGAGTTCACCGGGCGTGACAACGTCCTGCTCAACAGCTCGATCATGGGCCTCGGCCGGCAGGAAATGCTGCGCCGGATGCCCGACATCGAGGCGTTTGCCGACATTGGCGCTTTCTTCGATCAACCGGTGAAGACCTATTCGTCGGGCATGTTCGTGCGTGTGGCTTTCGCGGCTGCGATCCACGTCGACCCGGACATACTGGTGGTGGACGAAGCGCTCAGTGTCGGCGATTCCAAGTTTCAGCACCGCTGCTTCCAGCGTATCCGCGAGTTCATGGATCACGGCAAGACGATCCTGGTGGTCTCGCACAACGCGGATACGCTGTTGCGCATCTGCCACCGTGGGATCGTGCTCGACCAGGGAACGCTGCGGCACATCGGTCCTATTGCAAGCGCGGTGAGCTTTTATCAGAACCTTCTCTTCGGGACGTCGGTGACCGGAGAGCGGCCGCGCCCCGGTGCGGGCGCGCCGCCATCGGCCCGGCCGACCCGCCACGACGCGTGGGTCGACGCACTGTCGGGGGACATGCGCGACAAGGTGTTCGAGCATCCCTACTACAACAAGCACGAAACGCGGCTCGGCAACGGCATGGCGAAAATCGTCGACTTCGACTGGGTGGTCGACGGCGAGCCGAATCCGCCGGAAATGCCGGCGCGCGCGGCCGTGGACCTTGTCGTCAGGCTGTCGTTCGGCACGGCGCTTGACAACGTGTCGGTGGGTTTCGCTTTGGTGACGGTGGACGGAACGTATGTTTTCGGCACGAACCTGGCCATGATGAACGCGCCGTTGCTTAACGTGGAGGCAGGCCAGGGCGTAGCCGTCAGATTTCGGTTTACGTCGCATCTGGCAGGCGGCGAATATTTCCTGAACATTGGCTGCAACCGGCTCGCAGATGGGCAAGACGCGTTCGTCGACGTGCGGCGTTCGGTGGCCCGGATCACGGCCGCGCAGACCCCGGGAGTGGTCGGCTTCGTGGATCTCGGCGTGAGCCACGAAGTGATCGAAGCCCGTACTTCTTTCGCAGGTGCCGCATGAAGGTGTCGCCTCCGTTGGTGGTGGGCTATCCCCGTACAGGGTTCACGCTGTTGATCAGCGTGATTGCTGAAATCGGGAAATACGGGCCGCCCGTCGGGCCGCGCCGCGAGGTTCTCAGGACATTCTGCGAAACTGCCGGTATGCGGATATCCGCGCGGATAGAGGATGTTTTCCGATCCCGGTCACTGACGGCCGATCTGCTCTACAACGGCAACTTTCGCGAGATGGCGGGCGGACCGAAGTGGTTGAAAGAGGAGGAAGACGGGATCGCGTGCTTCAGAAAGTACATCGGGGTCCGCGGCAAGGGCGACTTTACGCTGATTACGTCGCACCCGCGCGAGACGCTCGATTACTACGATATCGTGCATTCGCATGTCGGGCCGCAGCACTGGAGCATGCATCCGGCCTATGCGGATCATCGCCGCTTCGCATCCATCAGAAATCCGGCGGGCGCGCTCGCTTCGGCGTGTTTTTCGATCAACGCGCTGGCAAGCGAATATATCCAGCGCTTCGTGCCGGCCGAGGCCGACGACGATCGGTTGCGCCAGCAACTTGCGCTGTACAAGCTATCGGATCTTAACTTTTTCGAGGCGTTGCTGGGGCCGTTCAAAGCCTACCTCGAAGCGTTTTCCGCTTGCGCCGAGCGCTACCACGTGATGCGGTGGGAGGATTTGATCGAGCAGCCCGGCGCGACCATTCGCGACATCGCAAGCGCGATGGGCGTGACGTTGCAGGACGCGGAGGTGGCGGACATATGGCGCCGGCTCGACCATGTGAACCTGACTGGGGCTCACCGGCACAACTACCGTTCCGGTCACGGTGTCGTGGGCGGCTGGCGGCGCTGGCTGACCAATACGCACCTGGACATGATCCGCGACTATGGCCTCGACGGCTTGGCGCGGCGGTACGGATACGGTCCCGTCGAGCGCTTCGACGAAGCGGCATACACGCCGTTTCAACGAAAACTGGCCGACGCGATCGCGTGCGGCGAGGTGCTGCGCGAATATGAGGACGATGACCTGTTCGGTTACGCCTTCAACAAGTCGAACCTCGATTGGGCCCGCTTCGGCTTCAAGCACTACGACTGGAGACGGCACACGCGGATCGAGCGTTCCTCGTGCACCGACGACAGTCTGGTCATGGCTGTCTGGGACGCTGCGGAGCAGGCCTGCGCGACGGTGAACGAAGCGTTGGCCTGTTGGCTCGCGGTGTGCCGGGAGGGAACGCGGGCCGACCGATGGGCGGCGGTGGAAACGATGGCGGCTATCGTCGCGCCGCTGTTTGACGGCGGCGAGGCGCTCGACGAGTGGCGGCGCGCGATGTCGGCAGCGCTCGAGCAGGAAGGCACGCGCGACTCCCCGATGCAGCGCCCGCCTTGCGCGCCGGCTCGAGTGCGGCCGAGCGAGCCCGTTCTGTTGCAAAGCGTCGGCAGCACGAATATCGTCGAGTTTGACTCACGCTACTACGCCTTGCCGCAATCGTTGGGGCCGGTCGATTTCCACGTTCAGGACGCGACGGCATTGCCCGGTGTGCTGGTGGCTTCGAGCCTGTCCGATGTCTTGACGAAACTGGCTGCGGGATGAATGCGATGCGTCGATTGGATTTCCTTCCTTGCAGTATCGAAGCCTATTGCGATTACCTGAGGTCCTTGTGGGACGAGGGTGTTCGTTGTATCGGCTTGATGGGCGACGGAGCGTGGATGGCGGCGCTGGAAGCGGCCTTGAGCGAGCGAGGGATGGCGTCGCAGCGCCTGACGGATCCGCGGGCGCCGGCAAGCGTGCCGAGGCCGCGCGCCGTGGTGTTCGGCGAGACCGACGGCGGCAAGCTTGCGGACGAACTCATGGGGTGCATTGCGCTTGACGACGTTGCGGTCGTCGCCCCGATAACCGACCGGCATTTCAGCCGAAAGCCGCTCTTCCTCGTTTCCATTCCGAAAGCCGGGACGCATCTGCTTTACGAATTGGCGACGGCGCTCGGCTACGAGGCGGGTATCGAGTGCCCCGAATTCCCGCAAGGACAAACCTGGTACTGCGTGGAGTACAGTAATTCGCATACGGTGGCGAAAGATTTTTTTGTCGACACCGTGAGACATGCGCCGTACGGAAACCGCCATCATCGCTTCATGTCTTCGCCGACGCTCTTCATGTATCGGCATCCGCTGGATGTCCTCGTGTCGGAGGCGCATTACTATCATCGCGACGGGAAGACGGCGTTTTCCGGCTGGTTGAGCCAGTACGATTTCGACGAGCGCATCGAGCGCTTGTGCAACGACAACTGGCTTCTTGGATCGCTGCGAGATCGGATCGGCGGATACCTGCCGTGGATGGATTTTCCCAATGTCGTTCCGTTATCGTTCGAACAACTGATCGGCACGGCCGGTGGCGGAAGCGACGTGTGCCAGCGGGATCTGATCTGGTCGATTCAACTGAAGCTGCAGGCGCCCGGGAACACCGACGCGATTGCCGCGAGCCTGTTCAATCCGCATTCGGAGACGTTTCGCGCGGGACAGATCGGCGCATACCGGAGCGAGCTGCGGCCCGAGGCGATTGCAGGGTGGTCGCAGCGTAACGCCGACATCCTCGCGCAACTGGGCTATCCGACCGATGGCTCGCTCGGCTTGCCGGCGCGCATGGACGAGTATCTGCACCGGCCAATCGTCTATTCCCAGGTGGAGAGCGATCGCATACCCGTGACGATCGAGGCCGACTTTCTCGGCTGCAACCTGGTGCGATACGATAACCGCATCTACGCGATTCCGAGAGCGGCCGGCACTGTCGCGCTCGACCGGTTACCCGCGGCGATACGTGCCGAATTACCGTGCGCAGGGTCGGTCAGCGAACTCAAGTCGCTGCTGCTTGTCGGCCGCTCCGGCCTCACGGCCGTGACGCAGGCATTGACGCAGCTCGCCGAGCGTGTGCGGGGCAACGAGCCGCATTGCATCGACCGTTATTGGGAAGAGCGTATCAAACCGGCCGTTATCGAGGTCTACCACGGGTTCAATGTGGTGGCTTATCGCGGGTTGTTTTTCGGTTTACGGCAATCGCTCGGCGAGATAGATTTCTCGGGCGATATGCGTGGCGTGATCGAGCGGTTCGCGCCCGAGGACGTCGTGGTCTGCGCGACGCTTGCCGAACTTCGCGTCGAAATCGACGGGCTGGCCACTGCTCAGCGCACGAGAAAGGAGTCGATGGCGGGCCACGAGCAGTTGCTCGCCCGGCTCGATGCGCTCGAGCGGCGGTTCGTCCGGGTGGAAGAGCGCCTTTCTTCGCAGGACGAATGCATCGCGGCGCTCAGGGCCGATGTTGCGTCGCTCGAGGCCCGCGTGGAGCGGGTGCAGTCGGGGGTAGCCGCGGTTGGCCAACTGGCGGAGCGACAGGCGGCATTCGCATGCCGCAGCGCCGATCTGGAGGCACGGATGCGGATGCTCGAATCGAGCTGGGCTGTGCGCTTTACACGGATGGTGACGCGCGTGATGAGGGGGAGAACGTGATAGCGACATCGATGAGCGTGGCCGTCCCCTGGAGTCTGAGCCATTACATCCCGCTGAACGGTTTTCACCCGCTATATCGGGCGTTGGTCGACCACGCGCCGCGCGATGTGGCGCTGAACGCATGGGACAACGTCAAGCTGCACGACCGGCTGGCTGCCGACGATGCGGTTCGCGATCGCTTGCTGAAGGCCGCGAGCCTGCAGCACGAGAGGGATTGCGCGCTCGGAAGCGAAACGCTCGCGCGCGCCTATCGGGACCACTTCTGGCCGCCGAATCAGGTGCTGACGGAGGCATTGGGCGGGGACATCGAGTTCCACCACACCGCGCCATTTCCGTCGCTGAGCCGGCCGTTCGTGTTTCATTGCGAATCGTTCGCGCCGGTCTTCCTGCCGTTTGCCGGGCAGGGCAGCGGCGCGTTCGCGCGGCCCGACGAGTTGCGCGAACACTATCGGCGCATTCTGGCTCACCCGTTGTGCCTCGGCATTTTTTCGCACATTCCCGAGACGCTGAACAATCTCAGCCGCTTTTTTGCGGACGCCGGAATCGATCGGCGCCTGCATAGCTCGCGTATCGGGATCAGCGGGAAAATGGCCGTTCATGCCGATGAACCCGACGCGGCGGCGCTCGAGCGGCCGCGATTCCTGTTCATCAATTCGGCTCACCAGGACGGGCGCAACTTTTTCCTGCGCGGCGGGCATCTGGTGCTTCGTTTCTGGCACGCGTTCAAGCAAAGCGGGCGGGACGGCACGTTGCTGCTGCGTTGCGCGAAGCCCGACGATGCGGCCTTGAAGGAGCACGGCGTCGATCTTGCGTTCCTGTCCGCCGAGACGGGGCGCAGTGTGTTTTGGGCGCAGGATTATCTCGCGGGTCACGAACTCAATGCACTGCTGGCCAGCGCGCATTTTTTTCTGCTGCCGGGGCTGTCTTTGCATTCGGTGTCGATCATGCAGGCGATGGCGGCGGGCGCCGTGCCGATCGTGACCGACACGGTCGGCACGTCCGTCTATGTGACGGACGACGAAACGGGCATCGTCCTGCGCGGGGTGCGGGACGCGCTCGTTCAGCCGGATCCGAATACCGGCGCACTCGTCGATTCATACGGCGATACCCGCCAGCTCGAGCCGCCGCTGGTCGAGCAGCTCATGCGCCGCATCGTCGCTCTGCTCGACGCACCGCAGGCCTACCTGCACCTGCGCGCCCGGTGCTGTGCGCACGCGAGGCGGCAGTTTTCCGGCGAAGCGTTCAGCGATCAATTCTGGGGCGCGCTGAACGATTTGTACGGACAGTACCGCATGAGTGCGGCAAAAGGGGAGAGTGAGCCACAGGCGCCCAGTCCCATCAGCGAGGCGCTCTCCGAGTGCACGCTGCAAGGCGACCGCTGGGCGGCCGTGTTCGAAAGCGTGACCCGCCCGATGCGCCGGATCTATACCGGGCACAGTTCCGTGTTCGAATATGGAGGCGCATTCGTGCACACGTATGGCCGCCCCCGCATGGCGAAGAACGACTGGTCGCCCGTGGCGCAGTATTACAGCGCCGATGCACAGCCCACCACCTTCGCCGAAACGCTGCCTGAATTGCGCGGCAAATACCTGGCGCAAGGCGAACTCGCGCAAGAGGGAGTCGGCCGCCATTGGCTCGTCGATGCGGTCTCGCGCGCGCTGATGCCGCTGCCCGGGCTGCATAGTTTCGCCGCGCGTGTGCTCGGATTCGTGCGCCGGCATCGTCGTCCCGCGCCGGCGACCGGCATCGTGCCGGACGGCGGCCAGGACATCGAACTGATGCGGCAGGGCGTGCACGGATTCAACGTGATCCGGTACGCCCGCGGGTACTACGCCATTCCTCAGGGAGAGGGCGCATTCGAGCCGGAAAAGGTCAAGGCGGGGGCGTATTCATCGTGCTTGAGCGGCAGCTCGGTCGAGGACGTCTTGCAGCAACTGGCCGTTGCCGTCGCCAGGCGGCGGCAGCCCGCTCCCGTCAAACGCGAGGCTCACGTGGAGTTGGTGGTCGAGGGGTTGCATGGCTTCAACATCGTGCGGGTCGATGCCACGTTTTACGCCATCTTGCAGCGCGATGGCGCTTTTCGGCTGGATAAGGCGATGTCCAACGGATACCGATGCCTGTTTTCGGGCCGATCCGCCGAGGAGGTGAAGGAGATCGTTCTTTCGTTCATTGCTTCGAATCCGCCCAAGCGGAGGGGATGGCGCCGGAAATATGTCGAACAAACCTTCAATCCATCTGTGGATATATAACCACCCGTTCTACGGTATCAGCGATCAGGTCGAGTTCTTCGTCGCGATGCTGACGCAAAACGGCTATCCGGTTACGGTCGGACGCAAGCCGAGCGTCGGTGCGTTGAACGTCGTCATCGAGAATTTCTCGCCGGAGACGTGCGACGTGCTGATTGCATTTTGTCGGGCGACAAAGAAAAGGGTGGCTGTCATCATGACGGAGCATCTGGATTTCGACCAGGGCGAGATCTTCATCCATGGCGCCCCGCTCTGGAGCGACAACGACTATATGCATCCGACGGTTCAGGTCAGGCGGATCGTGAGCCTGCTCGATTGCCTGCCCTACATTCGGTGCATGCTCGTTCTCGGCGATCTGCCCGAATTGAAGAACATCTCGGAGATGCTTCCGGGCCTCGACGTGCGTGCGATTCCTTTCCCCCGGCTCGATCCGGTCGATGACGCGCAAATCGCGTTCGAACCGCCGGGGGATCTCCTGTTTACCGGTGTCATGACCGACTTTCGTGCCGAGCTGTATGCGCAGTTGAAACGAAGCGAATTCTCCGTAGCATTCCCTCAAAGGTTTGTTTCCCGCAAGGCCCGGGATGCGCTGAATCGCTCCGCCAAAGTCATCCTGAACATGCCGCAGCGCAAGGACTGGCGCTGGCTGTCGCTCATGCGCATCGTCGCCGCGCTGCGGTGCGGGCGCGCGACCGTCTCGCTGGGTACGTGCGACCAATCGAAGATCGCCGCGTGCACGTACCAGATCGATATTTCGCGCGATGATTGGACATCCGTGCTGCGAGCGCATGTCGATCAATGGCGGACCCTGTATCGGACGGCGTTCGAGGATTACGCGCACATGGCCGACTCGTTCGAGCGCGAGCGCCGTTTTCCGCACGACCTGTTCGACTTCTGGGCGATGACCGACCGCCTCGGCCATCGACCGGCTGTTTCTCGCGCAAGCACGGAATGGAGGGCGACGACGTGATCACGCTTCGGTGGTCGAGCCGGTGAGCGCGCCCTCGATCTCCCTTCTGCTGCCCACGCGCGGCCGTCCCGCACTGGCGAGACGCCTCTTTCGCAGCATTGCCGAGACGGTGTCCCGGCCGGACCGCGTAGAGGTGATCGTCTATGTCGACGACGACGACATCGAAAGCCACGATCTCGACAGCGACGATATTGCGGTACACCGGATCATCGGGCCGGCGCGATCGATGGGCAGCTACAACAGCGCATGCCTCGACCGGGCCAGCGGCGGCATCGTCGTCCTCGCCAACGACGACATGATCGTGCGCACACCGCGCTGGGACGAACGGCTGCTGACCGTGAACGACGAATTTCCCGACGGCATCTATCTTGCCTACGGCAACGACTTGAACAAGAAGCGCGGGCTCAGCACGTTTCCCGTGCTCTCGCGCCGCACCTGCGAGCTGCTCGTCGATCCTTATCCGGCGCAATACCGTGGTGCGTTCATCGACGTTCATATCTTCGACATCTTTCAGCGGCTGAGCCATGCCGGTTTCGATCGAACCCGGTACCTCGAGGACGTCGTTTTCGAGCATATGCATTTCCGGGTGGGCAAGTCCGCGCCCGACGCGACCTATCTGAAGCGCGGCCGCTTCGATGACGACCCGACGTTCATCGCGCTCGCGCCGGGACGCCGCGAGGCGGCGAGACGGCTCATCGACGCTCTGCAGGGGCGACGGCCGGATCAGTTTCAGCGGCGGCAATACCGCGAAGTCGTGCCGACCAACAGCCTGTTGGCAAGCGCGTACTTCGCGCGGCAGTTCCTGTTCGACAACGAACTCCCGTTACGCCGGCGTCTGTATCTCTGGTACTGGTTTTTGGGCAGATATGCCGCGGCGCACGGCGCGTTGCGACACTTCATCCGGCAGCCGTAGCACGGCCGGTCGTTCTTTCGCATACCGAGGAAGACATCATGGACCAAGTGGGGCAGGTGCCTGTGATCGGCGTTATCGGCGGCAGCGGCGTATACGACATCGATGGGTTGCGCGATCGGCGCTGGGTGAAGGTCGATTCGCCCTTCGGCGAGCCGTCCGACGAACTGATGATGGGCGAACTCGACGGACGGCGAATGGTGTTCCTGCCAAGGCACGGACGCGGGCATCGCATCGCGCCGAGTCAGATCAACTTTCGCGCGAACATCGACGCCCTCAAGCGGGCCGGCGTCACCGACGTGATTTCCGTGTCCGCCGTCGGTTCGCTGCGCGAACATCTGCGCCCCGGCATGTTCGTGATCGTGGATCAGTTCGTGGACAGGACGTTCGCGCGCGCCAAGAGCTTCTTCGACACCGGGCTCGTGGCCCACGTTTCGATGGCTCACCCGGTATGCGAGCGCCTTGGCAACCATATCGAGGCGGCCGCGGTCGATCTCGGCATCGAGGCGGTACGGGGGGGCACGTATCTGGTCATGGAAGGACCGCAATTTTCCACGTTGGCCGAGTCGGAGCTTTATCGCACATGGAACTGCGACGTGATAGGGATGACCAATATGCCGGAGGCCAAGCTCGCCCGCGAAGCGGAGATGTGCTATGCGACGGTGGCGATGGTGACCGATTACGACTGCTGGCATCCCGGGCACGATGACGTTACGGTCGCGCAGATCGTCAGTGTGCTTACGGGCAACGCGGACAAGGCGCGTAGCCTCGTGAGGAGCGCCGCGCCGCGCGCGGGGGCGGATGGGCATGCCGCTGCGTGCGCGTGCCGCAGCGCACTCGAGCATGCGATTATCACCTCACCGCAGGCTCGCGATCCGCGCATGCTGGAACGGCTGAGCGCGGTAGCGGGACGGGTGCTCGCGCGCTGAGCCATGAAGCCGATCACCGATATGACGCCCCAGCCCCCAGTTGTCCCAGTCGGCCCCGACGCGTGCGCGAACGATGCCTTGCGGCGCGAAGTGGTGGACGTTTCGCGTCGGCTGGTCGCCCTGGGGCTCAACCGCGGTACCTCCGGCAACGTTGGCGTGCGTACGCAAGAAGGGTTGCTGATCACGCCCTCCGGTGTGCCGGCCGAGCTGCTTGCGCCGCAGGCTCTCGTGACGATGGATCGCGCGGGCGCCGTGACGAGTGCCGGCCGGCCCTCGAGCGAATGGCGCTTTCATCTGGATATCCTCAACGCGCGTGCCGAAGCCGGCGCCGTGATCCACGTGCATTCGCCGTTCGCCACGACGCTCGCGTGCCTTGGCATCGAAGTGCCGCCGTTTCACTACATGATCGCCGTGGCGGGCGGCTCGACGATCCGTTGCGCGCCGTACGCGCTCTTTGGCTCGCAGCAGTTGTCGGACCATGCGCTCGCCGCGCTCGAGGGGCGCAAGGCTTGTCTGCTCGGCAACCACGGCATGATCGCGCTCGGCGACGATCTCGGCGACGCGCTGGCTGTCGCCGTCGAAGTGGAGGCGCTATGCGAGCAGTACTGGCGCGCATTGCAGATCGGCACGCCGCGGTGCCTGAGCGATGACGAAATGCGCGAGGTCGTCGAAAAATTCCGGCATTACGGCCGGCGGGCGGCGCGCGATTGAGGCGGTATGTGCCGCACGTGGCACGCAAGATGTTCTCCATTTGCACTCGAAGGTGATTGACGATGCAAAACGACGAAGAGTCCCGTGGCGTGCAGACGCTGCGGTGGCGCAGCGGGCTTCTCGAGATGATCGATCAACGCGTGTTGCCGGCGCGCATCGAGTATCTGGCCTACGACAGCGCGGCCGGCGTGGCGGAGGGAATTCGCACGATGGTCGTGCGCGGTGCGCCGGCCATTGGCTGCGCGGCGGCATATGGCGTCGCACTCGAGGCGCTGCGGCTCGCGCGGGCCGGCTCGGACCGGTTCGCACGCGCGCTCGACGAGGGGTTCGATCTGCTCGCGGCCAGCCGGCCGACGGCCGTGAACTTGTTTTGGGCGCTCGAGCGCATGCGGTCGGGGTGGGCCCGCATCGCATCGCAGCCGCCTGCCGAGATCGCGGCGCAATTGCTCGCGCTCGCGCACGAAATCGCCGCTGAGGATGTCCGGATCAACCGCGCGATGGGCGCATATGGCGCCGATCTGCTCCCGGATGGCAGTCGCGTATTGACGCATTGCAACGCCGGCGCGCTCGCCACGGCGGGCCACGGCACGGCGCTCGGCGTGATCCGCTCCGCGCGCGATGCCGGAAAGCGGATCTCGGTGATTGCCGACGAGACGCGCCCGTTCCTGCAAGGCGCACGTCTGACCGCGTGGGAAATGGTTCAGGAGGGCATTCCCGTGACGCTGATCACCGATGGCATGGCCGGGTTCATGATGAGCCGCGGCGAGGTGGATGCCGTGATCGTCGGTACGGACCGCGTGGCCGGCAATGGGGATGTGGCCAACAAGATCGGCACTTACATGGTCGCGCTCGCGGCGCAACGCCATGGTGTTCCGTTTTACGTGGCCTGCCCGTTGTCGACGATCGACCGCACCGTATCCGATGGCGCGGCCATTCCGATCGAGGAGCGCGCGGCGGACGAAGTGACCGGATACCGCGAATGCCGATGGGCGGCGCAGGGGGTATCGGTGCGCAACCCGGCGTTCGACGTGACGCCGGCGGAACTCGTGACGGCATTGATCACGGAGAAGGGGGTGCTCGAGCGGCCGTCGCGCGAGCGCATCGAGGCGCTTTTTTTTCGGCCGATGTGACGGCGATGGCGAGGCCGGCCTTGTTTCTCGACCGCGATGGCGTGATCAACGTCGACAAGCACTACGTCCATCGGCGAGAGGATTTCGAATTCGTCGAAGGCATCTTCGATCTGTGCGCGCACGCGATGACGGCGGGCATGGCGCTCGTCGTCGTGACGAATCAGGCCGGGATCGGGCGCGGCTATTACACCGAACGGGAATTCCACGATCTGACGGAGTGGATGCGCGGCCGGTTCACCGCGCATGGCGTGACGCTCGATGCTGTCTACTTCTGCCCGTTTCACCCCGAGCACGGGCTCGGTCGCTACAAGACGGAGTCGTGCGATCGCAAGCCGAACCCCGGCATGATCGTGCGCGCGTGCAGCGATCTTCGGCTCGATCCGGCCCGTTCGGCCCTCGTGGGCGACAAGCCCAGCGACATAGCGGCGGGCAGGGCGGCCGGCGTCGGAAAGACGATTTTGCTGAACGACCGGGGCGAGCCGTGTACGCCCGAGCCGGATCTCGTCGTCCGGTCGCTCGCGCAGCTCGATGCGTGGTTGTTTGGAGGAAGCTTCGCCAGTACCGGCACCTAGCAGCGGAATTCCTTTTCCGAGAACCGATATCCCTCGTCGACGATGTCCATCACTTCTGGCACGTGAGGTGCAGCGGTCAGCTTGACGATCGATGGGTAGAACACGTCGACGCGCGGCTCGATTTCGATTACCTCGCATTGAGGCCAGCGGCCCGGATCGACTTCGGACGCCGGCAGCAACGCCGCTGCCGGCAGACCCGATTCGATCAGATTGAGTATGACGCCCGGCTGCGAGATGTAGTGCACTACGTTGGGCCGTATGCCGACCTCACGTAGTTTATGTTGCAGGCGATCGAAAGTGCCGAGCCCTTCCGCACGCCTGAGCAGCACCAGGGGCCAATGGCCGACTTCCGCGAGCGTCGCGGCGCCGCGGGGCGCGACGCCCGACAAGGCGCGCCCGACGACGGCAACGAGCCTCACGGGCTCCAGATCGATGCAGCTGTATCCATCCACGTGCTCCGGGTGTTGAATCAACGCAATATCGATCAGCTTGTTCTGCAACAGCCTTTCCAGATGACTCGAGTCTGAAATTGAAACACCAATCTGAATTCCAGGATTTCTCTTGTTTAACTCAAGCATGAAATTCTGGAAATAATTCTGATAAAGATGTGTCAAACCGATGCGTAATGTTCGTGTCTCGGTTCTTGCCAGGGAGATCGTTTCTCTGGTTGCGTCTTCAACGCCGCGCAATATCTCGCAGGCACGCCGATAAAGGTGATGTCCCGCGGCGGTGGGTTCGACCTTCTTGGTGCCGCGCGAGAAGAGCGGTGCTCCGATCTCTTCTTCCAGTTCCTGAAGCCTCTTGCTGAGCGGAGGTTGGGAGATGTTGAGCACACGTGCCGCTTTGGCGATGGTGCCCTGCTCGATCACCGCGCAAAAGTAACGTAGGCGCTTCAAATCCATAGTATCTCCAGCATACCGGCCGATCGTATCTCGCAATCGCCAGTCCGGTTTTGATCTGGATCAATTGAATTCGGCGATATCTTTTTGGTTGGCTTCGAGTACCAAAACGGTAATTCTCATGCGCTAACGCCCGAGCCTATATTGTGTCTCGCACCACATCCGATAATTTCTGGAGAAAACGATGCGAGATATGAAGCGCGAAAATAAGTCGCAGGTATACGATCTGCGTTCGGCGTTGCAACTGCTGTCCGATATTCCGGGCGAGCTGGTACAAACGGACACCGAAGTCGATCCCACCGCCGAGCTTTCGGGCGTCTATCGCTACGTGGGCGCGGGCGGCACATGCCAGCGTCCGACGCGCCGGGGCGGCCCCGCGATGGTCTTCAACAAGGTCAAGGGCTTTCCAGGCTTTCGCGTGACGATCGGTCTCGTGGGTTCGAGAAAGCGCGTGGGTAAGCTGCTGGGCTGCGAGCCGCAGAAACTGGGCTTCCTGCTGAAGGACGCGGTGCAGAATCCGATTCCGCCGGTCGTTGTGGGAAAGGACAAGGCTCAGTGCCAGGAAGTCGTTCACCTCGCGACGGACCCGAACTTCGACTTGCGTACGCTCCTGCCGGCGCCCACCAATACCGAGGAGGATGCGGGCCCTTACATCACGATGGGGCTTTGCTACGCGTCCGACCCCGAGACGAACGAGTCCGACATTACGATCCATCGGCTCTGCGTGCAAAGCCGCGACGAACTTTCGATGTGGCTCACGCCCGGGCGTCATATCGAGGCATTCCGTCAGAAGGCGGAAAAGGCGGGCAAGGCACTGCCGATCTCGATCAGCATCGGCGTCGACCCCGCAATCGAAATCGCAGCCTGCTTCGAGCCGCCCACTACGCCGCAGGGCTTCGACGAGCTCAATGTCGCCGGTGCGATCCGTGGTCGCGCGGTCGAGCTGACCGATTGCGTGAGCGTGGGCGCGCGCGCCATCGCTCACGCGGAGGTGGTGATCGAGGGCGAACTGCTGCCCAACGTGCGTTTGCGCGAAGACCAGAATACCGATACCGGCAAAGCCATGCCCGAGTTCCCGGGCTACACGGGCGAAGCCAAGGCGGCGCTGCCGGTCATCAAGGTCAAGGCCGTGACGCATCGACGCAATCCGATCCTGCAGACCACCGTCGGCCCGGGCGAGGAGCACGTCAACATGGCTGGCATTCCGACGGAGGCCAGCATTTTGCAGATGGTCGAGCGCGCGATGCCGGGCCGGCTGCTCAACGTCAATGCGCATGCCGCGGGCGGCGGCAAGCTGCTTGCCGTGCTGCAGTTCAGGAAATCCGCGCCGGTCGACGAAGGGCGCCAGCGGCAGGCCGCATTGCTCGCGTTCGCGGCGTTCCCTGAGCTCAAGCATGTGATTCTCGTCGATGAGGACGTCGACATCTTCGATACGGACGACATTCTCTGGGCGATGCAAACGCGCTACCAGGGTGACGTGAGCACCGTCACGATTCCGGGCGTGCGTTGCCACCCGCTCGATCCGTCGCAAGTTCCGGAGTTCAGCCCGACGATTCCGCAGCAGGGGACGTCCTGCAAGACGATTTTCGACTGCACCGTGCCGTTCCATCTGAAGGCGCATTTCCAGCGGTCTAAATTCAAGGAGGTCGACGTCCGGCGATTCCTGCCCGACTTTACCGGGGATACCGCATGAACCGCCAGCGCATCATCGTCGGGATCAGCGGCGCAACCGGCTTTCAGTACGGCGTCAAAGCGTTGCAATTGCTCCGGCTCATGGATATCGAAGTCCATCTCGTGCTCTCGCGTGGCGCGGAGCTGACGCGCTCGCTCGAAACCGAATATGACCGGAACCAGGTGCATGCGCTTGCCGATCAGGTGCATGCGGCGTCCGACCTCGGCGCATCGATCTCGAGTGGCTCGTTCAAGACGATAGGCATGTTGGTGGCGCCTTGCTCGATGCGCTCGCTCGCAGCGATCGCTCATGCGTGCTCGGACAATCTGCTGACCCGGGCGGCGGACGTCGTGCTGAAGGAGCGCAGGCGGCTCGTGCTGATGGCGCGCGAGACGCCGCTGACACTCGCGCACATCGACAACATGCGGCGCGTGACGGAGATGGGCGGCATCGTGTTTCCGCCGGTGCCGGCGCTGTATCAGAGGCCGGCGACGCTCGACGACGTCCTGACCCACAGCGTGGGCCGGGCACTCGATCTGTTCGAACTCGAAGTGCCCTCGCTGCCGCGCTGGCGCGAACTGGCGGCTTGACTTCGCTGGTCCCCTCCCGGGGCCGGCGCGACAAAACAGTTAGGAAAACTCAAGGAAGAAGGATATGTTCATCGGACCCTGGTTCAATGGCTCTGCCGTTATTGCAGGTGGGGTTGCGGGCGCCTTTCTCGGCCAGCGATTGTCGGAGCGCTTGCGCGTTGCTTTGCCGCAGACTTTCGGGCTTTGCTCGATGGGGCTCGGCATCATGCTCGTGGTGAAGGTCAAGTTCATGCCCGCCGTCGTGCTGGCGATGGTGCTCGGTGCGGCACTCGGGGAGATCATCCAGCTCGAGAAGCGGATCGGCACCGCCGCTGGTGTGACGCGCGGCGTTATCGAACGCTACTTGCCGTCGAAGGGGGAGCTCAGTCACGAGGAGTTCACGAATCGCTTCGTGGCCATTCTCGTGCTGTTTTGCGCAAGCGGTACGGGCATCTTCGGCGCGATGCACGAGGGCATGACGGGCGACCCGTCGATTCTCTACATCAAGACGATTCTCGATCTCTTCACCTCGGCGATCTTCGCGACGGCGCTCGGTTATGCCGTTGCGACGATCGCGGTGCCGCAGCTCGCGATCCAGATGGCGCTGGCGGTGCTCGCGGTCAAGATCCTGCCGATGACGACGCCCGAGATGATGGCCGACTTCTCCGCGGCAGGCGGTCTCATCATGCTCGCGACGGGGTTTCGGATCTGCGGCGTGAAGCCTTTCCCCGTGGCCAACATGCTGCCAGCGCTCCTGCTCGTGATGCCGTTCTCGCATCTGTGGGCGACCTACGTGCATTGAACGCATGACGGTATGTGTTTCGGAAGACCTTGCGGTCCACTTTGCCGATAAATAGCGAGAGGGGGTTCTCCATGTCCCGGTTACCTGCACCGATAGCCGAATTCATCGTCGCGCACCATGTGCTCGGTCTGGCGGTGGTGGACCGGGGCATGCCGTGGGCCGCGAGTTGCTTTTACGCGTTCGACGAGCCGGCGGCGAGCCTCATCGTCATGACGAGCGTTCAGACGCGCCACGGTATGGCGATGCGCGACTCGCCGGCCGTGGCGGGAACGATCGGCGCGCAGCCGGAGCGTATTCGCGACATACGCGGCGTGCAGTTCGGGGCGTGGGCGGAGTGTCTGACGGGCGCGGAGCGTCGCGCCGCGTCGAGTCTCTATCTCGCGCGTCATCCGATTGCACGGCTCAGAACGACCGATCTCTGGCGCCTGCGCCTGGAGGACGTCAAGTTCACCGATAACCGCCTCGTCTTTGCCCAGAAGTCGCATTGGCAACGGATCGTCAGGCCGGCACCCGCGGTGAGGGTGCCGGCCTGACGATCGAAGCCGTTCCCGCGCACGCGAAGGAACGGGACGCGGTTGCCCCGGCGGAGGATCGGTCTTTTCGAGTCGTGGAATCAATTAGGACAACTAAATTTATAAAGGTATTACGCAATGCGAGTCAGAAAGCAGCACGCGGCGATCGCAGCGGTTACGGCCGGCGCATGCCTGGCCACTTTGGCGCACGCGCAAAGCAGTATCGCGCTCTTCGGCCAGATCGATACGGGTGTGTCCTACGTCAGCAACGAAGGCGGCAAGCACAATCTGCTAATGGACGACGGCGTCAATGGCCCGAACCTCTGGGGTATCCGTGGCACCGAGGATCTCGGCGGAGGAACGAAGGCGATTTTCTCGCTCGTCAATCAGTTTCATGTCGATGACGGCTCGTTCATGTCGGGCAAGAGCCTCTTTACGCGTACGTCCTACGTGGGACTCGACAACGACCGCTTCGGCAAGCTCACATTCGGTAATCAATACGATTTCATGTCGGATTCGCTCTTCTTTTCGGGCGACGATCCGGCGGAACTCGCCGGCCACTTTTACGATTACAGGGCCGGGCCGTTTCAGAAGCTCGCCTTGCCGGGCAATCCCACCGGCGCGTTCGACTGGGACCGCATGAGCGGCGAGGCCGTTTCGAATACGGTCAAGTACGTCTCGCCCAAGTTCGGCGGGTTCAGTTTCGGTGCGATGTATGGCTTCGGCGGCGTGGCCGGCTCGGTCGGCGCCGGCAATTCGCAGAGCTTTGCGCTCGACTATGCGCAGGGCCCGTTCGGCATCGATGCGGCCTACACCAACATCAAGACATACACGAGCGGATCGCCGCAGGTCAGCGTGCGCAACTGGGGCATCGGCACGCATTATCGCTTCGGCGCCTGGATGACGAATGCGTTGTTCACGACGGTGCACAACTCGGCCAACGGAGGATCCGTCTATGAAGGATCCATTGGCGCACGCTACAACTTCGCGCCTGCGCTCAGCGCTGGCGCGTCATACATGTACATGAAGGGCAATGACGTCGTCGATAACAACCACGCGCATCAGTTCGCCGGGATTCTAGATTACGCCTTGTCCAAACGTACGAGCGTGTATCTGCTCGGCGTCTATCAACGGGCCAATTCAGGTGCCTCGGCGCAACTGAGCGGAATGAACAGCACCGCCTACGCGTCGAGCGACGCGTCGCAGGCCGTCGTGCGAGTCGGCATGCATACACGCTTTTGAATGCCGGTTTCAGCAGGCGAAATCATGATTACTTGTTCGTCGACACCCACAACCGTCGCCATGTCGGCCGACGTCGCGCCGAGGACGTCGCGTGAAGCCGACGAAGCAGTTTCAATAGAAGGAGTCAACGATGGCGGTAACGAACATTGACGCGCTCGACGATCTCGTTGCGCGCGTGAACGCGGCACAGCGGATATTCGCCGGCTTCTCGCAAGCGCGGGTCGACGAGATTTTCAGACACGCGGCGCTGGCCGCCGCCGATGCGCGCATCGCGCTGGCCCGGATGGCCGTGGCGGAAACCGGCATGGGGGTGCTCGAAGACAAGGTCATCAAGAATCACTTCGCGTCCGAGTACATTTACAACGCCTACAAAGACGAAAAGACCTGCGGCATCGTCGCGGTAGACGACCTGCACGGGACTATCACGATTGCCGAACCGCTCGGAGTGATCTGCGGCATCGTGCCGACGACGAACCCGACGTCCACGGCAATCTTCAAGGCGTTGATCGCGTTGAAAACCCGCAACGGCGTGATCCTGAGCCCGCACCCCCGCGCGCGGCGCTGCACCTGCGAAGCCGCGCGCCATGTGCTCGAGGCTGCCGTGGCTGCCGGCGCGCCGCGCGACATCATCGGCTGGATCGATCAGCCGTCGGTCGAGCTGACGAACCATCTCATGCACCACCGCGATATCGCGTTGATTCTCGCGACCGGGGGGCCCGGCATGGTGAGGGCGGCTTACTCGTCGGGCAAGCCGGCGATCGGCGTCGGCGCAGGGAACACGCCCGTCGTCGTCGATGAAACGGCCGACATCAAGCGGATGGTCGCTTCCGTGCTCATGTCTAAAACGTTCGATAACGGCGTGGTGTGTGCGTCGGAGCAATCGGTCGTCATCGTCGATGCGGTATACGAAGCAGCCCGGGCCCGATTTCAACGCGCGGGCGGCTATGTGCTCGACGACGAGGAGCGCGACGCCGTGCGCAGGATTCTCGTCGTGGGCGGCAGGCTGAACGGCGACATCGTCGGGCAGTCGGCCGTGCGGATCGCCGGGATGGCGGGCATCGAGGTGCCGCCCTTTACCAAGGTGCTGATAGGCGAGGTCAGTTCATGCGGTGCCGACGAAGCCTTCGCTCACGAGAAGCTTTCGCCAACGCTCGCCATGTATCGCGCGCGCGACTTTCATGAGGCGGTGGCGAGCGCCGAAGCGCTCGTGGCCCTTGACGGCATCGGCCACACCTCGGTGCTTTACACCGATCAAGATGCGCGGAACGATCGCGTCCGTTATTTCGGCGAGCGCATGAAGACCGCGAGAATCCTGGTCAATACGCCGGCGTCGCATGGCGGTATCGGCGACCTGTACAACTTCAAGCTCGGGCCGTCGCTCACGCTCGGATGCGGCTCGTGGGGCGGCAATTCCGTTTCGGAGAATGTCGGCCCGAGGCATCTGATCAATATGAAGACCGTGGCCAAGAGAGCCGAAAACATGCTGTGGCACAAACTGCCGCGAAGTATCTATTTCCGGCGCGGCTGCCTGCCGTTTGCGCTCGACGATCTGGCGGGAAAAAAGCGCGCGCTGATCGTTACGGACGCCTACCTTTTCAATCATGGCCGTGTCGACGAAATCGTTCGTCTGCTGGAAGGCAAGGGCATCGATGTCGAAGTATTTCACGAGGTTCAGGCCGACCCTACGCTGGCTATCGTGCGCAAAGGGGTGGCCGCGCTGGAGGCGTTCCGGCCCGACGTCATCGTCGCATTCGGCGGGGGTAGCCCGATGGATGCGGCCAAGATCATGTGGGTGATGTACGAGCATCCGACGGTTCGCTTCGAGGAATTGGCCCTGCGCTTCATGGATATCCGAAAGCGGATCTACCGCTTCCCTGCGATGGGCGCGAAGGCCGAACTCGTGGCTGTTCCGACGACTTCGGGCACGGGCTCCGAGGTGACGCCCTTTGCCGTCGTGACCGACGAAGCCACAGGCACCAAATACCCGATTGCGGACTATGCGCTCACGCCCGGCATGGCCATCGTGGACGCCAACCTCGTCATGAACATGCCGAAAAGTCTTACCGCGTTTGGCGGCATAGACGCGGTCACGCATGCGCTCGAGGCATATGTGTCCGTCATGGCTAACGAATATTCGAACGCGCAGGCCGTGCAGGCGCTCAGGTTGCTGCAGCAGCATCTGCCTTCGGCCTATTTGAACGGCGCGGCGGATCCGAAAGCGCGCGAGCAGGTGCACAACGCGGCGACGCTGGCCGGCATCGCGTTCGCCAATGCATTTCTCGGCGTCTGTCACTCGATGGCGCACAAACTCGGCGCCGAGTTCGGTCTCGCGCACGGGCTCGCCAATGCGCTGCTGATTTCGAACGTCGTGCGCTACAACGCGGCCGACGTGCCGGCCAAACAGACAGCGTTCAGCCAGTACGACCGGCCGGTAGCGCGCTGTCGGTATGCGGAGATCGCCGACGCGCTCGCGCTCGGCGGGCGCAACGACGGCGAGAAAGTCGATGCGCTGATTGGCTGGATCGAAGCCCTCAAGGCGACGCTAGGCATTCCGGCGTCGATTCGCGAGGCCGGCGTTCCCGAGACGCTCTTTCTCGAGCGACTCGACGAACTCGCCGGCAATGCATTCGACGATCAATGTACCGGGGCCAACCCTCGTTATCCGCTAATGTCGGAATTGCGGCAGTTGCTGCTCGACAGCTATTACGGCCGGCGCTACATCGACGCCTACGACGAGGGGGTTGCAGGGTCGGCGCGCGCAACCGTGACGGCGCCGTTTCCCGAGTCGCGCGAGCCTACCGCTTAGCCTTGCCGCCAGGCCGGCTTTTGGCTTCGTCGACCGATTGCTCGACTGCCTGCTTCTCGGCCTTCGTCGCATCGGCTTTTTTCGCCAGCGCGAGGTAGGCATCGGCAATCTTGCGCAGGTCCTCTTCCGAGATGTCCTCGATGCCGATGAGTTCGCTGTTGGCCGCCCGATTGGCGGCCACCAGCTCGTTGAGCTTCAGATGAATGGCAACGCTGTCCTTGTTTTGGCTTTGTTGAATGAGAAACACCATGAGAAACGTGACAACCGTGGTACCCGTATTGATGACGAGTTGCCACGCGTCCGAGTAATGAAAGAGCGGGCCGGTGACGGCCCATGTGAGGACGACGATCACCGCGAGCCCGAATGCGATCGGCGAGCCTGCCCAACGTGTGATGGTGCTCGCGAAGCTATCGAAGGCGCGCGTGACCGGATGTCCGCCCGGGTAGGCGGGCAGCGAAGATTTCGGTACGGTCTCGGCGTTTTGCGCAGACAGGGGGTGCTTTTTCGACGCATGCATCTCGTGTCTCCTTTGGCCGCAGGCTGGATGGGACGCCGCCGGCGGGCGACGGCGCGAACATTGCAGTGGCGAGCAAGGCGTGTGCCGCGTTGGCGCAGAGACGAAGGGCGTATCAGTTGCCCGGCGACCGTCGCGTCCCGTTGCGCGCACCGTGTCCGGCAGGCGGTGCCGTGGATCCCCGCACGACGAGTTGCGGTGCGGACGTCCGGCACACCGCCGCACCCTGCGCGGGATCTGATGCGCCAGTGGCGATCAGGCTGCGCAGCAACGCCACGGCCTCTCGTGCGGCTTCCTCGGTAGGCACCGCGACGGTCGTCAATGCCGGGCGCGATTCGCGCGCCAGCTGAATGTCGGTGATACCGACGACCGACAGATCCCGAGGAACCTCGCGCCCGAGATCGGCGGCCGCATGAATCGCGCCGAGCGCGGGCAGATCGTTGGTCGCGAAGAGGGCCGTGAGGTCGGGGTGCTCGCTCAGCAGCGCGTGCGCCGCATCGTAGCCGCCCTGGATCGTATCGGGCGCGTGGTGCGTCAGGCGTTCATCGAAGGCGTGCCCCGCGGCCTGCATCGCCGACACGAACCCTTCATGGCGCGGCGTATGAATCCCCGATGCTTTGCTGCCGACGATTGCGCCGATGCGGCGATGGCCCAGCCCGAGCAGGTGCTGGCCGGCGATGCGGCCCGCCAATACGAAATCGACGGCCACGCAGGGCAACCCCGGCGGCTCGTCCGGACGTTCCCACATGCAGAGCACGACCGGCGCGCCGCGCGCCTGCGTGGCATGCAGGTCGGCAAAATCGAGGTTCGCATTCATGACGAGTACGCCTTCTGACAGCGTGCCGCCGATCTGCTCCAGATACGCGCGGCCCATCGCCGGATCGCTGTTCGTATTGCAGATGATAACGAAGTGGCCGGATGCCCGCGCTTCGCTTTCCACGGCGAGTGCGAACTCGGGATAGAACGGATTGGCGATGCTCGACACCATCAGCGCGAGTGTGGGCGCACGGCCCTCGGCAAGCGCGCGCGCCGCCAGATGCGGCCGGTAGCCCAGCGTGTCGATCGCTTCGCGCACGCGCTGGCGTGTGGATTCGCCCACGCGGCCACGATTGCGGAGCACGTTCGATACGGTCGCCGGGGTGACGCCAGCCAGCCGGGCGACTTCGTTGATGGTGGCCATTGGATCGATTCGTTCAAAATGTGGGACGGCCATTCAAAGTTTGCAGCGAGCCGAAACTGACGGCACTATGCGCTGCAAAGATCAACGATTTCGGAGACAGCGGCAGGCCGCACCGATCGATCGACACGCGATCGATTTTCTTTTTGGTCTGCTGATTAAGCGCTTAACCTCCGCAATCGACGCGATTAGATCATGGAGCGTGAGGTATGGCGAGCATTTCGTTGAAAGGTCTGGAGAAAGCTTACGGCGACGCGGCGCCCGTCGTGCGCAATGTCGACCTCGATATCGGCGAGAGCGAGTTTTGCGTCTTCCTCGGGCCGTCCGGCTGCGGCAAATCCACGCTGTTGAGGATGATCGCGGGGCTCGAGGACCCGAGCGCGGGCGAGGTGCGCATCGGGGGGCGCGTGGTGAATGACGTGCCGGCCGCGGAGCGCGGCGTAGCCATGGTCTTTCAGAGTTATGCGCTCTTTCCGCACATGACCGTGTTCGAGAACATGGCATTCGGACTCAAGCTCGCCAAGACGCCGAAAGCCGACATCGAGCGCCGCGTGCGCGAGGCGGCCCGCATCCTGCAACTCGACGCGTTGCTCGATCGGCGGCCGAAGGCGCTCTCGGGCGGTCAGCGGCAGCGCGTGGCGATCGGGCGGGCGATCGTACGCGAGCCCGGCGTTTTTCTCTTCGACGAACCCCTTTCGAACCTGGATGCGACGCTGCGCGGCCAAACGCGCATCGAGATCGCGCGGTTGCATCGCCAATTCGCAAAAGCGAGCGTCGTATACGTCACGCACGATCAGACCGAGGCGATGACGCTTGCCGACAAGATCGTCTTGCTGCATGCGGGCAAAGACACGACACGTTACGGCAGCATCGCGCAGATCGGTGCGCCGCTCGATCTTTACCATCGCCCCGCGAGCCGGTTCGTGGCGGGCTTCATCGGCTCGCCGCGCATGAATTTTCTGCCCGCGAAGGTCGTTGCCGTCGACGCGGCGGGCGTCACGGTCGCCGTCGCGCGCACGGCGGAGGCAGTGCGGCTGCCGCTCGACGGCACGGCGTTGCAGGCGGGGCAGCCCGTGGCCTTGGGCGTGCGGCCCGAGCATCTGTCGTTCGTCGCCCCGACGGGGAGCGCGGACGAGGGTGGCGGCGCATCGGTGCTCCGGCTTACGCGCGAGATCCATCTGATCGAGCGGCTCGGCGAGCAGACCTGCGTTCATCTCGACGAGCCGGACGGCGTCGCGCTGATCGCCAAGGTGCCGGGCGATGCCGCCTGCCGCACCGGCGAGCGCATCGCAATCGGCGCCCCGCCAAGCGCCTGCCATCTGTTTACGGACGACGGCTTCGCCGTTGCACCGCTTTCATCGATCGAACATCACGCATAAGGGGAGGGGGGATGCACCTGGGAGTCTGCTACTACCCGGAACACTGGCCGGAAACGATGTGGGAAGAAGACGCGCGGCGCATGAAGACGCTCGGCATCGAGCGCGTGCGCATTGCGGAGTTCGCATGGAGCCGCATCGAGCCCACGCCGGGGCAATACGATTGGGCGTGGCTCGATCGCGCGGTGGACACGCTCCATCGGGCTGGACTCCAGATCGTCATGTGCACCCCGACGGCCACGCCGCCGAAGTGGCTCGTCGACCGGCACCCCGATATCCTCCCGGTCGGCGCCGATGGGCGCGCGCGCCATTTCGGCTCGCGCCGGCATTACGATTTTTCCTCGCCGTCGTACTACGAAGCCGCGCGCGCGATCTGCACGGCCGTGGCGGCCCACTACGGCAACCATCCCGGCGTGGCGTTCTGGCAAACCGACAACGAATACGGCTGCCATCAGACGGTCGTCAGCTATTCGAACGCAGCCGTGGCGCGATTCCGCGAATGGCTGCGTGCGCGCTACGGAAACGTCGAGGCGCTCAATCGCGCCTGGGGCACCGTATTCTGGAGCATGGAGTATCGCAGCTTCGACGAAATCGACGCGCCCGTCGCGACGGTGACGGAGGCGCATCCCTCGCATCGGCTCGACTATCGCCGTTTTGCATCGGACGAGGTGGCGCGGTTCAACCGCATGCAAGTGGAGATCATCCGCGCCCATTCGCCGGGCCGTCCGATCGCGCACAATTTCATGCAGCTTTTCACGGAGTTCGATCACTATGCGGTGGCGAGCGATCTCGACATCGCCGCGTGGGACAGCTATCCGCTCGGTGCGCTCGAGGAGCAATGGTTCGACGCCGAGGTGAAAGGTCGCTGGCTGCGCACCGGGCATCCCGATTTCGCTTCGTTCAATCATGACGTCTATCGCGGAATGTCGAAGCAACCGTTCTGGGTGATGGAGCAGCAGCCGGGGCCGGTGAATTGGGCGCACTGGAATCCGTCGCCCCTGCCGGGCATGGTGCGGCTTTGGAGCTGGGAAGCGTTCGCGCACGGCGCGGGCTGCGTATCGTATTTCCGCTGGCGGCAGGCGCCATTCGCGCAGGAGCAGATGCACGCGGGCCTCAATACGCCCGACAACCGGCTCGACATGGGCGGCGGCGAGGCCGCGCGCGTGGCAGACGAAATCCGCGCGCTCGACCAGGCGCACGCCGAGGCCCGTGCGAGCGTGCGTGCCCGCGTCGCGCTCGTCTACGATTACCCGGCGAAGTGGCTCTTCGAAATCCATCCGCAAGGCGCGGACTTCCATTACCCGCGCTTCGCGTTCGAGTATTACTCGGCTCTGCGCGCGCTCGGGCTCGACGTGGACGTGGTTCCCGCCGACGCGCCGCTCGACGGATATCGCATGATCGTCGTGCCGCCGCTGCCGATCGTGCCTGACGATTTCGCGGCACGCCTTGCCCGTTCGGGCGCGCAAGTGGTGGTCGGTCCGCGCACGGGCTCGAAGACGGCCGATCTGCAGATTCCCGCGAACCTGCCGCCGGGCCCTCTCGCGCAATGCATGCCGATGCGCGTGTGGCGCGTGGAATCGGTGCGCCCGAGCGTGCGCATGCCGGTTCATTCATCGGAAACGTCACAGGCTGGCGCCACGCCGGCCGGCTACGGCCGCCATTGGCGCGACCTCGTCGAGTTGCGAGACGAGGCCGCGCACGAAGTCGTCGCGCGTTTTGATGACGGCCATCCGGCTTACGTGCGGTTCGGCGCGATGCATTACCTCACGAGCCTTTTCGACGAAGCACTGACGCGCGAATGGTTTGCCGCGATCGCGGCGCGCGCGCAACTCGAGACGATGAGGTTGCCGGACGGCGTGCGCGTGAGCCGACGCGGCGGGCTGACCTATGTGTTCAACTACGAGGACGAGGCCTATCGAATCGACGCAGCCGAAGCAGGGGCGGACGCATTCGTGATCGGTGGGCCGAGTGTGGAGCCGCGGGGCGTAGCGGCTTATCGCAACACTTGACTCGCAGCGCTTGACTCGCCCGGCTTGACAGGTGCCGGCGCGCCAACGCCGCCGGCTTGCAGTGCAAGGCAGTGACGACGGACCATAACATCAGGCAGACAAGGAGACAGGCATGAAGCAACCCGCGATCCGTATTCGCATCGGCATGGCCGCCGTTCTTCTGACGGCGGCCGTACTTGGAACCTGGCATGCCGACGAGGCGCGCGCCGGCACGCTGAACGTCAACATCGCCTACAAGGGCGGGAGCCAGCGCGCGGTCTGGCAGTCGACGTTCGACGAATTCAAGAAGGCGCACCCCGATATCGACGTGAAGGTATCGTTCGTCGACGAAGAGGCCTACAAGGTGCAATTGCCGAACTGGTTGACCACGGTCGCACCCGACATCGTCAACTGGCACGATGGCGAGCGCATGGCCTACTACGCGAAGCGCGGGCTCTTCGAAGACTTGAGCGCCGATTGGCAGAAGAACGGCTGGAACGAGATGTATGCGTCGACGAAGGAGGCCTCGTCATACCAGGGCAAGCAATATGCCGCGCCGACCGTTTACTACTCGTGGGGCATGTTCTACCGCAAGGATCTGTTCCAGAAGGCGGGCATCGCATCCGAGCCGAAAACGTGGCCCGAGTTTCTCGAGGCTTGCCGCAAGCTGAAGGCCGCGGGCATTGCGCCGGTTGCCGTGGGCGGACGCGATGCCTGGACGCTGGCGGGCTGGTTCGATTATCTCGACTTGCGCCTGAACGGCAACGCGTTCCATCAGCAATTGATGGCGGGCGAGGTGCCCTACACGGATGCGCGCGTGAAGAAGGTCTACACGACGTGGAAACAATTGATCGACGAGCACGTCTTCGTCGACAACGCGCTTTCGTACGATCTCGATGCCGCGCAGCCGTTCCTCTTCCAGGGCAAGGCCGCGATGATGCTGATGGGCACGTTCATCGCCGCGGGATTTCCGCCGAACGTGAAGCCGGAGATGGGCTATTTCCGCTTTCCCATCATCGATGCCAACGTGCCGACGGCGGAGGATGGCCCGGTCGAGACGCTGAACATTCCGGCGCGCGCGAAGAACAAGGCCGAGGCACGGGCGTTCCTGGCTTTCGCCGAGACGCCGGCGATCGGTGCGAAGCTCGCGGCGGGGCTCGGCTCGCTCTCGGCGAACAGCAAATCGCCCGAGCCGGAAGATCCGGTGTCGAAGATCGGTTTTCAGATCCTCTCGAACACGAAAGGCGGGATCGCGCAGTTCTATGATCGCGACATGACGAAGGAGATGGCCGACGAAGGCATGAAGGGTATGCAACGCTTCATGGCGGAGCCGGCCAAGCTCGACGAGATCCTCGCGCAGCTCGAGCAGACGCGCAAGCGAATCTACAAGAAGTAAGCCCCAACGAGACAGTGGGAGAGTTCGCCGTGCCGCAGTCCGCCACGCCTCCGAATCTGCGCGCCGCGCCGGGCGACGCGCCGGTGCCCGAACCGCGGCACGCCCCGCCGCCGCCGATGCGCGGCGGCGCGCCGAAGCCTGTGCGCCGCTTGTCGCCCACGGCGCGGCGGCAGCGGCGCGCGGCGCTCCTTTTTCTCGCGCCGGCCTGCGCGATGGTCGCGATCTACGTGATCTGGCCCATTCTTTCCACGATCGCGTTGAGCTTGTACGAGTGGGATGGCATGGGCGAGAAACGTTTCGTCGGCCTGGCGAACTACATCGAGCTCGTGCATGCGCCGACGTTCTATACGGCGCTGCAAAATAACGTCATCTGGCTCGCGCTCTTTCTGCTCGCGCCGCCGGCGGGGCTGGCCGTCGCGCTCTACCTGAATCAGGCCGTGGCCGGCATGCGGATCGTGAAGTCGTTGTTCTTCGCGCCGTTCGTGCTGTCGGGCGTGGTTGTCGGCCTCGTTTTCTCGTGGTTCTACGATCCGACGTTCGGGCTGCTGGCGCTGCTGATCGGCCATGGCATACCGGTACTCGGCGACGCGCGCTACGCGACGTTCGGCATCATTGCCGCGGCACTCTGGGCGCAAACCGCCTACTGCATGATCCTTTATCTCACGGGACTGACCACGCTCAACGGCGAGCAGATCGAGGCGGCGCGCATGGAAGGCGCACGCGGCTGGTCGCTGCTGTGGCACGTGGTCCTGCCGCAGTTACGGCCCACGACATTCATGGCGGTGGTCGTCACGGTGATCGGCGCGCTGCGCAGTTTCGATCTCATCGCGGTGATGACGGGTGGCGGGCCGTTCGAAAGTTCCACCGTGCTCGCCTATTACATGTACGACCAGGCGATCAAGTATTACCGCCTCGGCTATTCGGCATCGATTGCCGTCGTGCTGTTCGCGATCATGCTCGTCTATATCGTCTATCAGCTGCGGCGCACGCTGCGTGCCGAGCAGTAGGAGAGCCCATGTACCCGCTGCCGATCGACAAATGGAAGCCTTTTCCGAGGCGCTTTTACAAGTTTTCGGTGCCCATCGCGCTGTTGATCTGGTTACTGCCGATGATCGCCGTGCTCGTTACGTCGATGCGCTCCTCGGAGGAACTCAGCGAAGGCAATTATTGGGGGTGGCCGAAGCACCTGACCTTGGTTGCCAACTACCGCGAGGCATTGACGACCTCGCCGATGCTGCACTACTTCTGGAACAGTATGCTGATCACGCTGCCGACCGTGGCGGGCTCGATCGCGCTCGCATCGATGGCGGGCTTCGCGCTAGCCACGTATCGCTTTCGCGGCAATGCGCTGTTGTTCGCCACGTTCGTGGCCGGCAACTTCGTGCCCGTTCAGGTGCTGATGATTCCGGTGCGCGACCTGACGCTGCGGCTCGGCCTCTACAACACCGTGGAAGGGCTCGCGCTCTTTCACATCGCGTTTCAAACCGGCTTTTGCACGCTGTTTTTGCGCAACTTCATCAAGCAGCTGCCGTTCGAGCTGATCGAGGCCGCGCGCGTGGAGGGGGCGGGCGAGTGGGCGGTGTTCTACCGCGTCGTGCTGCCGCTCATTCGACCGGCGCTGGCCGCGCTCGCGATTCTCGTTTTCACGTTCGTCTGGAACGACTACTTCTGGGCGCTGTGCCTGACGCAGGGCGACGATGCCGCGCCGATCACCGTGGGCGTGGCGGCACTCAAGGGGCAATGGACGACGGCCTGGAACCTCGTCTCGGCCGGCTCGGTCCTGGCTGCGCTGCCGTCGGTGCTGATGTTCTTCGCGATGCAGCGGCACTTCGTGGCGGGCCTCACGTTCGGCGCGACCAAAGGCTAGGCGGCGCTCGGCCGCGGCACCGCTCGCGTGCCGCGTCCTCAGATGAGTGGCCTGTCGCCCGGGCGCGGCGCGCAGCGCACGATCTCGTTTCCGTAGTTCTTCGAAACGAGCACGATCTGCACGAAGCTGTTGGCCGGTGCATAGGGCGCGAAGAAACGATCCATGATGCCCGCGAACGTGTAGAGGCTGCTCGCGGCGAACGCGTGCTCGTCGACGGTCACGCGAATCTCGAGTCCGCGCGCGAACGCGGGCGACGGCTCCATCGTGAGCCACTGCATCGTTGCGCGCGCGGCGAGCGAGACGATGCCCTCGATCTGCGGCGAGCGGGACGGCGAAAGCGCAGCGAATTCGCGCAGCAATTCCTTGAGCGCTTCCAGTCCGGCCGCATCGAGATCGAGCGAGTGCGGGGTCATCTGCGCGATCAGGCGCCATAGCGCACCGTTGCCGCGAGGCAGACGCAACGGCTGCGTGGGGCGCGTGAGCAGCGCCACATCGCGTGCCAGCTCGCTCGTCTCGCTTTCGAGGTCGCCGCCGGGCAGACCGATCGGCAACGAGGCGGGCAACTCGCCGTTCGTGCAGGTCATGTCGACTGCGACCTGGCCGAAGGGCGGCACGATGGGCGCGCCGTCGAGCCCGACGAAGACGAGTTCCGGGCGCGTACGGCGTTGCGGGTCCGCGCTCCAGCGGTCGACAACGGCTGTCCAGTACGGGCCGTCGAGCGCCGCGGTGCTTCCGTGGCGCAGCGAATGCATCGGCGCAATCGTCACGTTGCGCGCGGGGGCCGGGTCGTTCGTGTACACCGCGTCGATCGAGAAGACTTCGCAGACCGACATGTCGTCGACGTTCGCGAACAGCGAATAATGCTTCGTATCCGGCGCGATCTTGATCGGCGTGGTGTCGCGCTCGAACAGATTGACGACGGGCGTGGCGAAGAGCTTGAAGGTGCCGGCATCGAGCTTCGCGATGCGCTGGGCCGCGCGCGAATCGGGATGCAGCTCGGCGATGGCCAGATGGAGCGTTACGCTCTGGCAGGGACCCGCCGCGGCGAGCAGCGCGGCCATGTCGATATCGAGGAAATCGAATTTCTCGGGAAACGCGAAGTATTCCATCAACGAGCGGAAGGCCGGCGGGGCATCGCCCAGGCGGCCGGCCATCGATTCGTTTTCGCCGAAGCCAACGGACGAGACCGGTATCTTTGCAAGCGGCGTCCAACGGCCCGAGCCGTCCGCTTCCACGTAGGCTGCCGCGGCCTTGAGCCGCACGACATCCGAAAGCGCGGCGACGACCTCTCGCGGCCCGCTCAAATGCACGCGCATGACGCCTGGCGCCACTTTGTCGAGCCGGCTGGCCTGACCGATCGACGCAAAGCCGATCGAGATCGCGGCGGTCGTCTCGGCCGGCAGCGTGATGCCGGGCGGTGCCGACGGCGTTGGCCGATAGCCGGCATGCGCGAGATGGACCGGCGCGAGCACGACGTCGTAGACGGTGCGGAAGCGGCAGTCGGCCGCTTTCGCCATGAGGGCCGTGCCGCGCTCGACCGTGGCCGGTGCGGTCAGCTTGTCGTGAAACGCGTCCGTCTTGAACTGAGCGATCGCGCTTGCCGGAAACGCGCGCAGATATTGGGGGTAGAGAATGTCGACGAGCGCCTCGGTGAGCTCCGGGTAGTCGTCCTCGAGCTTCGTGTCGATTCGCGCGGCCAGCAGCGCGAACGACTGGAGCATGCGCTCGACGTGGGGGTCCTCCGAATGCTCGCCCGAGATTGCGAGCCGGGCAGCGATTTTCGGATAGCGGGCCGCGAACGATTGCATCGAGCGGCGAAGCAGCGCGAGCTCGCGCTCGTAATGAGCAAGCAGTTCTTCCATGAAGGTCGACCGTCTGAAAAGTAGCCGTCAAATAACAGTCAGGCGGTGCAGCCGATGCTGCGCCGAATGCCGCATTATCGGCGATTTGACGGTCGGCTTCGCGAAACCGCCGGATCGGAGGCCCGATGTTCAGTCCGTGGCGAGCCGCGGCGCGACGGCGAGGCGGGGTTCAGCCGCGGCGCGTTGCTGCGCGAGCAGTGCCGTCAGGTGCTCGAACGACATCGGCCGTCCGGTCAGAAAGCCTTGTACGATGTCGCATCCGGCTTCGGCGAGCCATGCGAGCTGGTCGGGCTCCTCGACGCCCTCGGCGACTACGGCGATGCCGAAGCTGTGCGCCATCGAGATGATGGCCGTTACGATCGGCTGGCCCGAGTCGGGGAGCGGATGGATGAAGCTGCGATCGATCTTGAGGCAGTTGACCGGGAACGACTGAAGGTACGACAGCGACGAGTAGCCAGTGCCGAAATCGTCGAGCGAAAGGCGCACGCCGAACGCGCGTAGCCGCTGCATCGCTTCGACGCCCACATCCATGTTGGCCATGATCTGGCTTTCGGTCAGCTCGAGTTCGAGCAGATGCGACGGCAGGCCGCTTTCGTCGAGCACGGTCCTCACGTCCTCGTTGAATTTCTCCTGCCGCAACTGCCCGGCGGAAACATTGACGGCTACATGCACGCCCGTTGGCGAGCGCGCATTCCAGCGTGCAGCGTCGGCACAGGCCTGACGCAGTACCCACCGCCCGAGCGCGACGATGAGCCCGCTGTCTTCGGCGATCGGGATGAACTCGGCCGGCGATACGGCGCCATCGGACGGATGAACCCAGCGAACCAGCGCTTCGGCCCCGATCAGGGCGCCGGTGCGGCAATCGAACTGCGGCTGATAGACGAGCGAAAGCGCGTCCGACTCGATCGCCTTGCGCAGCTCCGCCTCGAGCCGCGCGCGCCTGCGTGCTTCTACCGTCATACGCGGGTGGAACTCGACAGCGTTGTTCTTGCCCTTGCTCTTGGCCGCGTAAAGCGCGATGTCGGCGCTGCTCACGAGTGCGGCCGCTTCCCTTGCGTCGTCGGGATAGATACTGACGCCAACGCTCGCCGTTGCGGTGACGCTCGTGCGCTCGACGGTGAACGGACGTGCGAGCGCATGGGCGATGCGCGTGGCCGCCGCGTGGCCTTCCGCCTTGTCCTCGGCAATCTCGAGGAGCACGGCGAACTCGTCGCCGCCGATGCGGCTCACGATGTCGGTGGCGCGCACCGATCGCCGCAGGGCGGCGGCCACACGCTTGAGCAGTTCGTCGCCCGCGCCATGGCCGAGGGTGTCGTTGACGGCCTTGAAATTGTCGAGATCGACGAGGATCAGCGCCATGCGCGTGGGATTCGGGCCGCCGCGATGCAGCCGCTCGTGCAGTTCGTCGTAGAACTCGCGCCGGTTCGGCAGCCCGGTCAACGGGTCCGTGGAGGCGAGGTACTCGAGCTCCTTCTCCGCCTCGGCGACGCGCGCGCCCATGCGCGACGTGACCGCGAACGCGACCCAGATGGCCGCCGTCGACGCGGCCAGCAAGAAGCCCGTGTAATGCAGCAGCTCGAGCAGCATCTGATCCGTTTGCGCAACGAGCACCACTTCGCCGATCGCCTTGCCCTTGAGGCTGATCGACGAAACCACGAAGACATCCTTGAGCGACCATGGGCTCGCGTGCGTATGCGCATTGTCGGGCGTGCCCTCCGCCTGCTCGAACTCGTCGAGGCCGGGCTTTGCGTAGCTCGCGAATGGTGTGCCGTCGCTCGTGTACACGGTGACGCTTTCGACGTATGGAATCTTGCGCAACGAATGAAGAATCTCGCCGGCGGCCGCCTTGTCGTTGAACAGGACGGACGCGGCCAAGTTGTCGGCGATCATTTCCGATTGCGCATTGGCGCTTTCGGTGAGCGACGTGCGCAGGGTGACGGCCTGATAGCCGAGCAGGACCACGCTCGAGACGATGAGCGCCACGATGACGCGCAGCATCTTGATCCGCGTCATCTCCTGCGTGGGGCTCCGGCTTTCGCGCTTTCTGGGCTTCATGTGAGCTTCCTTGCCAGCCGGAGCAGCTTCGAACTGAGCCCCAGATGGCGCCGGTTCGCCTCGCTGTGGTCGATGTCGAAGCGCAACTGGTCGCCTTGAAGCACGAGCAGAATGACGTATGGGCCTTCGGCGGCATCGGCTGTGCGCACGATGAGCAATGGCCAGTCCGATGCGAGCGCGGCCTTGACGGACGTCGAGGCGGCGGTTGCCGCATCGATGACGAGCACGTCGCAAACCGATGCATCGCCATTGTCGGATAGCGGGCGGACGTGCCAGCTGCGCGAGGCAACGGTACGGCCCTCTAGCTTGGCGAGCATCGACGCGAGCTCGTGGCCCGGACTCACGCAGACATAGAGTTGCGACGGATGCAGGCGCGGCGCCGGCCAATCGGTGAACGCCGTGAAGTTGTAGATGTAGGCCGCCTCGAGCGAGAAGAAATCGACCTGCGCATGCACGGTATCGCGTGCGTAGCACGCAAGGGCGAGAAGTGCGGCGGTGGCGTATCGTATTTTCTTCATGCCGCGCCCGTCAGAATCCCACGACGAGTTTGGCGAGAAACGTCCGGCTTTGCTGCACGATCGCGCTTTGCGCGAAACCGGGGCCGGCCGGATCGGAATACCGCTTGTCGGTCACGTTATAGACCGAGAAAGAGAGGTCGCCGTGAGGAATCAGCCGCGCGGTGCCGATCGTGACGTTGCCAAGGCAGTAGCCACCCGCGGCGCCGCCCTGAGCGAGCCGCGAGGAGACGCAGCGCAACTCGGTACCGAGGCGCGCGGCCTGGCCGAAGAGCGGCACGGCGACATTGAGTTTGGCGAGGTGGCGAGGGGAGTCCTGCAGAATGAGTCCGCTATCTTCGTCCCGCGTCATCTGCCAGGTGTAACTCGCGCGAACGGTCGCGCCGCCGGCAATGCGCTGCTCGTAGGCCAGCTCGACGCCTTTCGCGTTCGCACGATTCACGTTCTGAAACTGCTCGACACCCGATGCGTTGGGCATTTCGGAAATCAGATTGCGAACGTGGTAATGGAAGATCGATGCGGTCGCATGGCCGGCTTCGCCGAGCTGCCGGTCGTAGATGAGCTCGACCGTCGTGATGTGCTCGGGCTTGAGCGAAGCGTTGCCTTGCTGGCCGTCGGCGCCCGGGATCGTGTAGTAGAGCTCGTACGCATTCGGCGCGCGGTACGCCTGCCCATAGACGAGCTTCACCGTATCGCGGTCGGTCGCCTTGTAGATGAGGGCGAGCCGGGGGCTCAGATTCACGCCCGATATGCTTTCGTCGTCGAGCCGCAACCCTGCGTTGAACGTGAAGCGCCGCGACAGCTGTATTTCGTCTTCGACGTAGATGCCGATGCGATTGGCGCTGTGATGGTCGTCCAGGATCTGCTCGTACGGATCGACGTTGTAATTGTATTGCGTGCGGCTGGCGTCGCGAGTCGCGTTGACGCCCGCGACGATCTTGTGCCCGCGCAGCCCCGTCCACGTCGCATGCAGATCGGCGCCGTACCAGATGGCCTTGTCGCCGTCCACGTTGAGCGCGGCCGGATCGCCATAGAACGCGCGGCTGCGATAGTCGTAGCGCTCCCAGAAGACCTGCGCGGCCAGTTCGAGCTCGCTCGAAACGGCGTGCCGATAGCTCGCATTGACGAAGCTGTGCGTGTCGGTCGTGCTGAACGGCGCATTGAAGACGGCATCGTACGGTGCGTTCGGCGCGCCTTTCGTGCGATTGCCGTAGCCCGCGCTGATGGTCAGGCCGCGGTAGGCGAGCTTCGCGAACAGGTATTGCGCGCGATCGTAGTCGAGCCCGTTTGCGACGCCGTGGTTCTGTTCGGGCGTATCGAATTCCGGGTAGTAAAGATCCTGCCCGCTACGGGCGTACGAGGTGGCCGACAAGACAAGATCGGCCCCGTTGTCGCCGTGCCAGCCATAAGTGGCCCGGGCCCGGCGTTCTCCGAAGCTGCCTGCCGACGTCGCGACCTGGGCGCCGTTGAAATCGCGCCCGCTCTTGGTCACGACGTTGATCACGCCGAAAAGCGCATTCGAGCCGTAGACGGCCGAGCCGGGACCAGGTACGTACTCGATGCGTTCGACGAGATCGAGGTCGAGCGGAAAGTCGGTGCCGATGGCGGCCTGGTCGTAGACGGCGTCGTTGACGCGCATACCGTCGATCAGCAGCAAAAAGCGGCTGTTGTAGTCGCCGGGACGCCGGAAGCCGCGTGCGCCGAGGTACGTGTAGGTGCGGTCATACGAGGTGTAAAGCCCGGGCAGCGATGCGAGCGCGTCTGCGAGCGTGCGCCAGCCGAAGTTGCGGATATCGTCGGCCGTCAGGACGACGGCGGCGGCCGGCGCATCGGCGACACGCTGCTTGAAAAGCGACGCAGTCGTGACGAACTTGACCTGCATGAGCGATTCGAGCGGCATCGAGGCAAGTGCGGACGTCGACAGGTTCGAAGCTTGAGGAACGTCGCCACCGTCGGCGGCGGCAGCCCAGCCCGCATGCGCTCCGACCGCGAACGACACAACGGCAACGACACAGCGAATAAGGCGGGACACGCACGCGCGGCAAGGGGTTGGCTGGACCATGGAGCAGATTCATCAGGCGGGCCACAAGCGAATGTGCGCCAGATTATTTATCGGCCAATCCCCATGAATCTTGAGACGATGCGGGCAAACGAGAGGGGTGCGCAGCAGCGGGTTTTCCCTGTGTATTCCCGCTGGGCACGCGCGGCGATGCCCTTACGCGCAAGCACAATCGATCGCGTCGCGCCGCGATCGGTGCTTTCGGAATTCAGAATTTGATTGGCAGCCCTAATCGATTGCGCGCCGCCGCCGCCGCTGCCGTGCGCGGGGGTACGGGCTTCAGGGCAGCGCGGGAAGGTGGCCGGCGCGCTGGCCGAATGCGAGCACCTCTGTCAGCGCCTGGTCGAACGGCGTGCGACGGCCGACGCCGAGCGCTTCGAGCCGGCTCGAATCGAGGTGACAGTCTTTCGGGCGCGGCGTGGAGTCTGCGGGAGTGTATTGCGGGACGACCTTGGCGTCGATACGGAGAATGCGTGCGATGCGGTTCGCGATGTCGAACTTCGTCATCGGCTCGTCTCCGGACCACTGCGCGATGCCGCACAGGGCGTTGCCCGCTTGCGCACGCTCGAGCATTTGCCGGATCACGCACGCGACGTCGCCGGTGAAGGTAGGGTAGCGGGTGGCCCAGGCGTCCATGACGGCGGGCGGCGCCCCGGCTTTGCCGGCGACGACGACGGCGGGTACGAGAGAAGTGACGGCCGATTCATGCCAATCCGCAATCTCTCCGTAAAGCAGTGGCAAGCGCAAAACGCAGCCGAAATCGGTCGCGTCGGCCAGTGCGCGCTCGCCGTCGAGTTTGCTGTGCCCATAAGCGTTCAGCGGGTTCGGCGCGTCGTGCGTGTGATACGGCGGGCGGGTGCCATCGAAGACATAATCGGTGGAAATCGACAGGACCCAGGCGCCGCTGGTCCGTGCCGCTGCGGCAACGAGCCGCACCGCATCGACGTTGAGCGCGCGCGCGCTGGCCGGGTCCTGCTCGCAGACATCCGGCCGGCGCTCGGCCGCCGCGATGACCACCGCATCTGGCGTGTGCCGGGCGAAAAAGGCCTCGATCGCCGCCGCGTCTCGCAGGTCGAGCGGGACCAGCGCGCCCCGAATGCGGCGATGGGCCGTACCCACGACGGCCCAGTCGGGCCGGGCTTGCAGTTCGCGCATGAGCGCGCGCCCAACAAGACCCGATGCGCCGATGACGGCTACGCGAAACATCGCAGGCTCACGCGCTGCGGGCGACGCGCTTGACGTCGTAGCCCGCGTCCGAAATGGCCGCGCCGAACCGTTCGGGCGTGTCGTCGGAGTCGACGCGCACGATGCCGCTCGAGAGCTCGATTTGCACGTCGGCGTGGGCGTCGATGGCCTTGATCGCTTTGGTGACGGCGCCGACGCAGTGCTGGCAGCTCATGCCTTCGACTTGGAATTCGATCATCGTTTTCTCCTTGGGAGGTGAGTATACCGGCGCCCGAGCACGGTTCCGGCGCTTCTGAGATGATCAGCGTATACGTTGCCACGGTGGGAAGGTATACGCTGGGCGCATCGAAGTGCATGCTCGAAAGGACTCATCGATGAACATTGGCGAAGCTGCCCGGGCATCCGGGGTAACGGCGAAAATGATCCGCTACTACGAAAGTGTCGGCCTGCTGGCGCCGCGCGCGCGGACGGAAGCCGGCTATCGCGTCTACGGCACGCCGGAGGTCCATACGCTGCGATTCATCCGGCAGGCCCGGCGGTTGGGTTTTCTCGTGGACGACATCCGCAAGCTGCTTGCCTTGTGGCAGGACCGTTCGCGCGCCAGCGCCGAAGTAAAGACGATCGCGCTCGGGCACGTGGCCGAACTCGATCGACGCATCGCCGAGCTGACAGAAATGCGCGACACGTTGGCACATCTCGCGGCGCATTGCGGGGGCGATGAGCGCCCCGATTGCCCGATTCTCGAGCGGCTCGCCGGCTCGGAGGGGCCGGCCGCCTGCCATTGACCCTTCTGCGACAAGGGTTTGCTGGAATTGCACAAGTATGGTGCATTGCTGCGGCGCTTTCGGGTGCCGCTGCACCATTCCAAAGCGGAATGCCCTGCATTCGAGCATTTCACTGGCGCTTCTGGGGCAGATGACTATAATCCGGGTTAACCCTTTTACGGGAAATCCCTAGTCGAAGCGACGAGGGTTCCCGCCCCTGGAGAACGTCATGCTTGCCTACATCCTCGAAAAGCTCAGCAACTGGTTCGAAGCGGCCGAACGTCGTCGTCGCGAAGCCTATCTGGCTTCCTCGACGGATATCGTCGATCTCGAACGGCGCCTGCGCGCGCTCGAAAGCAACGGCTACACGCAGTAATAGTCATCGCGCGCCGGCCGAATCCGCCGGGTAGCGAACCCCCCGCGAGCCGGCATGCCGCGCTCGCCGCGATTCGTCCCGAGTCGGGTCATGCCGAAGCGGCAAGCCCGACTGGCGGGAATGCTCCGCTCGCGCTAAGGTGTGAACGTTGAGCTGCGCATTCGCGCAGCCCGTGGACGTTTTCCCATGCGCTCTCGTTTTTCCTCTTTCCGCTGTTTGGCCGTAATGCTGCTGCTGCTGTTGCTGCTGCTGCTGCAGGCCGGCCTTGCGCGCGCCGGTTCCGATCGGCCGCCCGTCGTGCTCGACACCCAAACGGGCATTCACGATGGGCACAGCGGCATCGTGCTGCAAAACGCGCCGCTGTCGCGTCAGCCGATGGTAGCCGCGCCAACGGCCGCCACACTGCCGGAATACGCCCCGGCGGCCCAGCCGCCGATCATCGTCTCGCCCTATATCGACATGGGTGGCGGCGCTTCGGTGCCGCGCGCCGTCTACCGTCCGCGCACGAACGGCCAGTGATCTCGCTCAGGCGATGCGCGATTCCACGCTGAACTTCGCTTCGCTATCCTGCCCCAGCGCTTGCACGAGATAGGGCAGCGTTTCCTTCATCGTCTGCGCGAGCTTGTAGGGCGGGTTCAGGACGAACATTCCGCTGCCGTATAAACCGAAGCCGTCGGCGGGCGGGCGGCTGACCGTCAGCGTGACGTGCAGCCAGTCGGTTTGCTGCAGCCGCTTCAATTGTTCCGCAAAGCGCTGCGATTCGGGCCGCACGACCTGCGGATACCAGATCGCGTACACACCGGTGGCGAAACGCTTCAGGCACCCTTCGAGACAGGCGATCGTACGTGCATAGTCGCGCTTGTCCTCGTAGGACGGGTCTACGAGCACCAGTGCCCGGCGCGGCGGGGGCGGCAGCAGTGCCTTGATGCCCTCGAAGCCGTCGCCCGCGTAGAGCATTGCGCGGCGCCCGGCGTCGCGAAAGTTGTGACGCAGGACGTCGATTTCCGTCGAGTGCATTTCGAACAGCCGCATCCGATCCTGCTCTCGCATGAGCCGCCACGCCAGATAGGGCGAACCGGGGTAATAGCGCAGCGCGCCGTCGGGATTGAGCGCGCTCACCTGATCGACGTAGTCGGCGAGCGCAGCGGGCAGATCGTCGCGTTGCCACAGCCGGCCGATGCCGGTTTCGAACTCGGCCGTTTTGGCCGCATACCCTTCTGTCAGCGCGTACACGCCGGCCCCGGCATGTGTATCGACATACCAGTACGCTTTGTCTTTCTGCGCGAGGTGGCGCAGCAACTGCACGACGAGCGTGTGCTTGAGAACGTCGGCATGATTGCCGGCATGAAACGCGTGGCGGTAGCTGAGCATGTCGAGCCCGGGTTAAAGCGTGAGCGGGGCGCGGTGCGGGAGCCGATGCGGCACCCGGCAGGCGAAGGCTCGGTATTGTACGCGAGCGATCGCGCGTTGCCGGTTGCTCCGAAGCCCTCGGCGTCATTGCACGAAGCGCTGCCCGGCGTTCGCCCGGCGTGACGCGTGACGCCGGGCGGCGTGCGGGGGTGCGCGACGCGCGCCGGCCGTTCGTGCACAATAGCGGCGTCGGTCATGGCGCGGCAGGCTGGGATCGAAGCGGGCGCCGAGGCGTCATGCTTCAATGGCATATACCGTATGGCCAGCTTGTGTTGGGGCATGGCGCCATGGTGTCATTGTGCTCGAATCGATGGAGAGATATTCAATGTCCTCGTTGAACACCAGCTTGAACGGCAAAGCCGCGGTCGTGACCGGTGCGGCCAGCGGCATCGGCAAGGAGATCGCGCTGACGCTTGCGGCACAAGGCGCGGCGCTTGCCATTGCCGATATCAACCTGGCCGCGGCGCAGACCGTGGCCGACGAAATCGCCAAGGCGGGCGGCAAGGCGATCGCGGTTGCCATGGATGTGACCGACGAAGCGTCGGTGACCCATGGCATCGATACCGTGGCGGAGAAGTTCGGCTCCGTCGACATCCTCGTGTCGAATGCCGGCATCCAGATCGTCAATCCGATCGAAAACTATGCGTTTTCCGATTGGAAGAAGATGCAGGCCATCCATCTCGACGGTGCCTTCCTGACCACCAAGGCGGCGCTCAAGCACATGTATCGCGACAATCGCGGCGGTGTGGTGATCTACATGGGCTCGGTGCATTCACACGAGGCCTCGCCGCTCAAGTCCGCTTATGTCGCGGCCAAGCACGCGCTGCTCGGCTTGGCGCGCGTACTCGCAAAAGAGGGCGCCGCGCACAACGTTCGTTCACATGTCGTGTGTCCGGGCTTCGTGCGCACGCCGCTCGTCGACAAGCAGATTCCCGAGCAGGCAAAGGAGCTTGGCATCAGCGAGGAGGAGGTCGTGAAGCGCGTGATGCTCGGCCAGACCGTCGACGGCGTGTTCACCACCGTTCAGGATGTGGCGCAAACGGTACTCTTTCTCTGTACATTCCCGAGCGCGGCGCTTACGGGGCAATCGGTCGTCGTGAGCCACGGCTGGTACATGCAATAACCGAAGGAGGCCGACGATGGCCGAGCATCGCAGCGCCTCCATGCGGGCCGAAGCGTCGCCGGGAGCAGCTGCCGGCGACGCTTCGGCCGCGCCGGCGAATGCACGCATCGTGCTGCCCCCTTATGAGTCGGTTGCGCTCGTGCTGCAGGGCGGTGGGGCGCTCGGCGCCTATCAGGCCGGTGTCTACGAGGGCCTGTACGAAGCGGGCATCGAGCCGAACTGGTTGGCGGGCATATCGATCGGCGCGATCAATACGGCGGTCATCGCCGGCAACGCGCCGGCCGATCGCGTCCCGAAGCTGCGCGAGTTCTGGGAAACGATTTGCCAGCCGGCGCACGGCGTAACGCTGCCGCCCTCTATCGAGCGCGCATTCTTCGAATCGAACGAGATGGTGCGCACGGCCTTCACGGCGATGCAGGCGGTGAGCGCGCTCGTGGAAGGGCAGAAGGGCTTTTTCGTGCCGCGACTGCCGCCTCCGCTGCCGTTTACCATCGGCAAGCCCGAGACGGTCAGCTGGTACGACACCGCACCGCTCAAGGCCACGCTCGAGCGCCTGTGCGACTTCGACCGGATCAACTCGAAGGAAATGCGGGTATCGGTTGCGGCTGTCAACGTCGGCACGGGCAACTTCGCGTATTTCGACAATATGCGCACGACGTTGCGGGCCGAGCACATCATCGCCTCGGCCTCGCTGCCCCCCGGGTTTCCCGCAACGGAGATCGACGGCGAGTATTTCTGGGACGGCGGGCTGATGTCCAACACGCCGCTCTGGGAGGTCGTGCAGGCTTCGCCGCGCCGCGATACGCTCGCGTTCCAGGTGGACCTCTGGAGCGCGATTGGGCCCGTGCCGGACAATATCACCGACGTGCAGGGCCGTATCAAGGACATCCAGTACTCGAGCCGTACGCGGCTCGTGACCGACGTGCTTCAGCATTCGCAGCGCTATCGGCACGTCCTGCGCGAGCTGCTGCAGCGCATCGCCCCCGAGCATCGTGCGGATCCGTGGTGCAAGCTCGCCGAAGAGCTTTCGACGTCGAAGCGCTACAACGTCTTTCACCTCATTTATCGCAACAAGGAATTCGAGGGGAATTTCAAGGATTACCAGTTCGGTCTCTCGACAATGCGCCTGCACTGGAAAAGCGGGTTGCAGGACATCCGCGCGAGCCTCGCGCAGCCGGGCTGGCTCGATATCCCCGATAACGACGCAGGTTTCGTCACGCACGACATTCATCGCGATTCCCGTTGAATGCCTGCCGTCTCCGTCTGTCGAGCGCAGGGGCGCCGATGCGAAGGCGGGCGATCGAAGCGGCCATGGATCGCGGCGCAGCCTCTCGGCGGCGCGAGGCGGGTTCCGAGCGGCGCGCGTCAACACGAAAAAGCGGCACCCATCGACGAACGATGAGTGCCGCTTTTTTTGTTTGCGGCCGCCGTGCCGCCGCATTCGCGCGGCGGCACGGCGGAATGCGGGTTACTTGAGCACTTGCGCGATCGCGTTCGCGACCACGTCGATGTTGCGCGTGTTGAGCGCGGCCACGCAAATGCGCCCCGTGCCGACCGCATAAATGCCGAATTCTTCGCGCAGACGATCCACTTGCGCGGCCGTGAGGCCCGAGTACGAGAACATGCCGCGTTGCGCATTCACGAAGCCGAAGTCGCGCGCGACACCGGCGGCTTTCAGGCGCTCGACGAGGCCATTGCGCATCGCGCGGATGCGGTCGCGCATTTCGCCGAGCTCTTCCTCCCACGTGGCGCGCAGGGCGGGCGTGCCGAGCACCGTGGCCACGATCGAGCCGCCGTGCGTCGGCGGGTTCGAGTAGTTCGTGCGAATCACGCGCTTGAGCTGCGAGAGCACGCGGGCGGCTTCTTCCTTGCTGCCGGTGATGACCGACAGTGCGCCGATGCGTTCGCCGTAGAGCGAGAACGACTTGGAGAACGACGACGAGACGAATGCGTTGAGCTCTGCCGCGGCGAACAGGCGCACGGCGAAGGCGTCGGCGTCGATGCCGTCGCCGAAGCCTTGATAGGCGATGTCGAGGAACGGCACAAGGTTGCGCGCCTTCACGACTTCGACGATCTGCTTCCACTGCGCTTCGCTCAGATCGACGCCCGTGGGATTGTGGCAGCAGGCGTGCAGCACGACGATCGTGCCTTGCGCGTAGCTGTTGAGCGTGTCGAGCATCGCCGCGAAATCGACGCCGTGCGTTGCCGCGTCGTAGTAGGGGTAGGCGACGACTTCGAAGCCTGCTCCTTCGAACAGCGCGCGATGGTTTTCCCAGCTCGGATCGCTGATGGCCACCTTCGCGCCCGGGTTGAGCCGCTTGAGGAAGTCCGCGCCGATCTTGAGCGCGCCAGTGCCGCCGAGGGCCTGCGCCGTCACGACGCGGCCGGCCGCGATGAGGGGCGAATTCTCGCCGAAGAGCAGCTTTTGCACGGCCGCATCGTAGGCGGCGATGCCTTCGATCGGCAGGTAGCCGCGCGGCAGCGCCGCGTCGACACGCGCCTTTTCCGCCTCGCGCACCGCGCGCAGAAGGGGAATCTTGCCTTCTTCGTTGGTGTAGACGCCGACGCCGAGGTTGACCTTGGTCGGACGCGGGTCGGCGTTGAACGCCTCGTTGAGGCCGAGGATCGGATCGCGAGGGGCGAGTTCGACAGCGGAAAACAGGGACATGGTGTGTATCGGCGTAGTGAGAAACGGGCGGATTGCCTCGCGACGGCGAGCGTGGGCGACGCGCTCCGTCACGCTTGCGGCTAACGGGCGGCCCCGCCGGCGGCGAGTGCGCAGAGCATAATTGTAACGAATCCGACGGCGGCTTCGTGCCGTTTTCGGCCATCGAGCGGAAAAGACGCGCCGGCGGGCGCGGCGGGTGGGCGACTCGCGTGGCCGTGAGACGCTAAAATAGTGTTTTTGTCGGCGAAGGACGCCCGCCTCCTCATGTCCGAACAACCGTCTCAGGCGGCCGATGCTGCCGACGCCCTCGACGAATCCAAATTCGTCGAATTCGAGGGCTCTCCGTTCCGTCTTTACCAGCCCTATCCGCCGGCTGGTGATCAGCCCGAGGCCATTCGCCAGATCGTCGAAGGCATCGAAGACGGCCTGTCCTTCCAGACCTTGCTCGGGGTGACGGGCTCGGGAAAGACGTTCACGATGGCGAACACGATCGCGCGGCTCGGGCGCCCGGCCATCGTGTTCGCGCCGAACAAGACGCTTGCGGCACAGCTCTATTCCGAGTTCCGGGAGTTTTTTCCGCACAACGCCGTCGAGTACTTCGTTTCGTATTACGACTACTACCAGCCGGAAGCCTATGTGCCGCAGCGCGACCTTTTCATCGAAAAGGATTCGTCGATCAACGAGCACATCGAGCAGATGCGGCTGTCGGCCACGAAAAGCCTGATGGAGCGGCGCGACGTCGTGATCGTGGCAACCGTTTCGGCGATCTACGGTATCGGCAACCCGACCGAATACCACCAGATGATTCTGACGCTGCGCACGGGCGACAAGCTCGGGCAGCGCGACGTGATCGCCCGCTTGATCGCGATGCAGTACACACGCAACGAGGCCGATTTCCAGCGCGGCGCATTCCGAGTGCGGGGCGACACCATCGACGTCTTTCCGGCCGAACATGCCGAGATGGCGGTACGCATCGAGCTGTTCGACGACGAGGTGGAATCGCTCCAGCTGTTCGACCCGCTCACGGGCCGCGTGCGGCAGAAGATCCCGCGTTTCACGGTCTACCCGTCGTCGCACTACGTGACGCCGCGCGAGACGGTCATGCGCGCCGTGGAAACCATCAAGGCGGAGCTGCGCGAGCGGCTCGAGTTCTTCCACCAGGAGGGCAAGCTCGTCGAGGCGCAGCGGCTCGAGCAGCGCACGCGCTTCGACCTCGAGATGCTGCAGGAACTGGGCTTTTGCAAGGGCATCGAGAACTACACGCGGCACTTCTCGGGAGCGGCGCCAGGCGAGCCGCCTCCGACGCTCGTCGATTACCTGCCGCCCGACGCGCTGATGTTCCTCGATGAGTCGCACGTGCTGATCGGCCAGTTGAACGGCATGTACAACGGCGACCGCGCGCGCAAGGAAAACCTTGTCCAGTATGGGTTTCGCCTGCCGTCGGCGCTCGACAACCGGCCGCTCAAATTCCACGAGTTCGAGCGCAAGATGCGCCAGGCCGTATTCGTGACCGCCACGCCCGCCGATTACGAGCGCAAGACGGCCGGGCAGGTCGTGGAGCAGGTGGTACGGCCGACGGGCCTCGTCGATCCGCAGATCGTCGTGCGCCCGGCCAGCACGCAGGTCGACGACGTGCTCTCGGAGATCCACACGCGCGTGGCGGCGAACGAGCGCGTGCTCGTGACGGTGCTGACGAAGCGCATGGCCGAGCAGTTGACCGAGTTTCTCGCCGATCACGGCGTCAAGGTGCGCTATCTGCACAGCGATATCGACACTGTCGAGCGCGTGGAGATCATCCGCGATCTTCGCCTGGGCGCATTCGACGTGCTCGTGGGCATCAACCTGCTGCGCGAGGGGCTCGACATCCCCGAAGTGTCGCTCGTCGCGATCCTCGATGCGGACAAGGAGGGTTTTCTGCGCGCCGAACGTTCGCTGATCCAGACCATCGGCCGCGCGGCGCGCAACGTGAACGGCTGCGCGATCCTCTACGCGGACCGGATGACCGATTCGATGCGCCGGGCGATCGACGAAACCGAGCGGCGTCGAGCGAAGCAGATCGCCTACAACGAGCGGATGGGCATCACGCCGCGCGGCGTGGTCAAGCGGATCAAGGACATCATCGATGGCGTCTACAACGCCGACGAGGCGCGCGCCGAGCTCAAGGAGATGCAGCAGCGCGCGAAGTTCGAGGACATGTCGGAGAAGCAGCTTGCCAAGGAAATCAAGCGCCTCGAGAAGCAGATGATGGAGCACGCGAAAAACCTCGAATTCGAGAAAGCCGCGCAGGCGCGCGACCAGCTGTCCGTCCTGCGCGAGCGCGCGTTCGGCGCGAACGTCGGAGATTCGCTCGCCGGTCCGGGCTGAGCGACGCTGCCGCACTTTGCCGCACCCCCGTCCACTATTTGTTTGCCAGGCGGATCAGTGCTAGACTTATGCGCAATTGATAATCGTTCGCATTTGCGTTCGTCTTATATTGCCGCGAACCATTGTCAAGACGGTTCTCGGCGTGCGTGCGCAAAGCTCACGACGCTTTTTTCTACGAAGGAGTTTCGATGCAGCGTTCTTTCTGGATTCGCGGCGGCCTCGTGGCCGCGGCGGCAACGGTCGCGATGACGGCTTCGGCCGCTGAATACCCGATCGGCAAACAAAAAATCGCAGGCGGCATGGAGATTGGCGCCGTTTATCTTCAGCCGATCACGATGGATCCGGAAGGCATGATGCGCAAGGCGTCGGACTCGGACGTCCACCTCGAGGCCGATATCCACGCGGTGAAGAACAACCCGACGGGTTTCGCCGAGGGCGATTGGATGCCGTACCTGCAGGTGACGTACGAGCTGACGAAGCCGGGCTCCAGTTTTTCGGCCAAGGGCGACCTGATGGCGATGGTGGCGGATGACGGCCCGCACTATGGCGACAACGTCAAGCTGGCCGGCCCCGGCAAGTACCACCTGAAGCTCGTGATCAATCCGCCGATGCAAACCGGTCATATGGCGTTCGGCCGTCACGTCGACAAGGAAACGGGTGTTGGCCCGTGGTTCAAGCCCATCACGATCGAATACGACTTCCCGTTCGCGGGCATCGGCAAGAAGGGCGGCTATTGAGCCCGCAACGAGAGGAGCCGCAAATGAAGCGTCATCGAAAGCTGGCCTGGCTCGTCGCGGCGTCGCTGGGCGTTGCGGCGGCGGGCGTGCATGCGGAGGATCTGCCGACGTTCAAGCTCGAAATGGCGGACGGCAAGCTGACGCCGGCCCGCATCGAGGTGCCGGCCGGCAAGCGTATCAAGATCGAGATCCGCAATGCCGGCAAGGGTGCGGTGGAGTTCGAGAGCGTGCAGTTGCGCAAGGAGAAGGTGCTTGCGCCCGGGGCTGATTCGTTTGTGGTAATTGCGCCGCTGTCGCCGGGGGAATACAAGTTCTTCGACGATTTTCATCAAGCGGCACAAGGTTTGATCGTCGCCAAGTAGCGGCACTTGCGCGCGCCGCGGGCCGAAAGGCGTCCGGCGCGCGCGTGGAGAAGTTTGGATGGGTCAGGTACTTTTCGTCGTTTGGCGCGAGAGTGTCGAGGCGCTGCTCGTCGTCGGCATTCTCTATGCATGGTTGAAGAACGGCGACGCCGCGGCGCGGCGCGGATTGCCGTTCCTATGGGCTGGCGTCGGCATTGGCCTGCTCGCCGCCGTCGTACTCGGCGCGGCACTCGTCGGCTTCACCGAGGTGCTCTCGGGCGATGCGGCCGATTATTTCCAGACCGCCATGGTGCTGATCGCCTGTGTGCTGATCGTGCAGATGGTCATTTGGATGAAGCGACACGGGCGCACGCTGAAACGCGACATGGAGCGCTCGCTGCAGGAGCGCACGCGCGACGGAAACCGCTGGGGCGTGGCCGTGCTCGTGGCGCTCGCCATCGCCCGTGAGGGCAGCGAGACGGTAATTTTTCTCTACGGCCTAGGATTCGGGCAGTCGGGCCACGTGAGCGCGTCGGACGTATTCGCGATCGTCATCGGGCTTGCGCTGGCGTTCCTGACTTTCTACCTCCTGCAACTCGGCGGGCGGTTCTTTTCCTGGCGGCGGTTTTTCCGCGTGACGGAGATCATGCTGCTGCTGCTCGCGGCTGGCCTGCTGCAAACGGGAGTCGATAAGCTCATCGACAAGGAGATCCTGCCGCTCGGCATCTCCCAGCTCTGGGACAGCTCCAGAATCCTTGACGATTCGAGCACCGTGGGCTCGCTCGTAGCCGCGTTGACGGGCTATCGCGCGCATCCTTCCTTGACGAACCTCACGGTCTATGTGCTGTATTGGGTGTTCGTCGCCTGGCTCCTGCGCCGGGCGAACCGGGCACCGGCCGCGGCGGCGAGTAGCGCCGTATGAGTTGCGGTGTCGATGTGGCGCCGGCGCCAGGGCGGCTCGCCCTGGTCGGCGCATGGATGCAAAAGCATGGGGGGGCGATCCGCGCCATTCAATGGGCGGTCGTCGCCGTTTACGCGTTTCTGATCATCGTTCCGGTATGCCTGCCGCTGCCTGACGATACGGCGCACCTTTGGAACAACCTGACGCTCGCTGCGCAGTTCGTGTTCTGGGGTATCTGGTGGCCGTTCGTGCTGCTCTCGATGGTGCTGCTCGGCCGCGTATGGTGCGGGGTGCTGTGCCCGGAAGGGGCCTTGTCGGAATTCGCGAGCCGCCACGGGCGCGGGCTCGCCATTCCGCGCTGGGTGCGCTGGGGCGGCTGGCCGTTCGTGGCGTTCGGGCTGACAACCATCTACGGCCAGATGGTCAGCGTCTATCAGTATCCGCTCGCGGTACTTCTCGTATTGGGCGGCTCGACGCTCGGGGCGATGGTCATCGGCTTTCTGTATGGCCGCGAAAAACGCGTCTGGTGTCGTTATCTTTGCCCGGTCAACGGCGTATTCGCACTGCTGGCCCGGCTCGCGCCGTTCCATTACAAGGTCGACGAGCAGGCATGGCGGCGCTCATACAAGTCGGGCGAGCACGGTCACCGTGTCATTCCTATCAACTGCGCGCCGCTCGTACCTCTGCGCAACATGAAGGGCGCTTCGGCATGCCACATGTGTGGCCGATGCAGCGGGCATCGTGACGCCATCGAGCTGACATGGCGCTCGCCTTCCGAAGAGGTGGTCGACCTGGGCCGTGCCGCGGCGAGCGGGTGGGATACGGCGTTGATTCTCTATGGCCTGCTCGGTGTCGCGATCGGCGCTTTTCATTGGACGGTGAGCCCCTGGTTCGTGCAGCTTAAGCAGTCGCTCGCGATGTGGCTCATCGAGCACGACATCACGTGGCCGCTCGAAACCAATGCACCGTGGTTTTTGCTCACGCACTATCCCGCGCAAAACGATGTGTTTTCCTGGCTCGATGGCGCACTCGTCGTCGGTTATATCGTGGTGACTGGCGTTGTCTACGGTACGGCGTTGCTCGCGTTGCTCGCTGCTGCCACCCGCATGCAGGGGCGCTTCGAGTGGCCACGCCTGCATCATCTGGCCCAATCGTTGATCCCGATCGCGGGCGCAGGCGTGTTTCTCGGCCTTTCGGCCACGACGCTCTCTCTGCTGCGGGCCGAGCACGTGCCGCTCGAGTGGGCGGCGGATGTCCGCATTGCGGTGCTTTGCATCGCGAACGCCTGGAGTGCCTGGCTTGGTTGGCGCGTGCTCGGCCGCTATGACGCGCGTGCCGTCGCGCGTGTTGCGGCGATGCTGCTCTTCGTCGCCGCATTGGCGGTGGCCGATAGCGCGTGGTGGCTGATGTTCTGGGGTTTCTCGCACTGATGAGGTAATCGTGGCGCGCCGCCTGTTCGTGGTGGCCGCGCGGCCGCCGCGAATAGGCCGGCAGCCGGCTTTGTCCGGCCCTGTGCCGGCTCGCCGCGCATGCTGCGGCGAGTGTGACGCGTAGTGCTTCGAAGGGATGCCCTGTCGGGCGCCTGATCGAGCGCGGATGCGCTGCTACAGGCTTGAACGGGCGGGACCTGAAAAAAGCGGCATGGCTTGCTCGGACGGATGCTGAATGGTGTGCACGAAGGGGTCTAGACTAGCGTGCGGGCCGTCGCTGCTGGCTACTGCCAAACACCTCTCGGAGAGGTGGTCCCCACAATACTCGGTGATCGGCGCTTACTTCGTCAGAATCAGCTTGCCGAGGCGCGTAGCGCGCAATTGGTACGTTTCGCCGTTATGTGCAATCAGCACATGGGTTTGTCCTTGCAATAGCGCATCACTGCCGACTACACGCTGTTCGCGTGCGGATGCACTTGCTGCCGGCAGACCATGAGGCGCGGAACTCGCGCTTGCCCGCGGTCTTTCAATTCGACGCTGCCGCAATGCGGTGTTCGTCGAGCCTCGCAAGGTCAAGGTGGAAGAACGGTTGAATTCGCTCATTGATGTTTAGTGCATCCGAATGTCGATTCGATGAGAAGCAGTATAAATGAGAATCATTATCGATAGCAATAAACATTTTGATCGAGATAGGGCGCCGATAGGCTCGGTTCATGTCGCGCCCGATATGGGGGGCGGGCGCAACAGGGCGCGAGTTCTCTCTTGGGGCCAGCTTCGACCCGGGCGAACTCCGTCACCGAACCATGGCGGGCCGTCCACCACTCGAAGGGGCAGACAGGGCAGACGGCCCAGAGCCGTTCGTCAATGCAGCGAATCAGGCGATTTCGGCGTGCGCGCGTACTGACGAATCAGCCTGACGGTGTCGATGTCCGCTTCCCGGTAGGCCGATTTCACGATCTCGCTCGTGCGACGGTCGTCCTCCGTCTGTGCGGCAGGCAGCGTCGTGGTGTATTCGAAGCGAACGAAGAGCTGCATCTCGTCGGGCTGCTCGATCGTCATCGTCAGCGAGCCGCCTACGTGGGCCTCGGTTGCCATGATGTCGTAGCGCACGCTCTCGTTCGGCGTGAGCGTGACCCGATCGCGCACGGTCGCGGGGCCGTAGTGCAGCTCCCGCTCGAATGTGCGATCGCCGCGCGACAGGATCGTGCAGCTGTCGAGACCGATCACGAAGAGCTGGGGCTGCTCGGCGCGCAGCACGAGGCCTTCCCATAGCTCGTCGCGGCTCAGCGTATCGACGAGCGGGTTGAGAGGATCGTTGACTTGAACCAGGTGTTCGAAATTCAAGGGTGTGCTTCCTATGCGGGCGTACGCTCAGGGGGCGCTCTCCACTGCGGGCGGCACCACAGCGAGGCCCGTGTGGATGCCGATCGGACGCGTGAGGATCTTGTGCACCGGGCACGCGTTCGCGATCTGCAAGAGGCGCTCGCGTTGCTCGTCCGATAGCGCGCCATCGAGCACGATCGTGCGATTGATCGTGTTGCCGTCGCCCGCTGGTTCGAGCGAGAGCGTGACGTGGACGTCCGTGAGCGGCCAGCCTTTGCGCTGAGCGTACATTTTCAGGGTGATCGAGGTACAGGCGCCGAGGCTCGACAACAGCAGCGATACCGGAGTGGGGGCGCGATCGCCGCCGCCCAACGCGACCGGCTCGTCGGCGTGCCACAGATGAGCACCGTCATCGAAGGTGACTTGATAGTTGGTCGCGCCGGTCTTGGCGTTGACGATGCGTTCGCTCATGCAATAGGCTCCGAAGTCGAGGGCGTGCCTCGGCAGTACGACGCCGTTCGCCCGCCGGGGTTGCCGGGCAACCTCGGCGTCGATGGCACGAGCGGTTATTGTGACGCAAATCTGCCGCGCTCGCCTTTTGCGTGCAGTCTGTGGCGGGATCAGGGCGCGGGCGCGTCGGCACCGGTTGGGCAGGGCCTGGGCATCACGCCGCAATATGACCCATTCTCCCCGCCTGATAGTCGACGATGGCTTCACGGATTTCGTCTTCGGTATTCATGACGAACGGCCCATGGCGCACGATCGGTTCGTTGAGCGGTACGCCGCCGATCAACAGGACGTCGAGCGGCTCGTTACCGGCGGCGAGCGCGATGGTTTGCCCTTCGTCGTCGAAAACGATCATGCGCTGCGCCGCGACTGCTTGTCGTGTAGGACCGTATCGGCCGGTTCCGGCGAGCGGATAAGCGAACACGCGGAACGTGGGGGGCACCGGATGCTCGATCGATGCGCCCGGCTGCAGCGTGAAGTGCTGATAAAGAATCGGTGTGCGCGTCTCGATCCGAGCCGATACGCCGAGGGCTTCGCCGGCAATCACTTTCACGTGCACCTTGCCGTCCGGCGACGTTGCGCACGGAATGCCGGAGGCCGCGATCTCCTGATAGCGCGGCGCGATCATCTTGTCGCGGCGCGGCAGGTTCACCCAGAGCTGCAAGCCATGAACGCGGCCGCCCTCGCGCGCGAAATCGGGATCCGGCATCTCGCTATGTACGACGCCTGCGCCCGCTGTCATCCACTGTACGTCGCCCGGACGCAGCACGCCGGCGTGACCGGCGGAATCCTTGTGACGAAAGCACCCTTCGAGCACGTAGGTCACCGTTTCGAAGCCGCGATGCGGATGGTCGGGCGCACCCTTGGCCTCGCCGGGCGCGTAATCGACGGGGCCCATTTCATCGAGCAGCAAAAACGGGTCGAAGTCCATCAGCGCGCGGGTAGGGAACGGGCGATGCACGACGAAGCCGCCGCCTTCGGTTGCGCGCGTGGCGGGGATCGTGTACTTGATGCTGCGGATCGTGGGCATGGCAATTTCCGACTGCGCAAGTGCGCGTCGCCTGTTTGACTTGAAGGCTATTATATGGACCGGTCTTCAACCGTTTAGCCCGCGCCGCGGCAATGGATTGTCCTATTGATGGAACGACGACATGCTCGATGCCCACAACCTCAACGACCTCATGTACTTCGCCCAAGTGGTCGAACACGGCGGGTTTTCGGCCGCTGAACGTGTGCTCGGCATTTCGAAGTCGCGCCTGTCGCGGCGCGTCGCCGAGCTCGAAACTTCGCTCGGCGTACGGCTTTTGCAACGCTCGACGCGCAAGCTCGCGCTCACCGAGGCTGGGCAGCGCTTTTATACGCACTGCCAGGCGATGCTTTCCGAAGCGCAGGCCGCAATGAATGCCGTACAGGAGTTGCGCGCGGCGCCCCGCGGCACGGTGCGCGTGAGTGTGCCTGTTACGGTGTCCCAGACGATGCTCTCGAACGTGCTGCCGGAATTTCTGCTGCGCTATCCCGAGGTGCGTGTATCCGTACGGGTCACGAATCGCGTCATCGACCTCTATGAGGATTCGATCGACGTGGCGTTGCGCGTGCGCTCCGAGCCGCCCGACAGCGCCAACGTCGTCGCCCGTCCGCTGTGGCGGACGGAGCAGATGCTTGTCGGCGCGCCGAATCTGCTGAGCCAGCATGCGCCTCCGCTGGTCCCGGCGGATCTCGCGCGCTTTCAGACACTCGATACGCCAAGCGGCGACGGCCGGCATGTTTTTCATCTCATCGCGCCGGATGGGCAACGCTACCTCCACGAACACGAGCCGCGCGTCGTGACAGCCGATCTCGGGACGATACGCGAGGCCGTCATGGCGGGCGTCGGCATTGCCGCGCTGCCCGTCATGATGTACGGCGCGGCGATGCGGGCCGGGCAGCTCTCGCCGGTCATGCCGGGTTGGACCCTGCCGGCGCCGCAGCTCTTTGCCGTGTTCGTTTCGCGTCAAGGACTAGCGCCGGCTGTCCGCGCATTCGTCGACTATCTGGTGGAAGTGCTCGATGGTGGCGGCCAGACTTCAATCGAGTGCCCGACCCACCAACAGGTGGTCGCTTTGCAACAGCGCGTGCAAGCGGTGCCGGCCGCGAGTTCGGAAAGCGCCGAACCCGTCGGCCACGACGCCTGAGCGCAGCGCCTGACCGCGGTGTTCGCTTTCGTCATTTAAGCGTCGTCGACGATCAGTAGTTTCTATGGCCGTTCGCTTGAACGGCTCGCCGACGAAGCCTATAGTGAAATCCCTTCCGTGACGGAGGTGTCCGTCTCGGACTCAGGCGGCTGCTCTCATAGCAAGCCGGATAGGGCGTGATGGTGCGGTCCGTGGAGAACACGGCCGCCGGTATCGCGGTCTCCCGCTACCCCGATGGCGAGCGAGTCCGCCGCCCGAAGGCGCCGCGTGCGCATGAAAAAAGGCCCTCGTCCGGCGATGAGGGCCTTTTATTTTGCGCGGCGGTCGGGCACGTTTGCGCGTGCTTCGTGCTTACTTCGTTTGCGCCTCTGGCTTGGGCTCGGTGATGAAGCCGATCTTCGCCATGCCTCCCGACTGCGCGGCCGCCATGACGTCGGCTACCCGCTCGTACGGGACCTTGCGATCCGCCTCGAGGTGCAACTCGGTCTGCGGATTGTCGTGCGCGGTCTGCCGCAGACGCGCATAGAGCGTTTGTTCCGAGACGGGTTCGCTGTTCCAGAAGAGCGAGCCGTCGGCGCGCACCGCAACGTTGACGTGAGCCGGCGTTTGCGATTGCCTGTCGCCGCCCGTTTGAGGGAGATCGATTTTGATCGCGCGCTGAATCGCGGGTACCGCGACGATGAATACGATCAGCAGAACCAACATGACGTCGACGAGCGGCGTCATGTTGATTTCGTTCATCAATGTGTCGTCGTCGTCCTCGAACGCTTGCATAGCCATCGTGAATTCGCTCCGTTACTGCGCGGCTGCGGCGAGCCGCAAGCCCGGGTTCGCCGCCGAGCCAAGGCGCGTGCCGGTGACGAAGTAGGCGTGCAGACCGTGCGCGAAGCGGCGCAGGCTGCCGACGAGCGCCTTGTTCGAACGGGTGAGGGCGTTGTAGCCGAGTACGGCGGGGATCGCCACCACGAGGCCGAATGCGGTCATGACGAGTGCCTCGCCGATGGGCCCGGCGATCTGGTCGATCGAGGTCGCTCCGTTTGCGCCGATCGACAGCAGCGCATGATGAATGCCCCATACCGTGCCGAACAGCCCGACGAACGGCGCCGTCGAGCCGATCGACGCGAGCACGCTGAGCCCGCTTTGCAACTGGGCCACACGGTTGTCCATCGTGTCTTTCAGGCAGCCCGAGATCCATTCCGATACGTCGAGCTGATCGTGCAGATGAGGACGCGTACGCTTGTGGTGTTCGGCGGCCTGTTGACCGGAGAGGGCAAGCGCGAGAAACGGATTGTCGGTGCGGCTGTTTGCCGATTCGCTGAGCTTCTCGATGCCGCTTGCGAGATCGTCCGAATGCCAGAAGTCGCGCTCGGCGTTTTTCGTGAGACGCCGCAGTCGAATGACATTCCACCCTTTGACGATCATGACGCTCCACGATAGCAGCGACATTGCCAGCAGCGCGATCGCGATCGCCCGTGTCACGAAATCGCCCTGCGCCCAGACGTGGGCTACTCCATAGCTCTGCATGGTTTTCCTCTTTTTGCTTAACTGTCTGATATCGGCTGACGGTCAGTCGTCGAATGCGAACGCAAAGGGTTGCGTATAGGCCGCCCGCACGGGCGAGCCGTTTTCCAGGTACGGACGACATGAACTCGAGCGCATCGCTGCCATTGCAGCGTCGTCGAGGCGCGGATAGCCGCTGCTCTTCGCCAGTGTGATGCTTTCGATCGCGCCGGTGAGCCCCACGACGAAGCGCACCTCGGCCGTTCCGGTCTCCCCGCGCCGACGCGAGAGGGCTGGGTAGTCGGGTTTGACGATGCGGCAGTCCAGATGCGAGACGTTTTTGGGTGCGCTGATGGCCAGCGTTTCGCGGCCTACGGCGGGGGCCGCGGCCTGCTGTTGTGCCGCATGGTTGGCGGCATCGCTCGGCGCCGCAGGGGCGGGCGTACTTTGCGCGGGCTCGGGTGCCGGAGCCGGCGGCGCCGCAGGCGCATTCGGGGCGGGCGTGCGCATTGGCGCGGGCGCCACGCGTGCGGGACGCGGCTCGACCTTTTTCTTGACGACGGGGCGCGGCTCGGGCGGTGTGGGAGTCGATTGCACCGCGGCAGGTGCGGCGGGCGCGGGTGCCGGGCTCAGGAGCTGAGCCGTCATGACAACGGACTCGAGCGCAGGCGGCCGGGCGGGCTTTTCCGTGGCGCGCAGGACGGCAGCGATCAGCACGGCATGGATCAATGCGACGACGCCAACCGTAGAGGCGACGCGCACGCGCCTCGGCGACGGCGTAACCGGTTCCAGACCGGCCGGGAAATTGAACGAAGTCTGCATGCTAGCGCAACGGGGCACCGCCGCGACCGGCCGTGCGGGTAAAGCCTGGGCACATCATCGGCGGAAGATCAGTAAGGAGATACAAAGCGTCGTCACGAAACCAATGAGCAATTCCATCTCGGCTCCTCCGAGGAAAACGAGCGGCTGCTGGCGGCTTGCAGTACTGGCGTGCCGACGAAAAAGAGGCTGAACGGCGCAGAGCCTTCCGGCTCACGCGGCCTTACGCTCGTAAAACGTCACTTCCACGGGGTGCGCAGGCGAGTGTTTCACACCGCAGCGCGATTCGCAAACGCCACACTGCGCCATGACGTCGCGCACCGACTCCACGCACTTGCCACAGCACGTGCCCACGCCGAGTTCGAATTGAAGCTCGTCGAACGAATCGATGCCCTCCGCAATGGAGGCGCGGATCTTCCGGTCGGAAACCGATTTGCATACGCAGACGATCATGGCTAATGCGATAGCGAACGTTAATGCGAACTATTATCATTTCGATGGGCTCGCTTGGCAAGCGCTGCGTCGGCTTTTTTGTAACATCGAGGCACGACAGATCGACGCATCCAACCCTTTTTGCTGTCGCCAGCGAGCGAGGCAGGGCGCGCGTCGAATTGGGGAGAACAAGCGGGCGCGCCGGACGCCACGCCGCGTGTTTGGCCTTGGCCTCGCGGGGTGTCAGGCCGCTTCGGGCGGGCGATGGGTGGTGCGCGCCGGAATGACGACCTGTTCGACCGGGACGTCGACGAGCCCGAGCAGCGCGCCGGCCAGTTGCCGCAAGTGGGCACCGTCGCTCGTGGAGCACAGGCGCAGGCTCGGCGTGCCGACGCCCGGCGTTGCGCGGAGTTTTCTGGCATCGAGTACGCGCGCGAGCTGGCGCGCGATCGCAACGCTCGTGTCGATCAGCGCGAGCCGGCTGCCGGCGATTTCACGGATGGTCTTGTCCAGAAAGGGGAAATGGGTGCAGCCGAGCACGAGGGTGTCGGCGCCGGACGCAAGCATCGGCTCGATGTAGCTGGCCAAAAGCGCCCGCAGTTCGGGCGAATCGGTGTCGCAGCGTTCCACTGCCTCCACGAGTCCGTGGCCTGGCTGGCAGATGAAGCGGCAATCGGCTGCATGCTGTTGCGCAAGCTTGCGAAATCGCTCGCTATTGAGCGTGACCTGCGTGGCCAGCACCCCGGCTACGCGCGTTTTCGACTGCGCCGCCGCGGGCTTGACGCCGGGTTCCACGCCAATTACGGGGATGGGAAGCTGCTCGCGGACCACGGCAATGGCTTCCGCCGTCGCGGTATTGCACGCGATGACGAGTGCTTTCGCGCTCTGGGACACGAGCCACTCGCCAATGGCGAGCGTGCGCTCGACGATATAGGCGTTACTGCGCTGCCCGTATGGCGCGTAGCGCGAATCGGCCACGTAGAGTACGGACTCGTTGGGCAACTCGGCGCGAACGGCCCGCAGCACGGACAGGCCACCCAGGCCCGAGTCGAAGATTCCGACCGGGGCGGAGGCGCAAGCGTCGGCCGGCTGATTCGTGGATGTGTCGTGCAAGAGGGGCGTCATGGATCGCGAATATAGCGCAATCGCCGGGCGAGCGCGTGGCCGGCCGGGACTCAGGACTCCGTCGAGCCCATCGCCGATTGTTGATAGTTCTGGATGCCCACTTTGTCGATGAGATCGAGCTGTGTTTCGAGCCAGTCGATGTGTTCTTCGGTGTCGTCGAGAATCGTCTCGAAAATGCCGCGCGAGACGAAATCGCGTACCGATTCGCAGTAGGCGATCGCTTCCTTGCAGGTGGCTTGCGAGATCTGCTCGAGCTTGAGGTCGCATTCGAGAATCTCGCGCGTTTCCTCGCCGATCAGGAGCTTGTGCAGATCCTGCAGATTCGGCAGGCCGTCGAGCATGAAGACGCGCTCGATCAGCATGTCGGCATGCTTCATCTCGCCGATCGATTCGTCGTATTCGTGCTTGCCCAGTTTCTCGAGGCCCCAGTGCTTGTACATGCGCGCATGCAGGAAGTACTGATTGATCGCTGTCAGTTCGTTCTTGAGTTGCGCGTTCAGGTATTCGATGACTTTGGGATCGCCTTGCATAGTCTTTCCTTCGTTGTGGGGCATTGATGCCAACGATAAACGCTGACACCGCAAAAGCCAAGGTTGCCTAACGGCCAGGGGTCAACTGGCCGTTTTCGTATTTGCTTCTCATTTGCAGCAGAAAAAAGCCGGGCTCGAAAGCCCGGCTCGCATGTGCGGCATGGACGTAAAGGGCAATCAAACCGTGCCGGTCACGCCGGCACGACCGGCAGCTTGCCGATTTTTGCGCGCCATTCCTTCGGCCCGGTCTCGTGCACCGAAGTACCGGACGAATCGACGGCCACGGTCACCGGCATGTCCTTCACTTCGAACTCGTAGATCGCTTCCATGCCGAGGTCTTCGAAGGCCAATACCTTCGAGCTGCGAATCGCTTTCGAGACGAGATACGCCGCGCCGCCCACGGCCATCAGGTAGGCGGCCTTGTGCTTCTTGATGGCCTCGATGGCCACCGGGCCGCGCTCCGATTTGCCGATCATCGTAATGAGCCCCGTTTGCGCGAGCATCATTTCGGTGAATTTGTCCATGCGGGTGGCCGTGGTCGGGCCCGCCGGGCCGACTACCTCGTCGCGCACCGGATCCACCGGGCCGACGTAGTAGATCGCGCGGTTCTTGAAGTCGACGGGCAGCTTCTCGCCCTTGGCCAGCATGTCGGCGATGCGCTTGTGCGCGGCGTCGCGGCCCGTGAGCATCTTGCCCGAGAGCAGCAGCGTCTGGCCGGGCTTCCAACTGGCCACTTCTTCCGCCGTGAGCGTATCGAGATCGACGCGTTTGCTCGTCTCGGTATTCGCGACCCACTGAACCTTGGGCCAGGCGTCGAGCGGCGGCGCTTCGAGCTTCGCCGCGCCGGAGCCGTCGAGCGTGAAGTGGGCGTGGCGCGTGGCCGCGCAGTTCGGGATGATCGCGATGGGCTTGGACGCCGCGTGCGTGGGCGCGGCCATGATCTTCACGTCGAGCACGGTCGCAAGGCCGCCGAGCCCCTGTGCGCCGATACCGAGCGCATTGACCTTTTCGTGCAGTTCGACGCGCAGCTCCTCGATCCAGTCGCGCGGGCCGCGGGCGATGATTTCCTGGATGTCGATCGGATCCATCAGCGATTCCTTCGCCATCACCATCGCTTTTTCCGCCGTTCCGCCGATACCGATGCCGAGCATGCCCGGCGGGCACCAGCCCGCGCCCATCGTCGGGACCGTCTTGAGTACCCAGTCGACGATCGAATCGGACGGGTTCAGCATCGCGAACTTCGATTTGTTCTCGGAGCCGCCGCCCTTCGCGGCTACCTGTACGTCGATTTTGTCGCCCGGCACGATCTCATAGTGGATCACCGCCGGCGTGTTGTCCTTCGTGTTCTTGCGGGCGCCTTCGGGCGGATTGACGATCGATGCGCGCAGCACGTTGTCGGGGTTCAGATAACCGCGGCGCACGCCCTCGTTGATCATGTCGGTCACGCTCATCGTGGCCGCGCCGCTTGCGCTGCCCCAGCGCACGTCCATGCCGACCTTGACGAAGACCGTCACGATGCCGGTATCCTGGCAGATCGGCCGGTGACCCTCGGCGCACATGCGGCTGTTGGTCAGAATCTGGGCGATGGCGTCTTTCGCCGCCGGGCTCGCTTCGAGTTCGTACGCGCGACCGAGTGCCTGAATGTAGTCGAGCGGGTGATAGTAGCTGATGTATTGCAGCGCGTCCGCGATGCTCTGGATCAGGTCTTCCTGTTTGATGACTGTCATGGCTTGGATGCTTGTGGGGACTGAAGCGGCGACGGTTCGATCGCGGCGCCGAAAAACGCGGATAAAGCGCGCTATTGTAGCGCGCCGCGAAAGGCCCCGTCCCGGGCGGCCCGGGTGCCTGCGCCACGCACGGGCCGGCGGCGTCAGGAGGTGACGGGCGGCACCCGCTTGCCGTCGAGGCTGGCGAGTGCGATGCCCGCCACGACGCAGGCGAGCGCAATGCCGTGCGCGAGCGTGGGGCGTTCGTCGAGGAACAGGATGCCGTACCCGGCTGCGGCGATGGGCAGCACGGCGCTGAATACGCCGGCGAGGCTGCCGTGCACGTGCCGGATGCCCTTCATCCAGAGCCAAAAAGAGAAGATGCTTGCCGACAGCGCGTACCAGACGAGCAGCGCCCAGACGTCGGTCGGTACGGTGGCATAGTGGAATCGTGCGAGTGCGCCGGCGCCCAGAGGCAGCATCAGTACGAGTCCGATCAGGTGCGTATAGGCGCAAATGTCGATGGGAGCGAGCGTTTGCGTCAGGCGCCGCGAAAGGATCACGTAGAGCGATTCGCAGCACACTGCGCCGAGCACCATCAGATTGCCGGCGAGCGAACTCGTGGTGGGCGCGGCCGATGTCGCGCTCGACGCTTGCGACAGGTTCACGACGACGATGCCCGCCATCGCGAGCACGATCGACGCGAGAGCTCGCAGCCCGGGCCGCTCGCCAAGGAACAGCCACGCAAAAAGGGCGACGACGGCGGGAATCGTGCTCGTAATGACGCCTGCGGCGACGGCGCTCGTGCGCGCCACGCCGTTGAGCATGAGCAGCGTGAAGCCGAACGTGCCGAAGAGCCCCTGAAGAAAGAGATTCGTCCATTCGCCGCGCGTGACCCGGCGCATCTTGCTCGGGCGCAGCAGCGGCCACAGTACGGCCAGCGCGATGACGAAGCGCAGTGTGGCGAAGAGTTCGACGGGAACGAACGAAACGATCGACTTGCCGATGCCGACGTTGCTGCCGACGAGCAACATGGCGGCAATGAGAAACCAGGCGTATCGATTCAAACTGTCTTCCGGGCGGCGAACGTTAAGCGGGCATTTTAGGCGCGGGCGCGGCCGTGCGTAAAGCTGGCATGGCTTTCGGCGGTTTTGGGTGCCGTCGGCGCCGGCCTTGCGTCAAGGCGGGCGGTCAGGTCGAACCGGTATGGCGCGGCAAGCGGCGCGCGAGACGTCGGGAAGCCGTCAGTTGCGGCAATTAGGGCGCAAGGAATATTCTGATACGCGATACCGCTTTTGCGCGTCGAAGCCGCGGCGGCATGCTGCGGTGCCGCATCGCGGGCGCGAGCGGAGCAATCGTTGCCTCGTGCCCGGCACGCAGCGGCGGCGCTCCTGGGCTGCCGGCGATACAGCGCTGGATGCGCGTTCCATTTTCTCGATATGGGAGTTGTCGATGTCTGCGATCGAATCAGTCCTTCAGGAAAAACGCGTCTTTGCGCCGCCCGCGGAGTTCGCGGCGCAGGCGACGATTTCGGGCATGGCCGCCTATCAGGCGTTGATGGCCGAAGCGGAGCAGGACTACGAGGGGTTCTGGGCGAAGCTTGCGCGCGAGACGCTGGCGTGGAACAAGCCGTTCACGAAGGTGCTCGACGAGACGCGTGCGCCGTTTTACACGTGGTTCGAAGACGGCGAGCTGAACGCGTCGTACAACTGCCTGGACCGTCAGGTCGAAAGCGGGCTGGGCGAGAAGACGGCGATCGTGTTCGAGGCGGACGACGGCACGCTCACGCAGGTGAGCTACGCGCAGTTGCTGGGGCGCGTGTGCCGGCTGGCCAACGCGTTGAAGGCACGCGGGATCGGCAAGGGCGATCGGGTGGTGATTTACATGCCGATGTCGATCGAGGGCGTGGTGGCGATGCAGGCGTGCGCGCGCATCGGGGCGACGCATTCGGTGGTGTTCGGCGGGTTCTCGTCGAAGTCGCTCAACGAGCGGCTGGTGGATGTGGGGGCGGTGGCGCTGATCACGGCCGACGAGCAGATGCGCGGAGGCAAGGCGCTGCCGCTCAAGAGCATCGCGGACGAGGCGCTGGCCATGGGCGGCTGCGAGGCGGTCAAGAGCGTGGTGGTGTACCGGCGCACGGGCGGGGCGGTGCAGTGGCAGGCGGGGCGGGACGTGTGGCTGCACGAGATCACGCAGGGCGAGGCCGAGACGTGCGAGCCGGAGTGGGTGGGCGCGGAGCATCCGCTGTTCGTGCTGTATACGTCGGGCTCGACGGGCAAGCCCAAGGGCGTGCAGCACAGCACGGGGGGCTACCTGCTGTGGGCGGCGCAGACGATGAAGTGGACGTTCGATCTGAAGCCGTCGGATGTGTTCTGGTGCACGGCCGACATCGGCTGGGTGACGGGGCACAGCTATATCGCGTACGGGCCGCTCGCGTGCGGCGCGACGCAGGTGATGTTCGAAGGGGTGCCGACCTATCCGGACGGCGGGCGGTTCTGGCAGATGATCGAGCGTCACAAGGTGAGCATCTTCTATACGGCGCCCACGGCGATCCGCTCGCTGATCAAGCTGGCCGATGCGGACGAGAAGGTGCATCCGAAGCGTTACGATCTGTCGACGCTGCGGGTGATCGGCACGGTGGGCGAGCCGATCAACCCGGAGGCGTGGGTGTGGTACCACGAGAACGTGGGGGGCTCGCGCTGCCCGATCGTGGACACGTGGTGGCAGACGGAGACGGGCGGGCACATGATCACGCCGCTGCCGGGGGCGACGCCGCTGGTGCCGGGCTCGTGTACGCTGCCGCTGCCGGGGATCATGGCGGCGATCGTGGACGAGACGGGGCAGGACGTGCCGAACGGACAGGGCGGGATTCTGGTGGTCAAGCGGCCGTGGCCGGCGATGATCCGCACGATCTGGGGCGATGCGGAGCGCTACAGGAAGAGCTACTTCCCGGAGGAATTGGGCGGGCGGCTGTATCTGGCGGGCGACGGGTCGGTGCGTGACAAGCAGACGGGTTACTTCACGATCATGGGCCGCATCGACGACGTGCTGAACGTGTCGGGCCACCGGCTGGGGACGATGGAGATCGAATCGGCGCTGGTGTCCAATCCGCTGGTGGCGGAGGCGGCGGTGGTGGGCCGGCCGGACGATACGACGGGCGAGGCGGTGGTGGCGTTCGTGGTGCTCAAGCGCGCGCGGCCGCAGGGCGAGGAGGCGGCGAAGCTGGCCAACGAACTGCGTGCGTGGGTGGGCAAGGAGATCGGGCCGATCGCCAAGCCGAAGGACATCCGCTTCGGGGAGAACCTGCCGAAAACGCGCTCGGGCAAGATCATGCGGCGGCTGCTGCGCTCGCTGGCCAAGGGCGAGGCGATCACGCAGGATGTCTCCACGCTCGAAAACCCCGCCATCCTCGAGCAACTCGCCGAGGCGCGCTGAGGGGCCGCCTCGCCGGGGGGCTGCGCTTGTGCTCTACGCAGACCGAGCGACGTCTGCCGCCGCGTCGAAGTGTCGCGGGGCGCCCACCGCCGAACGGGTCGACGGCGCGATCGACGGCCCGCATCGCAGAATCGGATTGCGATGCGGGCTGACGAAGCAGATTAACGAAGCAGATTAACGAAGCGGACCCGCGAGAGCCTAGAGCTTGGTGCTCAGGCGAATCCACGCTGTGCGGCCGGGCTCAGTAACCGGCACGCTGGCCGCGTAGCCGAAGCCGGCGTTGCCCGCGAGATTCAGGTGCTCCGAATAAGCCTTGTCGAGCACGTTGTCGATGCCCACGGAGATCTCCACGGTCTTGCTGACTTTGTACTGCGTGTGCAGCGACAGCACCCCGAAACCGGCGCTGGGCCCGAAGTCCTTGCCGACGACGTTACCCTCGTTCAATGCATAACGATGCTGGGGTGCAACGACGCGCCATAGCCCGCCCGCCGACCACGGCCCGCGCGTGTACTCCACGCCGAAGCGTGCTTCGAGCGGTGGGATTTGCGGCAGCGGGGCGCCGCTTTGCACGTTGCGTCCCCAGGCATAAGCGAGCGAGGTCTCGATGCGCCACGGCGAGAATGGGCGCCACGATGTACCAAGCTCGCCGCCCATGATCTGCGCATTGACGTTGGTGGCCTGGGTCGTCCGCCCCATCGGCCCTGTAGCGTAATCGAACAGAATGAAGTCCTGCACGTAGCCGGCGTAAGCGGACACCCAGGCATCGAGCTTCTCGCTCTTGTATTGGGTGCCGATGTCCAATTGCGTCGTTTTCTCCGGCTTGAGTGCCGAGAAGGCGTTGACCGAGCCGGCCGGCCCGCTGGTGGGCGAGAACAGCTCCCAATAATCTGGAAAACGTTCGGTGTGACCGATACCGGCGTACCACGTGAGCGGCAGCGAGGCGAGATCGCGCTCGTAGCGCACGAAGCCGCTTGGCAGCGTACGCGAGCGCGAATCGTCGAACGTGGGATTGCTCGTGCTGCCCGCGGTGGCGCGCTTGTCGCGCGCGCTCGCCTGATCGATCCGAGCGCCGCCGATCACGCGTGAAGCTTCGCTCGCGTACCAGGTCAGTTCGCCGAACACGCCCGCATTCCACATGTTCGCTCGCGGATTCCACGGCTTGTCGCCATAGTTCTGCATCCCCATTGCCGCGCGCGAATCGAGACGATTCGACTGCGCATCGACACCCGTTACGAGCTTGAACGCATCGGCAAAGCGAAACGTCGCTGCAACCCGCGCGCCGAGCGTGCGGCGACGCACCTCCGAGGCCATGCGCATCGGCATGCTGCTCGTCGGATCGGGCATGCGCAGCGTGTAGTTGTCCATCACATGGTCGGCTTCGTTATAGAACACTTGCGCCTCGATCCGATCGAGGACTTCGCCGATGTGCTTTTTCTCGAACTTGAGGCCGAACGTCTCGCGCCGGAAATGCGCACCGTCCATCGAGCGTCCCGCATAGCGCGCGTAGCCGTCGCCCGTGCCCGCCGTCAACTCGAGCCGCGTGTTGTCGTCGGGCGTCCACCCGAGCGTCGCGTCCGCGTTCCACTTGTCCCACTGCGACGGCACCGTGCGGCCATTGCCGTCCTCATAATCCTGCGAGTGCGCATGATTCGCGGTCACTCGGCCGTAGAAGTCCGGTGTACCGGCTGTCAGATCGACGTTCTGATCATTGCGCCCGAACGATCCGCCGACGAGGCTGCCCTCGAAGCGCATGCCTGGCGTCTTGAAGCGGGGCGTCACGCGCTCGAACAATACCGTGCCGGCGGAGGCCCCTGGACCATACAAGACGGTTTGCGGTCCTTTCACGACCGTGACCTTGTCGTAGCTCTCGGGGGCGATGTAGGACGTTGGCGCATCCATCCGGCCCGGGCACGCGCCGAGCGTCGGCATACCGTTGGCAAGAATGTTCAGGCGCGAACCGAACATGCCGCGAAATACCGCATCGCCGTTCGTGCCGCCGCTGCGGATCGATGCGAAACCAGGAATCGTCTTCAGATAATCGGCACCATCGCTTGCGGGCAGCGGTTGACGCGGCGTTTTCGGATCGGTCACGACGACGAGCGGCGTGGCTTCGGGCGCTGCGACGACTTCGATCGTCGGCAAGGTGGGCGCGTCCGGAGAGCCGGTGGTCGTCGTGTCGGCCGTTGTTCCGGTTGGTGCTGTGCTCGTTGCTGCCGTATCGTGCCGGTGCCCGGGCTCGCTCGACTGTGCAACGGCCGGAGCAAGATGAAAGGCGCTCATCGCGAGTGCGGGAACGGTCAGGCCGATCGCGCGCCGCCGACGGCGTGCACGCGCTTCACGCGCGGTGTGCGCGGGACGAAGGGTTTGGAATGTCATGAATCTCGAGTCGAAAGGTGCCCCTCCGCGCGATCCGAGGATCGAATGGATGCTGGGGCTGCATGAACGGGAATGCGTGAATGCGGGAACGAACTTGTGCGTTCAGGCGTCTTTCGGCGGCGCGCGCGGATAGGCGTGCGGGTAGCGCTCGAGTGACAGAGCAAGAGGGTGCGGGAGAGCGGCCGGCAGGATAGCCGCCGCGTGTGCGAATACGAATGTTGGAGCGGCGCAGCTGGTTGCCGGACTATGCGTGAAGAACGAGCAGTATCCGCAGACGTCGAGATGCAGCGCATGACTTGCGCCGTCGCGCGGGGCACGGGGCGATGCGCCGCATACCGCGCCTGCGCCACCAGGGGGCCCGCTGCCGTGGACCATTGCGCCGGCGCCGGCTGGCTGTGCGCGTACCTGCGACACGAGCGGCGCGACGGTTGCCAACCAGACCGCAAGCATGCCCATCCAGGCAGTCAGTTTGCGGAATCGGCCGGCCATGAGCGTGGTTGTGTAAGTGTAATGTAATGGGATCGAGATGCTACAGAATGTTGCCGGAATTGAATAGCGTGAAACGGTCGCGGCTCTCGCGGGTTTGCGGCGGTATAAGAGCCGCTGATGCGTCATGTTCCGCGCGAGCGGAAACGGCAGCCTGCGCTCGATGGCGGTACGTCGATACTCGTGGTGCTGCGCGGCAATCCCGATTGCCGGCGCGCCGCCTTTTTGATACATAGGCGCATGGTCATGCGACGCCCCGCCCAATCCACACCGCTTTCGATGCCCGAGCCATTAACGCTCTCGGACGAGATGGTGCGCGCGCATCGCCGCTACTGGCATTTCAATGTGGGGCTTATTGCGGTGCTGATGACGATCGGCTTTTGCGTGTCGTTCGTCGTTCCATTGTTTGCGCGCGAGCTTTCGGCTTTTGCTTTCGCCGGTTTCAGTTTGCCGTTTTACCTCGGGGCACAAGGGGCGGTGCTCGTTTATCTCGCGCTCATTGCCGTGTATATCGGATTGATGGCAATCGCGGACCGCAAGCTGCGGCGAGCCGCGGCGCAGCAGGCGGCTGAGACGGCGCGCGCGGCGACGCCATGAGACTCGTGAATCGCCTCGCGCGGGCTTACGCGGTCTACACGTTCGGCTTTCTGCTCTTCGTCTATTCGATGTGGCGCATCGAGCGTGCGACGGGCGCTGGCGCGTGGGTCGGCTACGTATTTCTATTCATACCGATCGCGGTTTACGCGGTGATCGGTCTGTTGTCGCGCACGTCCGACGTGGTCGAGTACTACGTGGCCGGCAGGCGCGTACCGGCGATATTCAACGGCATGGCAACGGCAGCGGACTGGCTCTCCGCTGCATCGTTCATCGGCCTTGCCGGCTCGCTCTATGCCACCGGCTATAACAGCCTCGCCTATCTGATGGGCTGGACCGGGGGGTTCTGCCTCGTCGCTTTTTTGCTGGCGCCCTATGTGCGCAAGCTCGCGCGCTACACCATTCCTGATTTTCTCGGCACACGGTTTTCGAGCAACACGGTGCGCGGCATTGCCGCGGTAGCCGCGATACTCTGCTCGTTCGTCTATCTCGTTGCGCAGATTCAGGGCGTAGGGCTCATTGCCACGCGCTTTCTCGGTGTGGACTTTGCGATCGGCATTGCCTGCGGGCTGGCTGGCATCCTCGTTTGTTCGTTCCTCGGCGGCATGCGCGCGGTCACGTGGACGCAGGTCGCCCAATACGTCATTCTCATCAGCGCGCTGTTGATTCCAATTTCGCTGATTGCGTACAAGAACGGACTCGGGCCCGTGCCGCAGGTGACGTACGGCCGGTTGATGGCGCGAATGGAATCGCTCGAGCGGCAGGCGCGCGATGCGCGCGAAGAGCGCAGCGTGCGCAGCTGGTACCGGGAGCAGGCCGCGCAAATCGATGAACAGATTGCGCTGCTTCCGCAGTCGTATCTGGAGGAGAAAGCGCGGCTCACGCGGGAACTCGAGCAGATGCGAAGGCACAACGGACCGCTGCGCGAGATTCATGAACGTGAAGCGGCACTCGACGCGTTTCCTCGCGATGCGGCGGCGGCGCGCGTGCGCTGGGCACAGGCGCGCAACGACATGCTCGAGCGCGCGATGGACCCTGTTCCGATGCAGGAGCCGTTTTCCGCGACGAGCGAGGAAGCGCGGCGCGTGCATGAGCGCAATTTCCTGTCGTTGCTGCTCTGTCTTTCGTTGGGTACGGCGAGCTTGCCGCACATTCTGGTGCGTTACAACACGACGACCTCCGTGGCGTCGGCGCGCCGGTCAGTCGGCTGGACGCTGTTCTTCATCGCGCTCTTCTACTTGAGCGTGCCGGTGCTCGCCGTATTGATCAAATACGAGGTGATGACGCATCTGGTGGGGCGCTCGTTTGCCGACTTGCCGAACTGGTTCGTTCAGTGGCAGCGGCTTGCGCCCGCCATGATCCAGATCATGGATACGAACGGTGACGGCATCGTGCGCTGGTCCGAGATCCAGATGCAGCCCGATATGGTCGTGCTGGCCGGGCCGGAGATTGCGGGGTTGCCTTACGTCGTGTCGGGGCTCGTGGCGGCAGGTGCGTTGGCCGCGGCGTTGTCGACGGCGGACGGGTTGTTGCTGACGATCGCCAATGCGCTGTCGCACGATTTCTACTACCACATGATGGACCCGAACGCGACGATTCAGCGGCGCGTGACGCTTTCGAAGATTCTTCTGCTCGGGGTGGCGCTGTTCGCTTCCTATGTGGCTTCGTTGAATACCGGGAATATTCTGTTCCTCGTGGGCGCGGCGTTTTCGCTCGCGGCGTCGAGTCTTTTTCCGGTGCTCGTGCTCGGCGTTTTCTGGAAGCGGGTGACCAAGCGCGGGGCGGTTGCAGGGATGCTGGCGGGCCTCGGCGTGTGTGTCTACTACATCGTCTCGACCCATCCGTATTTCGCGCAGCTGACCGGCGTGGCGGGGCCGCGGTGGTTCGGGATCGAGCCCATCAGTTCCGGCGTGTTCGGTGTGCCTGCGGGGTTCGTCGCCAGCATCGTCGTCAGCTTGTTCGATCGTAAGCCCGACGCCTATACGCGCGCGCTCGTCGACTATATTCGGCATCCTTGAAGGGCAGGGCCCGGCCGTCGGAGCGGCGCTGTTGGGGCGGGGCTCGACGCGCGCACGAACTCTGCTATAATCTGCGGCTCTCGGAGAGATGGATGAGCGGTTTAAGTCGCACGCCTGGAAAGCGTGTATAGGTTAACAGCCTATCGGGGGTTCGAATCCCCCTCTCTCCGCCAGAATAGCCTCCCACGCAGCACCTAAAAATCCCGCAAAGCCAGTACTGTACAGGCTTTGCGGCGCATACGAAGTCCCATCAGGTCTCGCCAAAACCCACGAAATCGCCCAAAATGGCGGGTACTTTTTGCGGCGGTATTTCGTCAATGCCAGAGAGTCTTCTTCGCGATCTTCAGTGCCGTTCGGCCAAAGCCCGGACGACCGTTTATCGGCTCAACGATGGCGGGGGCCTTCACTTTCAGGTCAAACCAAATGGGCTGAAATATTGGCAGTTCCGGTATACGAAGCCGGACGGCCGAGAGGGGCTGATTCAGATTGAACTGAAACACACCTAACGTCCATCGCGCCAAGCACGTGACGACAGAACCGGCCTTAGCGCCGGTTTTTGCATTTTGAGCGATGCACACAGCCAGCTTTTGAAGCTGTAGGATGAGAGTTCAGCCGAGAGGCTGTACAGGGTCACGATCACGCACAAGGGCAAGTCACAACATGAAGGGAACACACGAAGGCAAGGTCATCCTTACGGGTGATCGGACTACCGGGCCGCTGCATCTAGGTCACTATGCCGGCTCGCTCAAAACGCGAATCGCACTACAGGAATCCAACACTCAGTTTATTCTGCTGGCCGATCTGCAAGCGCTAACCGACAACGCGGAGCGCTTTAAACGGGTGACGGATAACGTCATTGAGGTTGCGCTTGATTATCTGGCTGTGGGAATTGATCCAGAAAAAAGCACGATTTTCGTTCAGTCGCAAGTCCCGGAATTGACGGAAATCGCCAACCTGTTTCTGAATTTCGTGACGGTTTCGCGGCTGGAGCGCAATCCCACGATCAAGGAAGAAATTCGCCTGCGTGGATTCGAGCGTGATATTCCCGCAGGATTCCTGACATATCCGGTCAGTCAGGCTGCTGACATCACGGCATTCAAGGCAACGCTCGTACCTGTGGGTGACGACCAGCTTCCGATGATCGAGCAAACGAACGAACTGGTTCGACGTATCAACGGTCTGCTGGATCGATCTGTGCTGACGGAGTGTGAAGCCCTCACACCGAAAACGGGCAGACTGCCTGGCATTGACGGAAAAGCCAAAATGAGCAAGTCGCTCAACAATGCGCTCAACCTCGGCGCGTCGGCTGCGGACATCAAGGCGGCTGTGAAGAAAATGTACACGGACCCGAACCACTTGAAAGTGAGCGACCCCGGAACGGTTGAGGGCAACGTCGTGTTCGCTTATCTCGATGCCTTCGATCCGGACACGCAGGCGGTCGAAGAATTGAAGGCGGCGTATCGCCGTGGCGGCTTGGGCGATGGCATCGTCAAAGGCAGGCTCGAAAACATCCTGCACGAGCTGCTGACGCCCATTCGCGAACGTCGGGAACACTATTCAAAAGACAAGGGCGAAGTACTTCGTACCCTGAAAGCCGGAACAGAAAAGGCGCGAACTGTTGCAGGGGCAACGGTCGCGGAATTGAAGCGCGCCCTTGGGTTGGTATATTTTTAAAGCATTGATGGTGCGCAGCACGACGGCTTGCCCGAGAACGTCTTTTCCGGCAGGCAAGCCGTCTGGACGTATCCAGTCTCTGCGCAGATTATCCTATTGCTTCAATTGGAAAGATAATCGTACTTCCGGCATCCGCATCGGGAAATTTGAGTGCCGCTAGCATTTCCGCGACGTTGCGCTGTCTGGCGGCAACGCTTCCAAGCTTCGATTCAGAGGCGCGCGATAGAACCAGCGTATCACTCAGGCACGTGACTGATGACGGAGTTCCCGTCGATTCTATTTCAATTCGATAAGTCATGATCCCCTTTCCGCTCGCATTTTCGAAATAGGCTGCAAGATCGGACGCGCAAAAATTGTCCATAACTGGCTTTACTTCAAAAAGAGAAAGTGCGCCGTCCGACCGTAGCGACGGCCTGTCAAACCAGCCGTGCATGACAATTCGGGCCTCTAGCGGGTCTCTTGTTCCTTCAACCATCTGGACAGCATGCGGAATGCGTCCGTCAAATATAACCATCTGATTGAAGAGGGGAGGGACCTTTGCGTATATTCCGCCCGTCGAAATGTCCGGGCCGGATATGTTCGATTCCCAATAGTCGAGCAATTGTGGTTGAAGAAAGAGCGTTTCGCCACCCATGAATTTCTTCGCGTCATTCATCGAGAGCGAATAGGCGAAAGCCCATGCGCCTTGACTTCTGTTGATATGTAGTCGCTGATAACAGCCATCGATATAGAAACTAATCCAGTTGGTATTGATGTTGGCAGTGCCGAGATTTTTCAGACCCCATTCACTTAAAAATTGGAAAAACGGGTCATGCAATTCAGGACCGAAAAACGAAGAGGCATGTGTTCGGTAGTACAGAAAATTACCCGGTATGCTCCAGTAATCCCAGCAGAATCTGCTCTGCGGCACCGGATGCGCTAAGGTCGTACTGTGGATTTCGTCGTAGCATTCGCGAAGTTTTTTTGCTTCGGCGTAAAATCAGGAATGATCGCGTAGTCCCGGATTGGTGTTCCCATTTCATTTTGCCTCATCATATCTCCTGTAGAGAAACAAACCCTTGCAAATCCACATTAGCATCAACAGCAAGAGGAAAGCGCCAGCGGATGCTGGAACATTAAATCCGCTTTTAATGTGATCGAGCGCGAAGCCACACAGTACGCGGCCAGCAGCGGTCCCTGCTGCTTCAACGGTAGTCGCGAATGCGAATATACTTACTTGCCGGGTAGTCCCTCTGTCGCGACCGAGCGGGATCGCAGAAAGTAACGGCGCGATTATGGTTTGGGAAACTGAGAACGCAAGCAGCGAAAACAAAACAGAAATGACGGAATTTCCAAGCAACAAAACAAATGAAGCAAATGTCAGGATCGTGACCGTTGTCGATGATGTCAGCATTCGGATGATTTTGCTTTCGGGGGCCCTCGTTAGTGCGGCTTGAAAGAGCAGGGAAACTAAGGCATCACCAATCATGAGCCATGACACAGCATCCCCTACGGCTTTATTGAAGATGGCCCAATCGGTTTCTCGCTCGCATGTCGAGGGCGGGCAGCGCCGTCTTCGTCATCGGCCCTTACACCGGCGGGGATTTTTCCACTGGCATTGACACTTCCAACGATCTTCATCGCTTACCGACCGGCTATTCGGGGGGGGATACTGACAAACGAAATCGAGAAGATCGCGGCAGATGTTCGAGCGCTAAGAAAATAGCTTGCGCAGAGCAGACGGAAAGCGGCGCGGATGCGCGACGTATGTCCGCAATGGCCCTCTGCGAGCACGTTCATGAGCGGTGCTGTGCCGAGAGCGGCGGAGGAGGCTACGATCGCCAAAGTGGAAACCCACCGAGAACTGCTCGGAACATCTTCGATGCCGGGTGCCGGGTGCCGGGCAGCATATGCGCGCCTGCCCGCACGAAGAGGCGTGCCGTCGAATTCGTCCGTTGATGCAGGTCAACTCGATCGGCGTTACCTGTCATACGCTGAGCGTGAAAATGTTCGATGGGAGACAGGTGCCGCTATACCGAGGCGCACGGCCGGTGCCGTTTTGACAGGCTGCGCCGCGGCGTGGACCAACGCTGGCACTGCGCGGCTGAAACCGCAGACGTCTCCCAGCACGCGTGCGAATCAATACTTCTTTGCAAATCACCCGAGCCTGCTTACGCCGATCGGGTTCGAGGAGAAAGAGAATGATCGAACCTTTCAGCTTTCTGGCGTACCAGCCGGATGGGCAGGGGCTCATCTGCGCCGTGACGCTCATCGTCGAGGGCGACAACGTCTACGGCTGGTACACAGGGCCGGCCGGCGGTAATTTCACTGCTGCGTACTTCGTGCTCGATCGCTACTACTCCACGCATGAGACCGCTTTTTATCACAGCGTGGAAAACGACGTCCGCAGCGATTGGGTGCTCGCGTATCCGCCGTTGGAAATCGATGCGGGCCGCCACTCGCCGGTGCCGGAGGACGTAAGTCATGAGCTCGAACGCGTACAAGGCGCATTCGCGGCCGAGTGGTTGTTCTACTGCGACGACACGGCGGCCGCAGCCGACGTCGAATGGTATCGCATGCGGAGTTTGCCGGTCACGTATGCGGGTATTCGGTGCGAGAAGCTGAGCAAGCTCGATCCAGTGGGGGTCTTCTGGACCTACGGATCGCCTGGGCTCGATATGAACATCATCGACTTTTTGCGGAAACGTTGGCCCTTGGATTACGCGCTCGCGCCTTGACGAGGTAATCGATCACATCGCGCAGCGCGCTCGATCGACCGGGCTTGCGTGAGCATGTCGTGTGCTCCTGTCCCGCGCACGCCCCGGGACCACGCCGAACGAGTTATGGACCCGCTCGTAGTAATCCGGCGAAGCTTGCGTCGAGCAACGCCGGCATCCAGGCAGTGAGAGACGCTTGTCTCTTTCCATGATATGCGTGACATTCCTCGGAACGTCCCGCCGAATGGTACCGGCTATTTCCGGCTCTTAAGGAACGTTCGCCCCGCAGTGGTAATAGCGATGCCCGAGCGCCCGCTTGTGGCATAGCTCGCAAATCCCGCGCTGACGAGTTCGCGGGTGATGGACCACCCCGGCGCTGCGGAAACCCGGCCGTAGCGCGCTTCCGCAAGGCGTTCCAGTGCGCAGATTGCCGATCCCGAAATGGTTCGGGCGTTTGACGTGTCGTTGCCGTTCATTGTTTCTCCAAAATACGCGTAGTTCGACATCGGCGTGCAATGCCATTACGTCAGACGATGGTCGCCATGTTCCCTGTCAGCGCCTCGGAGCAGGTGTACGGTTCAGTCCGAGAGGGTGATTTGGCAGGCCATCAGAAACGCCAGGAACTCGGTTTCCCACGCCGGGTCGCGAACATCGACATCGATGCCAGCGCGTCGCTTCATTTCGCAACTCAGGTGCACGGCGCTCAGCAGCCGCGGGGGGACGCCGTGCCGAAAGCAGCAGCTATCCGCATCGAGGAGCAAGCGAGGATGGTGCCGAAACCGCGCACTGGAAACCGAGATCGAATCCATGACGTGCCGGGCCGATTCCGCCGGATAAACGAATGCCAGGTGGGTACCTGCTGCCGCGAGCTGTTCCCCCACGTGATGGAAGCGGTGGAGCATCTGGAACCCGCGTTCACCCCCGCGCCCGACGCCTACGACGATGAGCCCCCGGCTTCCCGCGATTTCCAGCAGGGACGCGGCTCGCCGATCGGGCAACAGCAGCATCCCATCCAGATCGAACATGTCGACTACCTCCGCAGATCCGCCCGCAATTCCGGCGAAAATGCGGCGAACGAGACATTATAGTCCAGAGCCTGATGCCATGTGTATTTCATTGTAATGCCATGTGTGCAGACCAATACCCGCTCAATACCCGCTCAATACCCGCTCAATACCCGCTCAATACCCGCTCAATACCCGCTGCGGAGCAGGGGGCGCGACGGCGCATTCGTCTACGCGAGTACCGAACGTCGACGAATGCATGGCTGAAGTAGTTCGCGCGGCGAGGGCGACTTGCCGCGGGACGACACCCGGACGCGCATGAGTGCTCGTCGCGGAAGGAATGCCGGATCAGTGGCGTGGATATCGATTCTTTGCCGTCTGCCGCGGGCGCTTGCCCGTGTCGATCCGAGACGGTTGAACTGGCACGCGCCAGGGCGTGCGCACGGGGAATCGGCGTGCGATCTGTCCGGGCTCGGGTTTTGGCTTAGCGCTCGCCTGGCTTGACTCGCTTGCCGAGGGGGCTTTTCGTCTTATAGCTCACGCCGTGCCGCTCGAGATACTCGCGGATCAGTTGCCGCACGACTTGTGACGACGTGAGATCCTGCGCCGCACAGAGCATTTCGAACGCCTCTTTCTTGGCAGGATCGATCAGGATGGTCAGACGCGCGGTTTTCGTTTCCATTGCCAGGAGAGTCGGCGGATATGATAACGAAATTATAATACATCAGCCTGCAAGCGCTTGAACCGCCTCAACTTCGTCAAGTGTGACGGCCTGCGGGAACACGGGTGCCCGCGCGAGCGCACACGGTCATCACGTGCCTCCCGTCGGCGTCAAGGACAGGGCAGGCGACGCCGGACCCGGCATCGAGGCAAGCCGCCGCATGCGCAACGGATTCGGCACGCATGAGGTTTACATGATAACGGTATGACTATACCCTGTTATCTGGATTGGTCTTTCGACGTGTCTTTCGGCGTCATAGTGCGCTCGAAAATGCGGCTTCAATCTGCGGCCTTTCCATACACGTCGTCCGCCCGAGCGTACTGGAGGCATTCCGGATGGCATCCGTGCCTGTCGTCCATTTGGTTCTGCTGGTCGTTGCCGCCTGGCTCGTGATCGGTACGCTGGGCTTCGGGGTTCTGCATCGCACGCGGCTCGTCGCGCATGGCCTGTTTCCGCTTGGCGCCCTGGGCGGATTGCTGTTGGGCGCGGCGGGGCTCGCCGGCCTCTTCGCCGAGCCCTCCACGGCGGTGCTGCCGATCGGGCTGCCCGGCCTGCCTTTTCATCTGCGCGTCGACCGCTTGTCCGGCTATTTCCTGTTTGTACTCGGTCTTGTCAGCACGGGAATCGGCGCGTTCTCGGCAGGCTATTTCCGCAAGGGCGAAGGGGCCGCGCCAGGGCTCATCTGCTTCGAATACCATGTCTGTCTCGCGAGCATCGCGCTCGTGCTCGTCGCGGACGATGCCTATGTCTTCATGGTCGCCTGGGAAGCGCTGACGCTATCCGCGACGTTTCTCGTGATGACCAACCACCGGATCGGCGAGATCCGCCGCGCGGGCTATCTGTACTTCCTGATCTCGCACGTCGGCGCGCTCGCGCTGCTGCTGTGCTTCGGCACCCTGCAGGCGCGTACCGGCGACTACACCTTTGCCAACATGCGGGCGCAGTCGCTCGACGCATTCCGGGCGTCGCTCGCGTTCCTGTTCGCGCTCGTCGGATTCGGCGCGAAGGCAGGCATCTTCCCGCTCCACGTGTGGCTGCCGGAGGCCCATCCGGCGGCGCCATCGCCCGTGTCGGCGCTCCTGAGCGGATTCGTGCTGAAAGTCGGCCTCTATGGCCTGCTGCGCACCCTATTCGATCTGCTGCACCTGCAGATCGCCTGGTGGGGAGTCGTGCTGCTTGTCGTGGGTATCGGCACCGCGTTGCTCGGCGTGGTGTTCAGCACAATCCAGGTCGATATGAAACGCCTGCTCGCGTATTCGTCGATCGACAACATCGGCCTGATGGTCGCCGCGCTCGGACTCGCAGTCCTGTTCAACGTGTACGGCATGTCGAGCCTGTCCGCGCTCGCAATGACCGCAATGCTCTACCAGATCGTTGCGCATGCGGCGTTCAAGAGTTTGCTGTTCCTCGGCACGGGTGCCGTGCTCCACGCAACGGGCCAACGCAACCTCGGCAGGCTTGGCGGGCTGATCCGCTTCATGCCATGGACCGCGTGGGCGGTGCTCGCAGGCGTTGCGGCGAGCGCGGGGTTGCCGCCGCTGAGCGGTTTCGTCGCCGAGTGGCTGCTGCTGCAGAGTTTCCTTTTCACGCCCGGGATGCCGGACTCGGTGCTGGCCATGACGGTGCCGATCGTGGCGGCGCTGGTCGCCATGTCGGCCGCGCTGGCGGGCTACACGATGGTCAAGTTCTTCGGCATCGTGTTCCTCGGGCAACCGCGAGAGGCGAAGCTGAATCGCGCGCGTGACGCAAACGGTTGGGAACGGTTCGCCTTCTGCTGGTTCGCGGCCGCAAGCGTGCTGCTCGGGCTGATGCCTGCGCAGTTCGTCAAACTGCTGGACCGCGTGACGCGTGCGCTGGTGGGGGCGGGTATCGGCGCCGACAATCATGGTTGGCTGCTGTTCGTACCCGTGTCCACCGCGCGGGCGAGCTACATGCCCGTTGTGTTCATGCTGTTCTTCATCGCGTGCTGCGGGCTGGCATGGGTGACGGTGAGGCGCCTCTACCACGGTCGTCTACGCCGCGCGGCGCCGTGGAGCTGCGGCTTTCCGTTCACGAGCGCGCGGATGCAGGACACGGCGGAAGGGTTCGGGCAGCCGATCCGCGAAATATTCACGCCGCTGCTGCGCATCGAGCGGCAATTGCCGTCACCGTTCGACGCGCAACCGTCCTACCGGATGTCGGTGACCGATCGCACCTGGTCCGCGCTCTACGCGCCTGTCGCAGCGCTGACGCAGCGCGTAGCCGACTGGGCGGGCCGCTTGCAGACGGGCAGGATCGCCGTTTACCTGACTTACAGTTTCGTCGTGCTGATCATGCTCCTGATGCTGGTGAGACGATGGTGACACTGTCCGGCGTAATATCGCAGACCCTCGAAATCGTGATGGCGCTCGCCGCCGCGCCGCTGCTCACGGGCTGGGTCAACCAATGCCGCGCGTGGTTGCAGAACCGGCGCGCGCCTTCCATCTGGCAGCCGTACCGGATGCTCCACAAGCTGTTCAACAAGGAGTCGGTCGTCGCGCATACCGCGAGCCCGGTCTTCCGCGGCGCACCGTACGTCGTCTGGGCGGCGATGACGCTTGCGTGTGCAATCGTGCCGACGCTGTCGATCGAGTTGCCGCTGTCGCCCGCCGCAGACGCGATCGCGCTCGTCGGCCTCTTTGCGCTCGGTCGCGTCGCGCTCTCGCTCGCCGCGATGGATGTCGGCACGGCGTTCGGCACGCTTGGCGCTCGCCGCGAGATGCTGATCGGTTTCCTCGCGGAACCGGCGCTGCTGATGGTGCTGCTGTCGGCCTCGCTGATCACGCGCTCGACGCTGCTGACAAGCATCGTCGCAACGCTGGGCCACGGCGAGTTTGCGATCTATCCAAGCCTGGCCTTCGCGGGTATCGCGTTCACACTCGTATCGCTTGCCGAAAACGCACGGCTGCCGGTCGACAATCCGACCACCCATCTCGAACTGACGATGATCCACGAAGCGCTGATCCTCGAATATTCGGGGCGGCACCTCGCTTTCATGGAGTGGGCAGCCAGCCTCAAGCTGTTTGCTTATTCGTGCATTGGCCTCGCGTTGTTCATGCCGTGGGGCATCGCGAATGCGGGCAATCCGCTCGCGCTGGTGGTGGCGGTGCCGGCGCTCTTCGTCAAGCTGCTGGTGGGCGGTGCCGCGCTCGCGCTCGTCGAGACGGTCAATGCGAAGATGCGCATCTTCCGCGTGCCTGAATTCCTGGCGACCGCCTTTCTTCTGGCCGTGATCGGCATGCTCGTCCACCTGCTGTTGGGGGCATGATGCACGGTTACGCGGCGCAACTGATCAACTTCCTCGCAGCGGTCCTGCTGTTGCTGTCGTTCGCGATGCTGAGCCAGCGCCGGATCTGGTCGCTGATCCACCTCTACACGTTGCAGGGCATCGCACTCGTGTCGGCGAACCTGATTCTCGGCTTCGTCACGGGCGACGCGCACCTGTACGTGTCGGCCGGGCTCACGCTCGCGTTGAAGGTCGGCCTGATTCCGTGGATCCTGTATCGGCTCGTGCGCAAGCTCGACGTTCAGGCCGACGTCGAGCCGCTCATCAATATCCCGACGACGCTTCTGATCGGCATCGTGCTCGTGATCATCGCGTTCAACGTTGCCTCGCCCATCAGCCAGCTCGCGACGTCGGTCGCGCGCGGCACGCTCGGCATCGCGCTCGCGTGTGTGCTGCTGTCGTTCATGGCGATGATCACGCGAGCGAAAGCCATTCCGCAGGTTATCGGCTTTCTCTCGATGGAGAACGGGCTCTTCTTTGCGGCCACGGCCGCCACCAACGGCATGCCGATGATCGTCGAGCTCGGCATCGGGCTCGATGTACTGGTCGGCATCCTGATTCTGGGCGTGTTCATGTTCCAGATTCGCGAGCAATTCGACAGCCTCGACATCCATCATCTCGAGAAACTCAAAGATGAATGAAGCCTACGTCGTGCTCGCCGTGCTGGGCATTCCGCTCGTGGGAGCCGGATGCCTCGCATGCGTGCGGCCGAGCCGCGTCGCGCGCAGCCTGAACGCCGGCATCAGCCTGCTGACGTTCGCGGCGACGCTCGTGCTCGCGGCACGCACCGTCGAACACGGCTCTTTCGCGTTCGGCCAGGCGTTCTTCGTCGATCCGCTCAACGTCTATCTGGTCGCGCTGACCGCGTTTGTGGGCTGGACGACATCGCTGTTTTCCCGGCCGTACATGCAGGTCGAGGAAGCGCGCGGCCGTATGACGGCCGCGCGGATGCGCCTTTATCACAGCATGTACCAGCTCTTCATGTTCGCGATGCTGCTCGCGCTCCTCACCGACAACCTGGGCGTGCTGTGGGTCGCGATGGAAGCCGCCACGCTTGCCACGGTGTTGCTCGTCAGCGTCTATCGGACGGCCGCCAGCCTCGAGGCCGCGTGGAAGTACTTCATTCTGTGCGGCGTCGGTATCGCACAGGCGCTGTTCGGCACGATCCTGTTGTACCTCGCGGCGAGCCGGCAACTGACCGGCGGCGATGCGCTACTCTGGACCAGCCTTGCCGCGGTCAAGACCCAGCTCGATCCGACGATCGTATCGATCGCTTTCGTATTTCTGCTCGTCGGCTATGGCACCAAAGTCGGGCTCGTGCCGATGCATAGCTGGCTGCCGGATGCGCACGCCGAAGGCCCGACGCCGATCTCCGCGGTCCTGTCCGGGCTGCTTCTGAACGTTGCGCTGTACGCGGTGTTGCGCTGCAAGGTGCTGGCCGACGGCGCGCTCGGAAATGGCCTGCCGGGCACGCTGCTCGTCGGGTTCGGGCTGGTGTCGGTGCTGATCGCGTCGTTCTCCCTGTTCCGGCAGAAGGACGTGAAGCGGCTCTTCTCGTACTCGTCGATCGAGCACATGGGGCTGATGACGTTCGCATTCGGGCTCGGCGGCCCGATCGCTACGTTCGCCGGCCTGCTCCATATGACGGTTCACTCGCTCGTCAAATCGGCGATCTTCTTTGCGGTCGGCCACGCGGCGCAGAAGGCGGGCACGCAGGCGATCGATGGCATTCGCGGGCTGCTGCAGGTCAGCCCGACGGTCGGCTGGGGGATGATGCTCGGTACGCTCGCGATTCTCGGTTTGCCGCCGTTCGGCGTATTCGCGAGCGAGTTCCTGATCCTGACGACCGCAATGAACGTGCTGCCATGGACCGCTCCGCTCTTGCTGCTCGGGCTCGCCGTCGCATTTGCGGCGATCTTCGCACGCGTGCAGGGGATGGTGCTCGGCGGAACGACGACGGCCAAGCCGCTCGAGCACCGGCCGGCACTGGTGCCGGTGTTCGTTCACCTGGGGCTCGGCCTGATGCTGGGACTTTACATTCCACCGTATCTGGCCACGTGGTACCGCCAGGCGGCAGCGATGATCGCGGGGTGACGCATGCGGATCGACGCGCTTGGACTTTCCGGCCTCGTTCCGCTATCGGCGCCTGCGGGCAGGGCGTCGGTTTTTCTGGCGGATACCGATGCCGCGACATGGGTCCGAGTTGCCAGCGCGGCATTCGAGCACGGTAACCGGCTGATATCGCTGTGGGGCACGGAAACGGCCAGCGGCACCTTCGTCATGTCCGCCGCCTATGCGATGGAAGACGGCCTGTTGTGGGTGCGAATACCTGCCGCGACGGGCGATGACGGCGCGGCAGGCTATCCGGATCTGTCCCGCATCTTTGCGTGCGCGTCGCGCATGCAGCGAGCCGTCTACGATCTGCTCGGGCTGCGCGCGACCGGGGCGGCGGATACGCGGCCGTGGCTGAATCACGGCAACTGGCCGGCCGACTATTTTCCGCTTCGCAGCCAGTCCTCGGGAAACGAGCGCTTCGAATGCGAGGAAGCGGATTATCCGTTCGTGCAGGTGGCGGGCGACGGCGTTCATGAGATCGCGGTGGGACCGATTCACGCGGGCATTATCGAGCCGGGGCACTTTCGCTTCTCGGTCGTCGGTGAAAAGATATTGCGATTGGAAGAGCGGCTCGGTTATGCGCATCGCGGCATCGAGCGACTGTTCGTGCACACACCCTTGCTGCTCGGCCATCGTGTGGCGGGAAGAATTGCGGGCGATACGACGGTCGCCTTTTCGTGGGCCTATTGCATGGCGGTCGAACGCGCGCTGAAAGTCCTGGTGCCGCCGCGCGCGCAGTGGCTGCGCGCCTTGATGCTCGAGCGCGAGCGTGTCGCCAATCATCTGGGCGATCTCGGTGCGCTCGGCAACGACGCCGGCTTTGCCTTCGGGCTCGCGCAGTTCTCGCGGATGAAGGAGGACTGGCTGCGTTTGAACGACCGCATGTTCGGGCACCGCTATCTGATGGACCAGATCGTGCCCGGCGGTGTCAGGCGCGACATTGCCGCGGATGTCATCGAGTCTGTCGCTCGCCAATGCGAACGGACCGAAGAAGCGGTCCGCACGATGCAACGCATTTTCGAAGAGCAGTCGGGCCTGCAGGACCGCTTTACGGGGGCGGGCAAGCTTTCGGCATTGGTGGCCCGGCATTTCAGTGTGTGCGGCCTGGCAGCGCGAGCGAGCGGGCTGGGCATCGATGTGCGCGTCGATCATCCCTATGCGCCGTATCTCGAGGTGCAACCCCGGATCGCGTGCGACAACAGGGGCGACGTGGCCGCCCGCGTGGCTGTGCGGTTCAACGAGGTCTACGAGTCACTGCGGCTGATTCGCGCGTTTCTCGACGGTTTGCCCGATGGCGACGTCGTCGAACCGGTCGAGTCGATGGAAGCGGGCCAGCCGCCATCGTACGGCGTCGGCTGGATCGAAGGCTGGCGTGGGGATGTGCTGGTGGCAATCGAGACCGGCGAAAACGGGACCATTGCGCGGTGCCACTGCCACGATCCGTCGTGGCACAACTGGCCTGCGCTCGAGCACGCGATCATCGGCAATATCGTTCCCGATTTTCCGCTGATCAACAAATCGTTCAACCTGAACTACGCGGGACACGACCTGTAATGTGGCAACTTCTCAAACAGATCGCACGGACGGACACGCCGGCCGGCTCCGTTCCGGAAACGAACGATGCGTGGAGCACGGCGCGACAGCAGGAGATCCAGCGCGAGATTCTCGACGTGGTCGGCCGCGCGCTGTGCATTCGCCAGATCGATGCGGGCTCGTGCAACGGGTGCGAACTCGAGATTCACGCGCTGACCAACCCGTACTACAACATCGAGGGTCTCGGCATCAAATTCGTTGCGAGTCCGCGCCATGCGGACATGCTGCTCGTCACCGGTCCGCTCGCGCTGAACATGAGGGAAGCGGTTCGGCGCGCCTGGGACGCGACACCCCACCCGAAGCTGGTGGTCGCAGCAGGCGATTGCGCATGTACGGGCGGCATCTTCAGCGACAGCTATGCAGTGTGCGGGCCGCTGTCAGGCCTGCTTCCGGTCGACGTCGCCATCCCGGGCTGCCCGCCACCGCCGATCGATCTCTTGAGCGGCATTCTCACGGCGCTGCGTTCACGGCGAGGGGCGCACGCGCAGCGGACGCGCTGAGCCAGGGCAGCGCGTCCGGGGGGAAGAAATCCGGGGTTGCATGCATTTGATCTGAGGAGTGCACGCTCGCCGCACGGGTTTGCACGATCCGGACGCCGTCGGCTACATTAGTGATCCAACCGCGGATGTACTGGCGTGCCCGCAAGCGCGGCCAGGCCTGCGTGCCGATACCGCCGTGCCCCACGCGAGGCGCTGCGGACTTAGGAGACGACGATGGATGTGCGGCAACGCGAACACATCGAAACCGTAGTCCTGACGACCAGCGGCCGGCTGCCGGCAACCGCAGGGATGCACGATGCGATCATCCGGAGCTCCTGGCGGCGCTGCGTGGACCAATACGGCCTCGATCCGGCCCGCATGCAGGAGGCGCGGATCCTCCCGCGCACGCGGCTGCGGGAGCACCAGCAACGCATCGACGATTTCGCGCGGATTGCGCGCCACGGCCTGGAAACGCTGTATGGCCAGGTGGCGGGGCTCGGCTATGTGGTGCTGCTGACGGACGCTGACGGCGTGACCGTCGACTACCTCGGCGATGCCGGCGCGGATGCCGCGTTGCGCCGGGCTGGCCTCTACCTGGGCGCGGAATGGAGCGAGAACGGCGCCGGCACCTGCGCTGTCGGCACCTCGCTTGCGACCGGGCAGGCGTTGACGGTCCATCAGGCCGATCATTTCGATGCCACCCATATCCCGCTGACTTGCACCGCGGCGCCGCTGTTCGATCCACGCGGCGAGCTCAACGCGATTCTCGACATCTCGGCATTGAGTTCGCCGCGGGCCAAAGAGAGCCAGATGCTGGCGCTGCAACTGGTGCGCATGTATGCAAGCCGGATCGAAGATGCGTATTTTCTGCGCCGGCACCGGCAGGACTGGATCCTGAAGCTGAGCCCGGCGCCCGAGTTTCTCGACGTCAATCCCGAGTATCTGATCGCACTTGACGCGCAGGGCCGCATCGCTGGGCATAATCGCCGCGCGCAGCAACTGCTGATAGCCGAGGCGGGCGCCGGCTCGACCCGAACGTCCGTGCTTGGGGCGCGCTTCGACTCGCTGTTCGACGCGCGTGCCGAGGAACTGGGCCGCTTCGTCTATTCGCGGCCCAGCGAGCAGCGTGTCGTGCGGCTCAACTGCAGCGGAACCTTGCTCTATCTCAGCGTCATGCCGCCGGTGCTGCGTTTGCCCGCCGGGATGCAGGATAGCGCGCAGACGCCGCTGCCGGCCGAGCTGGCGGCGCTATCCGGCGGGGATGCGGCGCTGCAGCAGCAATTGCAGCGTGCGTCCAGACTGATAGACGCGCCGATCAACCTGCTTGTCAACGGCGAAACCGGCAGCGGCAAGGAATATTTCGCGAGGGCAATGCATCGGGCCGGCACGCGCCGGGACGGCCCGTTCATAGCGGTCAACTGTGCGGCGATTCCCGAAACGCTGATCGAGAGCGAACTGTTCGGGCATTTGCCCAACAGTTTCTCGGGCGCCGGTTCGAAGCCGAAACGCGGGCTGATCCAGGAAGCCGATCGCGGCACGCTGTTCCTGGACGAAATCGGCGACATGCCGCGCGAGCTGCAGTCGCGACTGCTTCGGGTGTTGGCCGAAGGCGAAGTGCTGCCGATCGGCGCTTCGCGTCCGGTACCGGTCGATGTCCGCGTGATCTCGGCTACGCATCAGCCGCTGGAGCAGTTGATCGCAACGGGGCGGTTTCGGGAGGATCTGTATTACCGCCTCAACGGCGCGCGGTTCATGCTGCCGCCGCTGCGCGAGCGCACCGATTTCGACTGGCTGCTGCACAAGCTCTTGGCCGTACCGGCGGGCGAGCCGGCTTTCACGATTGCCGACGAGGCGCGAGAGCGGCTGCGTAGTTACCGCTGGCCAGGCAATCTGCGGGAACTGCGCAATGCGCTCGAATATGCCCGCGCGGTTTGCCGCGATCGCCATATCGAAGCGGACGATCTGCCCGAAGGCATTGGAGCAGCCGTGGCGGCGACCCTGGAAGCACATCCTGCCGTTGCGCCGGAGCCGCATGCGTTGCCCCCCGAAGGCCGGGTGCTCGTACAGCACCTTCGCGCATCGGGCTGGAATCTGAGCGCGGTCGCGCGCGGGCTCGGCATCAGTCGAATGACGCTGTACCGCCGCATGGCGCGCTACGGCATCCAATCGCCTAATCGTTGGGATTCCCGTACCGGCGGCATCGACGATCCGTCGCATTGATGACTGACGGGGCATTGCCCCATTGCCTCATTGCCCGTGGTCGACCGATACACCTGTCCAGCGCGATGCAGTTGCCTCTGTGGCACCTGTCACGGCAACGCGTGGCCGCCCGCGCTGTTTCAGGCGCTTTTCTCTGGGTAATCCCCTAATTTTTTCGTTCCGCCGAGGGCGTGCCGAACTGGCACGGTTGCTGCAGTCAACCTGTCTCGACAAAGATATCAGGAGACAGGCATGCGGGAACCTGCGCAGGTTCGGCCCCCGCTGGTCGGCATCATCGCCAATCCCATTTCGGCGCGCGACATCCGCCGCGTGATCGCCAACGCGAACAGTCTGCAATTGGCCGACCGCGTCAATATCGTGCTGCGGCTGCTGGCTGCGCTGGCGGCATGCGGGGTTGACCGTGCGCTGATGATGCCGGACCGGGAAGGCCTCCGGGTCATGCTGACGCGGCATCTGGCGAGCAGGCAGGGACCGGACGCCGCGCTGGCGGCGGTCGATTACCTCGATCTGCCGGTCACCGGCAGCGTGAACGATACGCTGCGTGCGGCACACGCGATGCACGCAGCCGGCGTCGCGGCCATCGTCGTGCTCGGCGGTGACGGCACGCATCGCGCGGTCGTGCGCGAGTGCAACGGCGTACCGATCGCCGGGATCTCCACCGGTACCAACAATGCCTTTCCCGACATGCGCGAGCCCACCATCACCGGGCTCGCAGTGGGCCTGTTCGCGGGTGGACGCATTCCGGCCGCATCGGCACTGAGCGCGAACAAATACCTGGAAGTGACGATCCGCAGGGCCGACGGAACGGCGACGCACGATATCGCGCTGGTGGACGCGGTGATTTCGCGCGAGCAATACATCGGCGCGCGCGCGGTTTGGAAAGCCGACACGCTGGCTGCCGTCTACGTTGCCTATGCCGACCCGCAAGCGATCGGCTTGTCCGCGATCGCGGGTCTGCTCGAGCCGGTCGGCCGCCGCGAGCCCGGCGGCGTGGCCGTCGAACTCGGCACGCCCGGCGCCTGCGAATTCGAGCTGACCGTGCCGATTGCGCCCGGCCTGCTGCGCCCCGTGCCGATCGTCGACTGGCGGCGCATCGAGCACGGCGTGCCGCAGCGCATGCGGCAGCGTGCCGGCATCGTCGCGCTCGACGGGGAGCGCGAGTTGGCGTTCGGTCCGCACGACGAGGTCTCGGTGACCTTGTGCGAGAACGCGTTTCACAGCATCGACGTGGCCGCCTGCATGCGTCATGCGGCGCTCGCTCGGCTGATGCGCAACGGGGCGAGCGTGCCTGCTCGTCGCCACGCAATTGCATCCGATACGTAAAAGCAGATTCGAAGTCCGCACCCTCACCAAGCCAATCCAAAGGAGACAGACATGGCTACAGACATCGCAGCCGAGCAGCGCGTATTGCCGCTCGACAAGGAAACGCTGCTCACCGTCTATCGCAAGATGCGCACGATTCGCGAGTTCGAGGAGCGCCTGCACGTCGATTTCGGCCGTGGCGATATTCCCGGCTTCGTTCACCTGTATGCCGGCGAGGAAGCAGCGGCGGTCGGCATTCTGCACCACCTGGGTGACGGCGACCGCATCGCGAGCACGCACCGCGGGCACGGCCACTGCATCGCCAAGGGCGTCGACCCGATCGCAATGATGAAGGAGATCTACGGGCGCACGGGCGGCTCGTGTAACGGCAAGGGCGGCTCGATGCATATCGCCGATCTGTCCAAGGGAATGATGGGCGCCAATGGCATTCTCGGTGCCGGCGCGCCGCTGATCTGCGGCGCGGCGCTTGCCGCGAAGTTTCGCGGTAAGGGCGAAGTCGGCATCACGTTTTGCGGCGACGGCGCATCGAACCAGGGCACGTTTCTCGAAAGCCTGAATCTGGCGGCGGTCTGGAATCTGCCGGTGATCTTCGTCATCGAAAACAACGGTTACGCGGAATCGACCGCGCGCGAATATGCCACGGCGGTCGACAGCTATGTCGACCGCGCAGCCGGGTTCGGGATTCCGGGCGTGACGGTGGACGGCACCGATTTCTTCGCCGTGCACGAAGCAGCGGGCGAAGTGATCCGGCGCGCGCGCGAAGGCGGCGGACCGTCGCTGCTCGAATGCAAGATGGTGCGCTTTTACGGCCACTTCGAAGGCGATGCGCAGACCTATCGCGCACCGGGCGAACTCGACGACATCCGCTCGAACAGGGATTGCCTGAAAAAATTCGCGCAGATCGTGATGCAGGCGGATCTCGTATCGCGCGGTGCGCTCGACACCATCGATCACGAAGTCGCGGCGCTGATCGAGCGTGCGGTTCAGGAGGCGAAGGCGGCGCCGCTACCGGGCCCCGGCGATCTGCTCACCGACGTCTACTCCAGCTATTGACGTCGCGGCGCTACACCACATCCCTATCACCGATCAGGAGAACTACCATGGCCCGAAAACTGACCATGAAGATGGCGATCAATGAAGCGATCGATCAGGAAATGACGCGCGACCCAAGCGTCATCATGCTGGGCGAGGATATCGTCGGCGGTGCCGGCGCGAACGGCGAAAAGGACGCCTGGGGCGGCGTGCTCGGCGTGACGAAGGGCTTGTACGCGAAGCACGGCGACCGCCTGCTCGACACGCCGCTGTCCGAGTCCGCCTACGTGGGCGCGGCCATCGGCGCGGCGGCGTGCGGCATGCGGCCGATTGCCGAACTGATGTTCATCGATTTCATGGGCGTGTGCTTCGACCAGATCTACAACCAGGCGGCAAAGTTCCGCTACATGTTCGGCGGGAAGGCCGAGACGCCTGTCGTGATCCGCGCGATGGTCGGCGCCGGCTTTCGTGCGGCCGCGCAGCACAGCCAGATGTTGACGCCGCTCTTCACGCATATCCCCGGCCTCAAGGTGGTCTGTCCGTCCACGCCATACGACACCAAGGGGCTGCTGATCCAGGCCATTCGCGACAACGATCCGGTGATCTTCTGCGAACACAAGAACCTTTACGGCCTCGAAGGCGACGTGCCGGAAAGTTCGTATGCGATCCCGTTCGGCGAGGCTAACATCGTGCGTGACGGCAAGCATGTGACGATCGTCGCGTACGGCCTGGTGGTGCATCGCGCGCTCGAAGCCGCGGCGACGCTTGCGAAGGAGGGCATCGAGGCCGAGGTGATCGACCTGCGCACGTTGTCGCCGCTCGATATCGACACCGTGCTCGAATCGGTCGAGAACACGGGCCGTCTCGTGGTGGTGGACGAAGCCAGCCCGCGTTGCAACATCGCAACCGATATTTCGGCACAGGTCGCGCAGCACGCGTTCGGCGCGCTTCAGGCCGGCATCGAGATGGTTTGTCCGCCGCATACGCCGGTGCCGTTTTCGCCCACGCTGGAAGATCTGTATATCCCCAGCGGTGCGCAGATCGCCGAGGCCGTGCGCCGCACGATGAAGGGAGGACGGCACTGATGGCCGAGATCATTCCGATCGTGATGCCCAAGTGGGGCCTGGAGATGCGCGAGGGCATCGTGCAGGACTGGCTGGTGCGCGAGGGGGAGCGGATCGAAGTCGGGCAGGCGCTCGTCGACGTGGAGACGGACAAGATCTCCAACGCCGTGGAGGCGCCCGACGCCGGACTGCTGCGCCGCATCGTCGCGCGAAGCGGCGAGACGCTGCCCGTGAAAGCGCTGCTCGCCGTGTTGGCGGAGCCGGACGTGAGCGATGCGCAGATCGACGCCTACGTAGCCGCCTTCGAGGTGCCGTCGATCGACAGCGATGACGAAGACGCCGGCCCGGCATTCGACTTCGCCGAAGTGGACGGTATCCGCGTGCGCTATGCGCGGCGCGGGCCCGCATCCGGCACACCGGTGCTCTTCATCCACGGTTTCGGCGGCGACCTCAACAACTGGTTGTTCAATCTCGATGCGGTGGCGGAGAAACATCCGGTGATCGCACTGGATCTGCCGGCGCACGGCCAGAGTCAGGCCCGCTTGCCGGGCGCGTCCATAGCGGCACTGGCGGCCTTCGTTCTGAAGTTCCTCGATACCGCTGGCGTGAGCGAGCCGGTACACGTCGTTGGCCACTCGATGGGCGGTGCTATCGCGATGCAGATGACTGAGCACGCGCCGGCGCATGTGGCCAGCCTGGCGCTGATCAGCCCGGCCGGTTTCGATGTCGCGATCAATACCGACTATACGGACGGTTTTGTCAACGCGCAGTCGCGGCGCGAGTTGCGGCCCGTGCTCGAGCAGTTGTTTGCCGACCCGGAACTGGTCAGCCGGCAGATGATCGACGACATGCTCAAATTCAAGCGCATGGACGGCATCGAGGAACGGCTCGCGGAACTGGGGGCGGCGCTCTTCAAGGACGGCAGGCAATCGGCCGTGCTGGCGGGCGAGTTGCAACGGTTGGGCAAGCCCGTGCTCGTGTTCTGGGGCAAAGAGGACCGCGTGATTCCGGTGGAACAGGCGTCCCGGGCGCCGTCGGACGCGCAGGTGATTCTGTTCGATGCCACCGGCCATATGGCCATGCTCGAAAGAGCCAGCGAGGTCAACGCCGCGCTGCAGCGACACTTGTCCGCCGCTTGAGCGCGTCCGGCCGCGCGTTGGCGGCCGGACTTCGTCTCTTCCCGTATTCATCTCATTCATTGCGGTGTTTTGCGCAATACCAACTGAAAGGAGATTTGCCATGGCTTCCCCTGCCGCCCATAGCCGAGACACGATGCGCGCGGCCGTCTGGCACGGCCGTCACGACATTCGCGTCGAAACCGTTCCGTTGCCGCCCGCGCCGCCCGAAGGCTGGGTTCAGATCCGCGTCCATTGGTGCGGGATCTGCGGCTCCGACTTGCACGAGTATCTCGCCGGGCCGGTCTTCATCCCCGTGGATGCGCCGCATCCGCTCACCGGCATTCAGGGGCAGTGCATCCTGGGGCACGAGTTCTGTGGCGAGATCGCCGCAGTGGGTGCCGGCGTGGAGGGTTTTGCGGTCGGTCAGCGCGTGGCCGCGGACGCTTGTCAGCATTGCGGCCACTGCTACTACTGCGCCCACGGGATGTACAACATCTGCGAGAACCTGGCCTTCACGGGCTTGATGAACAACGGTGCCTTTGCGGAACGGGTCAATGTGCCGGCCAATCTGCTCTACGCGCTGCCCGACAATTTCCCCACCGAAGCCGGTGCGCTGATCGAGCCGCTGGCCGTCGGCATGCATGCGGTGAAAAAGGCCGGCAGCCTGCTGGGGCAGAACGTGGTCGTGGTGGGCGCCGGCACGATCGGCCTATGTACGATCGCTTGCGCGCGGGCCGCCGGCGCGGCGCAAGTGATCGCGCTGGAGATGTCGGAGGCGCGCAAGGCGCGGGCGAAGGCGGTTGGCGCGAGTCACGTGATCGACCCGTCGGCCTGCGACGCGCTGGCCGAAGTGCGCCGCGTGACGGGCGGGCTGGGGGCCGACGTCAGCTTCGAATGCATCGGCCACAAGGACACGGCGAAGTTGTCGATCGACACGATCCGCAAGGCCGGCACCTGCGTGATGGTCGGCATTTTCGAGGAGCCCAGCAGCTTCAACTTCTTCGATCTGGTATCCACCGAGAAGCGCGTGATCGGCTCATTGGCCTACAACGGCGAATTTGCCGATGTCATCGCCTTCATCGCCGATGGCCGTATCGACGTGACGCCGTTCATCACCGGGCGTATTCAACTCGAAGACATCGTCGATAAGGGCTTCGAACAACTGGTTCACCACAAGGAAAACAACGTCAAGATCATCGTCTCGCCTGGCGAGATGGTGGCGGCCTGACGGGACCCGAGAACGCCCGAGGAGGCAAGACCGCATATTGACTTGGCTCCTCTTGGCGCCCAAAGTCGGCCATCGTGACAGACGGCTAGCCCCGATCGAGCGGGCCGATGTCCGATTTCCAGTGCTTATGCTTATGCCTATGTCATTCGATATGGTCGATTTCGCTGCCGGCACCGCCGATCCCCTCGCCGCGGAGAACGATCTGCTGTCGCTGGCGGGCTCCGGCCGAAGCGTCGCGCATCTTTGGCAGGCGCCGGTCTCGCTGGTCGTGCCGCGCAGCTACCAGCGCTTCGCAGCGCTGGAGCGCGCGCGTGCCGAGTTCGCCCAGCGCGGTTGCCCGGTCTTTATGCGCCTGTCCGGCGGCGGACTCGTGCCGCAGGGGCCGGGCATTCTCAATCTGAGCTTGGCCTATCCGGTGCGGGGCACCGTGGGCGAGCTTTCCGAGGGTGTTTATCGACACCTGTGCGAGATTCTCGGCAACGCACTTGGCACGCTGGGGCTGCGGACGCATTGCCAGGCGGTGGAAGGCTCGTTCTGCGACGGCCGTTTCAATCTGGCCTGGGGGCCGGCGGGCGACGCACGCAAGATCGCCGGTACCGCGCAATTCTGGCGCCGCATGAACGCGTCGCAAGCGTCGTCGGCGCCGCTGCACGTGGTGCTGGCGCACGCTGTGCTGCTCGTCACCGCTGATCCCGTGGAAATCAACCAGCGTGCCAATGCCTTCGAGGAGGCTATCGGCAGCGCAAGGCGCTATCTGCCCGGGCGGGTAGTCAGCGTACAGCAGGCGCTTTACGGCACGGGCGGTGCGCCGGCTGACCGGCTCACCGAGCGGGTCGCGTCGGCACTTCGTGCGTGCGTGGCCGAGGCCGCACCGCCCGCCGGCGTAGACGATCGAGGGTAGTGCGATCCGGGCGACGAGCGATTGCGCTCACGAACCGCCGTGCCGGGTGTCGTTGCCCGGCACGGCCGTCACCACTGATGGTGAACAAACGGGGCGATCGTCTGCAAGTAGAGCTCGCGCAACGTGGACATCGCAGCGTCCGTCAAGGGCGGCAAGTCGCTCGCCGCATTGTTCGCCTTCGCTTGTGCGGCGTTTCTGGCCCCAGGAATGACTGTCGTCACGCCCTGATTCATCAGGATCCACCGCAACGCGAACTGCGCCATGGTGACGCCTTCCGGAACCAGCGGGCGAATCTTGTCGATTGCCCCGAGGGCCACGTCGTAGGGCACGCCGGCAAACGTTTCGCCTTTGTCGAAAGCCTGCCCCTCGCGATTGAAATGGCGATGGTCATCGGCGGCGAACGCCGTATCGGCAGTCATCTTCCCCGTAAGCAACCCTGACGCCAGCGGCACACGGACGATTACCGCAACGTCCCGGCTCTTGGCTTCGCGCATGAAAAGCGCGGCCGGCCGCTGTCGGAAGATGTTGTAAATGATCTGCACGGACTTCACGCCCGGGTATTCGATAGCCTTGAGCCCTTCCTCGACCTTTTCCACCGATACGCCATAGTTGCGGATCTTCCCCGCGGCGACCATGCGATCCATCGCCTCGAAGACCTCCGGCCGGTAGTAGACCGCTGTTGGCGGGCAATGGAGCTGCACGAGATCGAGGCAATCGGTGTCGAGGTTTTTCAGCGACCGGTCGACAAAGGCATTCAGATTGGCGGCCGTATAGCCCTGGGCCACATGCGGCTCGAGCCGACGGCCCGCCTTGGTGGCCACGAACGGCCGCGGGCCGCCTCGTTCTTTCAGCACGGCTGCGATGATGCGCTCGGAGCGCCCATCGCCGTACACATCGGCCGTGTCGATGAACGTCGTGCCGCTATCCAGCGCCGCATGCAGCGCGGCCTTTGCGTCGTTCTCGGACACGTCGCCCCATGACCCGCCGATTGCCCATGCGCCGAACCCGATCTCCGAAACGGCTTTTCCGGTTTGTCCAAACATCCGCTGATTCATCTGCTTTCCTCTTTCATGGCATGAGTTGCCCGCCGTTGACTTCGATCACCTGCCCGGTGATGTACCCCGACATTGCGGGAGACGCCAGAAAGAGGAATGCGCCCACGCATTCTTCCGGCAACCCCGCTCTGCCCATCGGCACCGACGCCGTCTGCGCCGCTTGCACATCGGGTGGTGTGTATTTGTCGTGGAACGGTGTCTGGATGAGTCCGGGGGCCACGGCGTTGACCCGGATGCCGTCCTGAACGAATTCCTTCGCGTGGCCGCGCGTCAAGCTGCTGACGAAGCTCTTGGCAGCCGCATAAAGCACCGCCCCCGCGCCCCCGCCGGTGCGCGCGGCCACCGACGACGTGTTGATGACGTAGCCCCTCGTTTCCTTGAGGAACGGGTGAGCGGCCCGCGTGGCATCCCAGACCGAGCGGGCATTGAGGCTGACGACGCGATCGAAATGACCTTCAGGCATTTCGGTGGTCTTGATACGCCCCAACATGCCGCCGGCGTTGTTGACGAGCCCATCGAGGCCACCGAGCATGTCCGCCGCAGCCTTTACGACGTGTGCGGCGCAGCCCGCTTCGCTCATGTCGCCCCGGACGAGCCGGATCTGTTGGGGACATTCGGCGCGCAGCGCCTGGGCCGCCGCCTCGCTCTCGTTGTAGTGAGCCACCACGTAGGCACCCTGCGCGGCAAAGGCGCGAACGACCGCCGCCCCAATGCCGGTGGACCCGCCAGTGACGAGAACCTTCGTGCCGTTGAGCTCGCCAATGCGGATCTGCTCGAAAGAGGGCATGGATTTCTCCGGATAGGAAGCGCCCAAGGGCTTGGGGTGTCGCCGAAGGCTCGGCGAGCCGCGTGCCGGCTTTACCTCGACCGGTACGAATGATTGCACGGTATAGAATGAGCAGAATTCAATGAGGTATTGAATCTTATTCATCATGGCAAAGACGGATCGCATCGACTTCGCAGATCTGAAGACGTTCCTGACCATCGTCAGATGCCGCAGCTTCACACTCGCCGCCATCGAGCTTGGGCAGACCCCCTCGGCGGTCAGCCATGCAATGCGGCGTCTGGAAGACCGCCTCGGCGCGAAACTGTTGAACAGGTCGAGCAGGGCGGTCTCGGCTACGGCAACGGGCCATGATTTGGCCGAGCGGTTGGAAAACGGCTTCAACGAAATCGGCGCGGCGCTCGAGACTTTCGACGCGCCGGGCGCCGCGCGGCTTGGCGAGATTCGCCTGAACGTTTTTGCCGATGCCGCGCATCTGCTGATTGCCCCTGCGCTGCCGGAGTTCGTGCGACTGTGTCCCGACGTGCGGCTGACGGTCGTCGTTGAAAACAGGCCCATCGACATCGTGGCCGAGGGCTACGATGCGGGGATTCGGTATGGCCACTACGTCCCCGAAGACATGGTTGCGGTTCCGCTCACCGGTGCGCAGCGTTGGGTCATGGCGGCGTCGCCTTCTTATCTGGATACGCATGGCCCGCCGCGCTTGCCCGATGATCTGGCCGAGCACGTTTGTCTTCAGCTGTTGCTCGGCGACAATTCCAGCTATCGCTGGGAGGTGCGAGCCGATGGAGCGCCTCGCCGCCTGCGCGTCCCGGGCCTGCTCACGATCAATGACACGGCGACCACCATCAGCGCGTGCAAGGCGGGCCTGGGCATAGCCTACGTACTCGAAGCCCGAATAGCGGACGAACTGGCGCGCGGAGAACTGCGGATCGTGCTGGAAAGGAACGCTTACCCGGAGGACCCGTTTCATATCTATTACAGCAGCCGCCGGTATAAACATCCGGCGCTGCTGACGTTGATCGATATCATCCGGGAACAGCAGTCGCTCCCGAAGCTCGTCTCGCGCGGCCGGAGCCGGTCGGCGAAGGCCGCCGCCGGCTCTGCAGCGACCGCTGTCACCGAACGACTTTTTCCCGTCCGTAAAGCATCATCATCCCGATGATCACGAGTCCGAAAACGACCTGCCGAAACACGTCGGCCGGCAGGCTGATTCCCATCTGGGCAAAGTAATTCTGCGGCTGCAGCACCGATAGGATCGACTGCAAAAGCGTAATGAGGATGACGCCCGCAACGGTGCCCACATACGTGCCCCGGCCTCCGAGCACGTGCGTGCCGCCGAGCACGATCGCCGCGATCGTCGGCAGCAGATAGGGATCGCCCATGGCCTGATAGGACCGGTTCGCCCAGCCGGCGAGCAGGATGCCGCCAGCCGCGGCGCAGGCGCCGGAAAACGCAAACGCGATCAGCGTGACGCGCCGGGTATCCACACCCGAAAGAAACACAGCCCGCTCGCGATTGCCGATCGCATAGATCTGCCGGCCGAGTCGGGTGCGCGTCAGCATATACGTGGTGCTTGCCCCCAAGGCGATCCAGACGAGCAGCGGATTGGCGACGCCGGGGATCAACTGTCCGCTCGCGAGCGAGATCATGAGGCCGGTGGCCCGGTCCTGCGGTGCGAAGCCGCCGGTGTGATAGACCATGAGCCCTTGCGCGACCGCATTCATGCCGAGCGTGAAGATCATCGAAGGCGCACGCAGATAAGCGACGCCGAAACCGTTTATCAGGCCAATGACGAGACCGCAAAAAATCCCGAACGGAATCGCGAGCGGCACGCCCAGCGTGGGCCCCAATACGCCGGAGGCACCGGTGGCCATCATGCCGCCGATCGCGATCGTCCACGGAATCGAGAGGTCGATCTGGCCCATGAGAATGACGATCATCTGCCCCGTTGCGATCGTGCCGAGAAAGGCGGCAACCTGCAGTTGCTGGGCGAGATATTCGACTGACAGGAAGCCGGGCTTGGCCGCGGCACCCAGTGAAAGCAGCAGCACGATGCAGCCGAAGGCGACGAGCGTCGCGGTGTCGATCTTGGGCAAGGAGCGAACCATGGCGGGCACTAACGGTAGAGGTCCAGCTTGTTGCGAACGCGCAGCAGACGCAGCGAACCGAGGCTGACGGCAAAGAGCAATACGAGCCCGACGAAGAGCGGCTGCAAAACGGGATTGATGTTGAAGACGATGAGCAGATCGCCCACCGTGCGCATCACGAATGCGCCGAAGATGGAGCCGACTGCGCCGCCCGCCCCGCCGAAGAGCGATGTGCCGCCGATCACGAGCGCCGCGATCGAGTTCAGCGTGTAGTCGCCGCCGAGTGCGGCGCGCGCTTCGCCGGAGAACGTGATGCACGTGAGAAGAAGGCCGCCCAGCGCCGCGAAGAATCCCGCAAGCGTATAGGCGCCGAGCTTTGCCCGTGCGATCGAAACACCGGACATGTAGGCCGCCTGCTCGGAGGAGCCGACCGCGTAGGCGGCCCGTCCGAGCGTGGAGCGCCGGTAGGGCAGCCAGACGCAGACGACGGCGGCGAAGACCAGCAGAGCGGAGGAGGGAATGCCATAGGTGGAACGCGTCATCAGCTCGGCGAGGTCGCCGTTGATGTCGCCGCCGGGCTGCGGGCGCAAGGCGAGTGCGATACCGAAATAGATGGCGCTCGTCGCGAGCGTGGCGATCAACGGCTGCAGCCGGCCATAGACGACGATCAACCCGTTGACGAGGCCGCACAGCAGCCCGGCGGCCAGCACACTCGCCACGCCGAATGCGCTCGTGAGCGCATCGCCCGTGACGAGGGTGGATGCGAGGCAGTTGGCCAGCATGAAGATCATCCCGACGGACAGATCGAGTCCGCCCGTCAATACCGGCAGCGTCTGAGCCATTGCCACGAGCGCCAACAGCGCGCCTTTGTTCGCCGCCGTGTTGATGATGTCGGCACTGAGCCCGATTGGCTGAGCCGCGCCATATACGCCGAACATGGCAACGAAGATCGCCACCGCAACGAGCGGGCCGCGCTGCGCCGCCAACCAGTATCGCCAATAGCCGGGGCGACGGGTACCCGTTACGGCAGGCGCCTGTGTCTCGATCGTTTTCATCGGGTTACCTTGCCACGTTGGAGGCGGACCGCTCGGCCGTCGATGTCAGATTCAGCGCGGCGCCGATCAGGTTGTGCTCGGTCAATTCGGCGCCCTCCAGCATGCGGCTGACAGTGCCGTCGTAGAAGACGGCCACCCGGTCGCAGCAACCGATCAACTCGTCGTAGTCGGTCGAGTAGAAGAGGATCGCGGTGCCCTCTTCGGCCAGCCGGCGCAGCAACTGATAGATCTCCTGTTTCGTGCCCACGTCGATGCCTCTCGTCGGGTCGTTCAGCAGGACGATGCGCGGCTTCGTCATCAGCCATTTTCCGATCACGACCTTCTGCTGGTTGCCGCCCGAGAGCGCGGCCACGGGGCCGTCCAGCCCGTTCGATTTGATCGAGAGCTGCCGCATCAGCGCATCCACGCGCTGCGCTTCGGCCCGGCGGTCGATGCGTCCGAACCGGCTCACCGCATCGAGTGCGGCGAACGACAGGTTTTCGCGTACCGTCATCGGCAGCATCAGCCCTTCGTTCTTTCGATCTTCGGGGATCAGCGCAAGCCCCAATTCAGGCGATTTCGCGTGGCGCGGGCTCGTGATTTTTACCGGGCGGCCGGCTAATTCGATCTCGCCCCCCACACCGATGAGCGCACCGAAGAGCGCGAGCAGGAACTGTCGCTGGCCTTGGCCATCGAGGCCGCCGAGGCCGACCACTTCGCCGGGGTGTACGTCGAGCGACACGTCCTTCAACTCGCTGGACCAGGACAGATTGCGCACCGCCAGCGCCGGTTTGCCATCGCGCTTCGTGCCGCCGAGAGCAGGGAAAACGCTCGAGTACTCCCGGCCGATCATCATCTCGACGATGGCTTCGTCCGATTTGGTGCCGGCTTTGAACGTTTCGATGTAGCGGCCGTTGCGAAAAACGGTGCAGTCGTCGGCCAGTTCGGCAATCTCGTGCATCCGGTGCGAGATGTAGATGATCGCCATGCCCTCGGCACGCAGCTGTTTCAGAAGCGTCAACACCTTGGCCACGTCGGCCGCGGTCAATGCCGAGGTCGCTTCATCGAGAATGAGGACTTTGGGCCGTCGCGCGAGCGCTTTGGCAATTTCCACCATTTGCTGGCGCGAGAGCGGCAGGGTGCCGACGGGCGCTGCGGGATGGATGTCCTCTCCGCCGATGCGGGCGAGCATTTCTTCCGCGCGCCGCCGCTGGGCGGCGCGGTCGATGAGCCCGAAGCGCCGCGGTGGGTGCGTGATGCCGATGTTGTCCGCCACGCTCAGATCGGGCAGCAGCGAAAGCTCTTGAAAGATGCACGAGATGCCGGCGTCGGCCGCCGCGCCGGGCGTGGCGAAGCCGACCGGCACGCCGTCGAGGAAGATGCGCCCGCTGTCGGGCTGCACCACGCCCGAAAGAATCTTGATGAAAGTGGATTTGCCCGCGCCGTTTTCGCCGATGAGCGCGTGAATCGAACCCGCGCGGCACGAGAACTGGACGTTCTCCAGCGCCCGAACGCCGCCGTAATGCTTGGACACACCCTCCACGCGCAACAGAGGGGGTGCGCCGGACGTCTGCTCGACCATCGCTTTGCGTCTCCTCCTGCCGGCGCGGTCTGGCCGCCGCCGCTGCGTTCGGTTCAGTTGTTCGTGCCGGTTTGCGTGGCGATTTCCTCGGCCGAGAAGCCGATGTTGCAGCTCGGGAAGTTATTGCCTGCAAAGAAGCTTCCCGGCAGGCTGGGGAAGACGTCCTTGCCCGGCGTGAACGGCGAATAGTCGATCGAGGTGGGCAGCGCAACGCTTTGCGGAATCACGTCGCCGTGCAGTGCGGCAAGCGCGGTCTTGATTGCCACGGCGCTCTGTGCGGGGCCTGTGCCGCCCGACTGGCAGGTGAGTTTGGCCTTGTCGCAAAGCATGCGATAAGCGTTCTCGGTTTCGCCCGAAACCGGTGCCTTGAATTTGCCGGCATCGAGCATGGCCTGCACCGCGCCTTGCGATCCGCCCTGGACATAAATGCCGTCGAAGACGCCTCCGGCGGAAATCGCGTCGGCGGTGGCCTTTTGCGAGTCGCCCGGCGCCCAGTTCCCGATCACGTCGACCACCTTTACCTTGCGGCCGGACTTGTCGAGCACGCCGTGAAATCCTTTGTCGCGCGCGAGATCGACGGGCTGGCCGGACGGGCCACGCACGTGCAGGAAAGTCAGATCGCCCGTCTTTTTGGCCTCCTTCAGCAAGAAGGAGGCGGCTATCTCGCCGAGGCCGATCTGGTTGACGTTGACCGAAATCTGATCGGGGCTGTCGATCACATTGTCGAAGGACACGACGACCACGCCCTTGGCGTTGGCCTTGTGCACGACGCCCTTGAACGCCGCGGCGCTGTTGGCGTCGACGATGATCGCGTCGAAGCCCTGGTCGATGAAGTTATTGGCGGCCGCGATCTGTGCGGAGATGTCCTGGCCGACGGAGACGACCTTGAATTCCTTGATGTCTTTTTTCACCGCGGGCTGCGCCACGTACGCTTTGGCGACGCGGATCATCTGGACGCGCCAGTCGTTGGCGATGAATCCGTTGACGAGCGCGATGCGGTAGGGGCCCTGTTTGGCGGGCCACTGGAAGTATTTCGTGCTGGCGGATTCGGGTTTGAAGCAGCCCGGATCGGTGCCCGGCCCGCTCACGGTCTTGGGACCGGCTGCCGAGACCTGCGTCGACAACGCGACCGATATCAACATTCCCGCTGCCGTGGGACGCAGAATCTTCAGCATGCTTTTCATTGATCTTCCTTGATTGACCAGATGAACGCCATACTCCGACGGGGAGAGTCTGGGCGAGCGGCATTCGGCCTGTCAAGGCATAAGATAGCGCTACCCACTAAATGGGACGCTATCGGACGCACCGCTTCTATCGGCATAGCAGGGGCCATTCGAGTTCAGGCGTCGTCAAGCTGGGGCGTACCCCGAGGGTTCCAGGCTGGTGGGCGGACGCGGCATCCGGTTTCAGAATTCCCGTTTCGCGAGCTTGTCCAGCGCGTAGGTGCCGCCGCCGCGCACAGCGATGTAGGCGGCCAAGAGGGCCATCAGCACGGGGTATTCGATACCCCGGTCTATCCACGGCCATCGGGGGCCCAATGCGTAGCTGATTCCCACCATCTCCAGCATGATCGCGAGGGCAACGGGGCGCACGACGAGGCCCGCCGCAAGGAAAAGCGCGCCGAACGTTTCGAGCAGCATCACCAGGAACGCGAGTTCCGGTGCGAAGGGCAACCCCATGGCGTTTCGGATCAGATCGATCGAACCTTGCATCGGGTCCGCCATGGACCCGTGCGACGTGCCCAACAATTTCGGCAGGCCATGCGTGAAAACGATGAGGCCGAATCCGCAACGGAGCGCCGCATACAGGAAGGGTTCGGCGGCTTCGTAGACGTTGACCATGAATGGAAACAGCAGGCGCTGCCGGGTTTCGGAATCGCGGGTGGAAGCGGTGAAGGGATTGCGTTTCATGTCGAATGCTCCATTGCCGGCAATCGGGGCGCGGCGTCGGCGAGTCCGGAGCAGGAATTATCGATGGCGGCGACGGGTCGATAAATGGCGTGCGTTGGAAACGGCATTCAACCCGTGTCAACAATCTTCCGTCGCGCAGCGCGTTGAAATACGCGCTGTTTGCGCGGCGTTTCGAGTGGCGCGCGTCGAACGGCGGTGCAACCGCGCGACCGGTTTATCGCCCCAGCCCGTTGGCCGTCAGACGCAAGCCTTCGACGTCCACGCCGATCGTTTTGATGGCGCTGCGTCGAACGTCCTCGCGAAGCCGGGTGAGACCGGTTTGATCGCCTCGTGCTTTGAGGTCCCGCTCCGCAGCTTTCGCGAGCATCGCGAGATGGCCGAGCGTTTCGGCCTGGCGTTGCTTCTCCGCGTCCGACACCGACATTCTCGTTGCACAAACGTCGTCTTTGTCGACAGCCACCGCCGGCAACGACGGCCAGTGCGACGAGCGGCAGGACCATGCGGCGCGCACGACCCACCGTGTCGTATGCGACGGTGCGGGCTATTCGATTCCGAAGGCGCTCAAGCCACTGGAGTGACGGGCCGCAGTCGCTTTTTAGCGCGCTTCGCGCGTTGTCTGCGCGTCGGCTTTTGCCTGCTCGAGCAGCCCTTCGGCTGCATGCCATGCATGCGAGGCGGCGCGAGGATCGCCGACTGCGCGTGCATCGGCCGTGGCCCCGCTCAGCAGCATCACGTATACGCCCGCCAGCCGGTGCGCCGCAGCCGACGGGACGATCTCGTCCAGCAGCTTTTCGATCATGGCCAGCAGGTCGGCGCGATAGCGTATGGCGACCTCCGTCACCCTGGGGGCGGAGGCACCGAATTCGGCGAGTGCGCGCTCGAACAGGCAGCCCGAGAACTCGGGTGTGCGGAACCAGGTTCCGTACCAGTCGAAAATGCCTTTCAGGCGGGCAGTGGCATCGGGCATCGGCGCGAGGTTTTCGGCGATGCTGTCCATGATCAGCGTGTAACGTTGTTCCAATACCTCGCGGATCAGATCTTCCTTACCCGAGAAGTGATGATAGAGCGTCATGCGCGCGACTTTCGACTCGTCGATGATCCAGTCGATGCCGACAGGGTGGAAGCCGTATTTGGAAAAGAGTTCGCTGGCTTTGTCCACCAACTGTTGGCGCTTGCTCTCGCGCATCGGAACCTCCTGAAGCGTTGGCGGCATCTTAGCACTGCCGCCCATCGGAGGCCCGACGCTGCCCGAGGGCTCGGGCAGGCGGCGCATCTTTGCGCCCCGTGGCGTGAGGTGCATCCGCACTTGCAGGCGCGGATGCACGCAATTTTCACGCCGCGCGTCCGGCTTGGGCAAGCCACTGGCCGAGGTCGGTACGCCCGATCCGGGCATCGCCGAGCGGCACGAGCGATAGCGCTTCCACCCGGCCGCCGAAGTAGCGGGCCTCGCGATCGGTGACGACGGTACGTGCGTCGCCCATCTCCTTCAGATAACGGGCGACGATGTCGGCAAACGGCGCGCGATCCGGCCCGGCGATGTCGATCGTGCCGTCGAGGGGCTCGGCGAGCGCGACTTGCGCGAGTATCGCCGCGACGTCGCCGGCGGCGATCGGCTGAAACAGCCCGTCGCCGATGCGTACCGCGCCGTCTTCCGTTCCCGCATCGGCAATCCCGCCGATGAACTCCATGAACTGCGTTGCCCGCACGATCGTGTAGGGTACGCCGGAGGCAACGATGGCTTCTTGCTGCGCGACCTTGGTCCTGAAATAGCCGTTGTCGGGCATGCGGTCGGTGCCGACGATGGACAGCGCGACATGATGGCGCACGCCCACCGCTACTTCGGCCTTGCCAAGATTGCGCGCGGAAGTGCGGAAGAACTCGAGCACGGCCTGGGGTTCCCACACTGGCGCGTTCGCCACGTCCACGACGACATCGGCGCCGGCAAGCGCGGGCGTCAGACCATCGCCCGTGATCGTATTGACGCCGGTGCGCGGCGATGCGGCAACCGCCTGATGGCCCGCTTCCCGGAGCAGCGTCACGAGACGTGAGCCGATCAATCCGGAACCACCGATTACGACAATCTTCATGGCATGTTCTCCCACTGGCAGTGAATGATGGCGCGCAGCGCTGACGGCCCGGTTTCGCGCGAGAGCGTTCGCCTTCGTCGCATTGCGTGAGGCTATTGTGAAAGAATGATGGACTACCGATAAGTGCCAAGATTTGGAAACTCGACTAGTCCAAGTAACGTTGAGCGCGCAGCGCCGAGGCCGCCATGACCGTCCAGCCCCCCGAATTGACGATGGAAATCGATCGGCAACGCCAGTTGCCGATCTATCTTCAGATCTGCGATCGCTTCAGAACCGCCATCGCGGCGGGGCATCTGCGCCCCGGCGATCGGGTTCCGGCGCTGCGGGGGCTTGCCACGCAGCTCAATACGGCGCGCGGCACCGTGGAACTGGCGTATACGATTCTCGTCGACGAGGGGTACCTGCAAATGCGCGGCGCGGCCGGTACGTTCGTCTCGCCCTCGTTGCCTCAGGCCGTGATGCGCGGGCCGCGCGGGCAAAGCGCGCGCCCGCGCGCCGCCGCGGGCGAGGCGCCTGCACCGGACATCTCGCACCGTGTGCCGCCCGCACGGCGGCAGCAAGCCCTCGCTGTCGCGATGAGCGGCGAGCCCGGTCTGTTGCAGCCGGGTCTGCCGGCGCTCGATGCGTTCCCGCGCAAAGTCTGGAATCGTCTCGTTTCGTTCCGGGCGCGCAGCGGCGAGCGCGCGGCGCTGGCTTACCCCGATCCCGCGGGCCATGCGCCGCTGCGCGAGCATATCGCGACCTATCTCGGGTTGTCGCGCGGCGTGAGCTGCCTGCCCGAGCAGGTGTTCGTCACCGCCGGCTATCGGGCGGCGCTCGAACTCGTGCTGCGCAGTCTGGCGAGTGCCGGCGACCGCATGTGGTTCGAGGATCCCGGCTATTTGCTTGCGCGTAGTTTCTTGTCCGAGACGGGGATGGAGCTCGTTCCCGTGCCGGTGGACGAGGAAGGCATCGATGTCGAGCGGGGCGAGCAACTCTGCGCGCAGGCGCGCTTCGCGTTGGTGACGCCCTCGCACCAGAGCCCGCTCGGGCATACGCTTTCTCTCGCGAGACGCATCGCGCTGCTCGATTGGGCCGAGCGATCGTCGAGCTGGATCCTGGAAGACGACTATGACAGCGAGTTCCGCTATCTGGGCCGGCCATTGCCGGCACTGAAAAGCCTTGACCGCCATGACCGCGTAATCTACTGCGGCACCTTCAGCAAAGTGATGTTCCCGGGATTGCGGCTCGCCTATGTGGTCGTGCCCGGGCGCGCGATCGAGCGCATCGCGCGCGTTGCTCACAGCATGAATGCCGGCTCGCCGACGCTGCTCCAGGCCGCCACGGCGGATTTCATCGGGCAGGGCCATTTTGCGCGGCATTTGAAGCGAATGCGCGCGCTATACGGAGAGCGGCGCATGTTGATCGTGAATGCGTTGAAAGAAGCCTTCGGCACACGGCTCGACGTCGATCCGCCCTCGGGCGGCATTCAGTTTGCGGTGACGTTTACCGAGGGACCCGACGGACCGGTCGATGACGTCGCGGTCGCGGCACGGGCACGCGAGGCCGGACTGTACGTACTGCCGCTTTCGACCTGGTACGCGAACAGCCGCGCGCGCCGCACGCCGCGCGGCCTCGTGATGGGTTTCGCCAACGTGGGCGATGCGCGCGATGCCGGCCGTCTCGCCCGGACACTGCGCAGCTGCCTTGACGCCTGAATCGCGCCGGGGGAAGGCAATACCTCCCCGCCCGCCTATCTCGCGACCAGGCATGGATGCGGCAAAACGGTTTGTCCAGCTTATTCGATATGCAATAAGTCGGGAATAATTGTGAGCAAATGTTTCTCGCCGGGGCCGATGCGACCGGGGCTCCTATTTTTGGCAGGTGGCGGAAAAATTTATATGCGAAATTCGCGCGATAAGTAATAAACGGGCATTGCGGCAGGTGCGGATAATCGATGCGTAGATCCGTTGTTCGAGGATGCGCTCGGTCAATCCGAAATGATTTGAAAGAAAGTTGACAGCACAACAAAACTCCATCTAATCTGCGTACATCGCCGCGCATGCGGCGAGCGAACGAGGGGGGCGCTGCACGCGCGCCCGTCGGCCGCGTGGTGAACTCCGTCTCAAATGCCGCACCCAGTATTTCTGGTAGTGCGGATATTCGTAGTCCATATTTTTAGTAATCCTAATTGATGGGCGAAGGATCGGATTAATCGTTATCGATGGATGGCAGTCCAGGGGCTAAGCCTCTGTGTCGCGAGCTACGGGTTTGCTTGCGCGGCGTCGTTTTGTCCGCCGGCGAGTGAGAGAGATAACAAGAAATCGCAAATGAACAACGTCATCTACTTTCTCATTCAAGGATTTCTATGCGCTCCCATTTCGGATGGAAAATAGGTTGCATATCGATCGCCGCGCTGCTTGCGCTTGCGGGATGCGGCGGCGGTGACGGCTCGCAGACAGCTGTTTCGCGCGCGAGCGGTGGCACGTCGTCCGCGCAACCGTCGGCGATCGTGCCGGCGACGACGGTCGCGGCAACGCCCGGCGTGGACAAGACGGTCTCGCCCGTGGAGATGCCCGATACGGTCATGCCGGTCAATTACAGGCTCTGGTTCCGGCCAAACGCCGATCTCTCCGCATTCGACGGGCGGGCGGATGTGGAGATCAAGGTGCTCAAGCCGGTGACGTCGATCGTGGTCGCGGCGCATCGGCTGCAGTTCGTCAACGGTACGATCGCGCTGCAGCCGGGCAACGTCCCGCTGATCGCCACGCCGCAGGACGACGGCGACTACTATCAGTTGCGGCCCGCGAGCGGACTGATCGCGGCGGGCACCTATTCGCTGCACATGGAATGGCGCGGGATCATCAACTTCAAGAGCTACGACGATCCGGTCACGAAGACGGGCGGCAGTTGCGGGAACGATCCATACCCTGGCTGCTCCGCTGCGGAGGGCATTTTCCGCGTCGATTTGAAGAGCACCGACGGTACGACGAGCGGCGCGATTCTGACGCAGGCCGAATCCGATCTTGCCCGGCAGTGGTTCCCCGGTTGGGACGAGCCCGCATTCCGTCCGACGTATGAGGTCAGCGCCGATGTGCCGCAAGCCTGGCGCGTGGTCTCGAATGCGGCGGAGCGGCCGTCGGTGAATGTGGATAGTGGCTACAAGCGCGTGTCTTTCGAGAAGACGCCGCCGATGCCGTCGTACCTGCTCTTTTTCGGTGGCGGAAAGTTCGATGTGCTCGAAGATGATTTTGCGAGCCCGCTGCCCGACGGCAAGGGGCTGCACCTGCGCGTCTTCACGCCGCCGGGCATGCGCGACTGGGCGAAGCCGGCAATGGAACAGACAAAGCAGGCGCTCGATTACTACTATCGTTATACGGGCATCCCGCTGCCCCTCACGAAGTTCGACACGGTGGCCGCCAACGACGCCTTCAAGGAAGAGAAGGACTTGAACTTCGGCGGCATGGAGAACTGGGGGGCCATTCTCGAGTTCGCGGACGACATTTTGCCGCAGCCGGGCTCGCCGATGTCGAACTACGGGGTGACCGTGATCACGCATGAAGTCGCGCACCAATGGTTCGGCGATCTCGTCACGCTCGACTGGTGGGATGACGTCTGGCTCAACGAGTCGTTCGCCACGTTCTTCGAGAACAAGACGAAAATCCGCTTCTTCCCCGATCGCTTCAGTTGGGAGAGCGAAGTCAAGAACAAGTACCGCGTCATCGCGGCGGACCTGAAGTCGACCTCGTTCCCGGTGCAGCCGAATTTCAACGCCTGGGCCTCGAACGACTTCGTGATCGATGCGGGCACCTTCGTCTACGACAAGGGTGGTCAGGTGCTGAAGATGATCGAGGGCTACCTGGGCGACGAGGTCATGCGCAGCGGACTTCAACAGTACCTGGCCGATTATGCGCTCGGCAACGTTACGCCAAAACGGCTGTGGGACGAGCTCTCGCGCGCGAGCGGTCAGTCGATGACGGCGATCGGCGATAGTTTCGTGCGGCAGACGGGCGTTCCGCTCATTTCGCTCAACACCCTATGCGATCTGACGACGAACCAAACGGTGGTTACGCTCAAACAGCAGCCGTTCCCGAACCAGAACCGTTATCCGGGCACGCAATGGACGATTCCGTTGACGCTCGCCTATGGCGATAATCTTGCGAGCCGTTCGATGTTCGCCATGAAAGGCACCGACATGCAGGTGCGGCTCCCGGGATGCGGTGCGGTGCTCGCGGACCCGACCGGGCAGGATTACTACGTCGTTAATTACGGCGACAACGCCTGGACGCAACTGCTGTCGCAAGCGAGCGCGCTGCAGGATCCGGCTCGTCTGACGAATCTCAAGCTCGGCACGCATCTGCTCGTCGACAACGGTCTTGCCGACCAGTCGCGCGCCACTGCCATCGATTCGATCAACGTGGCGCCGAGCGTGGCGCTGCGGATGCTGCGGCTCGATACGTCGGCGCTGGAGCCTGTCGTCCGGCGTCCGATGCATTACCAAGGCCGGCTGAAGGCGAAACGCGAGTCCAAGTAATCCCCCTCGCACACGGCGGCGCCAGTTCCCGGAAGCAACGGGGCTGGCGCCGTTGCTTTGCAACTGAAACCAAGCACTTGCTCAATATTTGAAAGGAGCGCCCCGTTTTCGGCGATCGGGAGCGCTGCCTGTATTGGGTGAAAGCTCTATTTTTACAGTAGGCCTTGCGTTGTCATCGGCGGCGTGTAATATTTGGTAACGATGTAGAAAAAATATCAGACCTCTGAAAGTCGGTCGCTCTATAGAGCAACGCGGGGAATATATGGGGATGAACGTCGGACCACGGGGATTCTGCTCGGGGCGCGCACCATTGACGGTCGCGCAGGCAGATTTCGCAAACAACGGCATTGCGGGCTCCTGGCGCATGCGGCCCGCTGATCGGAGCCGCCTGGCGGCTCGTACGACCCCTTGCCGCTACTGTTACCGCTACGGCGCCGCGTCGGGCTCGAGCAAGCCCGGAATGCGACACATTCCTTTTTCTCCGGTTGAGTGCCGATATACCGCAGCGCGATGTTCTCCGGGGAGGCACAGGTAGCCGTTTGCCAAAAACAATCAGCTCGTCTGGTTTTTTACTGGCCTTTATAAGTCTACTAAGATGCCCATTCTCTCCATTGTCATCCCCACCAGGAACCGAGCGGCGCGTCTTCGCGAATTGTTGCAGTCCCTGCGACGAGCCGTGGAGCGAGCGCAATGCGAAGCGGGGGTGGAGATCGTCTGTGTCGATAATTGTTCGCGCGACGATACGAAGGCGGTGGCCGAGGAGTATGTCCGGACCCTGAGCTATGTCCGCTATCAGGTTCATCAAAAGGAATACCTTACGGCGGAAGAGAGCCTTTTCAACGCGCTGCAGTATGCCCGAGCCGATTACGTCTGGTCATTGGGAGACGATGACATCGTCATCGACGATGCCTTCGAGCGTCTTCTGCCTATTCTCGAGCAGGCGCAATTCGATTTCATTCTCATGAACCTGCGTGGGAAGATCGAGAGCCGGGAGTATAGGTATTGTCACAGTCCATCGCCTCTGATCGGCTACAAGAAAGGCTTGGACATGTTCCGCGATTTCGGCTTGATCAGTGCGACGACCACTGTTTCGTGCCTGTGCTTCCGTAAGACGAGGATCATGAGTGTCGATTGGCGACGGTTTCAGGAGATATCGTCGATTTACAGCCATTCGGTGAGTTTTTTTGCTGCGTATCATGATCGCCCGGTGGCCTTCATGCCCGAGCCGGTCATCATCTACAACAGCAATACGCTCGACGAGGAGCTGGAGCGCTTCGAGCATGTCAGCGTTGCGAAGGCCAAGCCCGTATTTTTTCCTTTTACGACCGGCCTCGCGGCGTTGTTGGCCGAAGGCTCGCGCAAGACGGGTGTCGCTTTATCGGAGTTGCTGACGTTCGAGGAACTCGAGATCAGCAAGACGAACTGGCAGGTCAAGCATAGCGTCTTGGGCGCCTTTATCTGCGGGATGCTGATCAACCAGATCCGGGTGTATATCGACAATGTCCGACAAGCGTCCGCGCCTGTCCTGTTCGATCTTGCCGATATGAGGCGTATTGCCGCACTTGTGCCGGAAACGGACCGCGGTCTTCGGTCCATCCTGGCGGGGCTACTGGCGCTGTTGGAAAGGAAGCCGTCCCGGCCTTTGGTCTATGCTTTTTGGGCGCTTTCCGGCAGTCGGGCGTTGACGAGGCTCCGGCTGTGGATCGTGTCGAATATATTGTTGCGAAGAATGGATCGCATGATCGAGCGGTATACGCGGGCGCTGATCGAATACGAAAGGCAATTTTTCGACAACCGTCTTGCGCTCAGCGATCCGTCGCGAGCGGTCATATCCTTCGATGCAGGTACCCCCTCCAAGACGACGCGTGGGTACCCCGTCGTTCCCTGACTCGGCGAGTCTCGCAGCCGCCGGCTCTCTTGCGTGAGCCGGCAAACAGGTCGACTTCCGGCGCGCGGCGAACCGCGTCATCCGAGGCGGCGCAGTTTGCGGACGATGCGCGCGAACACCTTCCAAAGGACGCGCGATGCGGCCGATGATTGGCGATATATTTCTACCGCGCTATGCGTGGTGTGATTTATCCCGTGCAGTGTCGAGGAAATCGAGTGCAGCAGATGTGCCGCCTCGGGGTTTCGATCGGTCGGATCGCTCTCTGCCGCATTGCCGCGAGCTTTGACGTACGCTTCTATCCGCGCGATCAGCACATTGCGGTCGGCATCGCAGAATGCGTAAGGTACGCTCTCCAGCGGGTCCGCCCAGCGCAGTATCTCTTCGCGTTCCCGCAGCCGCTGCGGCGAGATCGCCACATAGCCGGTGAGGCAGCGATAGATGTGATAGCCGTAAGCTTGGCCCGCAAAGAACAGACGGTAGAGTACCTCCCGATCTTGCGCATGCAGCATCCGGCAAAAGGACTCGCGGATTTCCGCGATTCTTGCACGGCTCTTCGGATGTTCGCCGATCCGGTATAGCTCCTCCAGAACGCGGAGCAGGTCGAAACTCATCGGATCGACGCGATAGAGAAAATCGCGTGCCCGCACGAACTCCTCGTACGGGACCTTGCTGCGTTCTTCCGCCCTTGCCACGCTCGCCATCAACTGCTCGTACATTCGTTGCATCGTCGCGACGACGAGGCTGACGCGGGAGCCGTCCGGCCTGAGGTCGACGATTCGCCCGACTTCGGCAGGCGTCAATGCTCCTTCATCCACCATGAAAGCAAGAAGCCGGACCATACCGAAGCCCCAGATCATGTGATCGCTGATGTTGTGCTTCTTCGCGTAATTCCGGAAGTGGTCGACGGTCTCGTGCACGCTCATCCGGTAATGCACGAGTGGATAGTTGACGATCCGCATGCGTTTGCCGCGAAAGGAAACATATACCCAGGCCACATGCGAGTAGATGGGTTGCAGGCGATATGCCCGGTAAGCGGTTTCCTTGTCGACGATGTCACGGCGGAACACCAGATTGGTAATTCCCGCCATATAAAACGTAAAACCCAGAACCTGCGCCGACGCGGCCGCGTCGACGTCGAGGTATGGTCGATTGATCGGAAGAATGCCTGAGTTCACCGCTTCGCCCCATGAATTGATCATGGCGGAGTTGAAGCAGAAGATATCCGCGGCATCGGAGCGGATATTATCCATCAGCAGTTCGATGCCCTCGGCGGTCGGTATGTCATCGTCTCCATGAAACCAGACATAGCGCCCCGTGCACAACTCGAGCGAGTTGAAGATATTCTCCTCCGCGCTCGGGTAGTGTGCCGCATGCGTGTGCACGCGCAGGCCCGGGCGGCACAGCGGCGCGAGCAACGCTTCGGTATCGTCGGTCGAGCAATTGTTGGCAACCAGGATTTCGACGTCGGTCCCTAGTCTGTCACCCAGGATGCCGGCGAGAAACAACACCAGTGAGTAGACCCGCGGGCCGCGGTTGTAGCTCGGTATGCAAATGGTGAGTAGAGTATCCGGACTCATATATTGAATTATTGGAGGGATAACTGGATCCGCTGCACGAAACCGCCCGGGCAGATAAAAGACACACTCGTCGAAATTTTGGAATTGCATGCCCGAGAAAACTCGGGCCGCGGTGAACGCCGCATCCGCCGTTTGAAATTATGCCACCGTTTAAATTCGGGGCAAAAAAGCGAATTGCCGTGCCGCAGGCACGGCAATCCCAGCCGGATGTTCGGGGGCGGTCGGGCCACGTGCGTTAGCGCGGCTTGCGCAGCGGATCGAGCAGACTGCGCAAGCCGTTGTGGTCGAGTTCCTGCATGAGGGCGACGAGACGGCCGATTTCGCCGGGAGGGAAGCCCTCGCGGGCGAACCAGTTCAGGTAGTACCCGGGCAGATCGGCGATGAGCCGGCCCTTGTACTTGCCGTAGGGCATCGCCACGGTGACGAGCCGCTCGAGGTCATGTGCGTTCATCGAGGCATTCTCCCCGATTCCGGGACCGCCGTCGCGCGCGGTTCACAAGCAACGCACGAGCGCGCTCGTCAAGCCTGCAGCAAGCCGCGCCGCGCGAGATTGCGGTAAAGCGCGCGTACGCCGAACGTCCAGGGTGCGATTTCGTCGCTGCGCGCCACCGTGTTGACGAGCGCGCCGAGCGAGGGCGTCGAGATCGTCACCGTGTCTCCCATGTGATGGGTGAAGCCGGCACCCGGCGCGTCCCGGTCCTTGATCGGCGAGAACATCGTGCCGAGAAAGAGAACGAACCCGTCGGGATACTGATGGTGCGCACCGCAGGTCTGGCCGACGAGGTCCGTTGGGTCGCGGCTGATCTCCGTCATATGGCTCACCCCTTCGAGCACGAACCCGTCACTTCCCTCGATGCGCAGCGCGAGGCTCGCCCGGCGCACGGTATCGAGCGTGAAATGTTCGTCGAACAGGCGCACGAACGGGCCGATCGCGCACGAGCCGTTATTGTCCTTGGCTTTGCCCAGCAGCAGCGCGGAGCGGCCTTCGATGTCTCTCAGGTTCACGTCGTTGCCGAGTGTCGCGCCGACGATGCCGCCATGACTGTTGACGGCGAGCACGATCTCGGGCTCGGGATTGTTCCAGTTCGAAGTGGGATAGAGGCCGACGGGTGCGCCGAGACCAACGGCCGACATCGGTTGCGATTTCGAGAACACCTCGGCGTCGGGGCCGATGCCCACTTCCATGTATTGCGACCAGGCATCACGCCGGATCAGTTCGGCTTTCAGCCGCATGGCGCCTTCGGAGCCGGGCTTGATCCTGGCGAGATCGGTGCCGATCAGCTCCACCATGAGCTTGCGCACCTCGTCCGCTTTGCTGGCGTCGCCGCCTGCCTGTTCTTCGATGACACGTTCGAGCAGACTCACGGCAAACGTCACGCCGCAGGCCTTGATCGCCTGGACGTCGCAAGGTGCCAGCAGCCGCAAGACGGGGCCGTTCGCGAGGCTGGCTTCGAGCAGCGGTTCGACGGGACCGAGGGACTCGCCTGGCGCATGTCGTGCCACGTCCACCGCATCCGGCCGATCGAAAAGGTCGGCGGTCGTGGGCACTGTGGCGGTGATGTCGAACACTTCTTTCCGGCGAATCGCGACGACGGACGGGCCATCGTGGGGGGCGGGGCGCCAGACGCGCCCGATCAGGGTGGCGTCGTCGAGGTCTTGCGGCAGGCAGGAGCGTGGCGTCGGTTGCATGGTCGGGATCTGCGGCATGTCGGATGTTGGAGGTGCGTCGATCGTAGTCAGGCTCCGGCGGTGTGTCCACGATATTGATTAGATGTTCAACCTATTGGACAATCGCAACCATCGCAAGACGAGCGGGAAGGAGGCCGGCAGTGAGCGAAGCGTACGAGGTGCCCGCGTTGCGGCGCGCGCACGAAGTGCTCGAGCTGCTTGCACAGGCGTCGCGGCCGGTGCGCGCGGCGGCGCTGATGCAGGCCACGGGACTTTCGCGAAGCACGCTTTATCTGCTGCTCGATTCGCTCGCGCAGCGTCACTGGATCGAAAAGCGGGCGGACGGCTACATCATCGGCCTGAAGCTGTTCGAGCTGGGCAGCGCCTACGTGCGGCACGACGGGCTGCAGGCGGCGTTTCGGGCAGAGGCGCAGGCATTCGTCGCGGCACACAATGAGGTCGTTCAGTTGGCGGTGCTCGACGGCGCGCAGGTGGTCTACATCGCGCGCGAAGATGCGCAGCGGCCGGTGCGGCTCGTCTCGGATCTGGGCTCGCGCCTGCCCGCGCATTGCTGCGCGCTCGGCAAGGCGTTGCTGGCAAGCCTCTCCGACGAAGAGGTTATCGCGTTGCTGCCCGAACGGCTCGCAGCCATGACGCCGAATACCACGACGCGCCGCGCCGTCTTGCTGCGCGAACTCTCCGGTATACGCGCCTGCGGGCTGGCCGTCGAGCGGGAGGAGGTGAGCCTCGGGTTGACCTGTTTTGCGGCCTATGTGGGCGTGACGCCGCTCGGCAAGCGGGTGGCCGTCAGCACCAGCGTGCCGCTCGCGCGGCTCGACGCCCGCCGCGAAAAGCAGATCGCGACCGCGATCGTGCGCGTTGCTAGCCGAATGGGGGGCTTGGCGTAGGGCACGAGGCTTTGCCCGCGCGCACGGACTCGCGCGAGCCCGTGCGCCTGACTGGCTTCAGTCGTAGAGTTGCGAGGCGATTTTCGGATCGTCGATGTTCGACTTGTCGTACCAGTAAAAGCCCGTATCGATGACCTTCGGCAGCTTCTGCCCCTTGAGCGCCATGACGGCGGCCTTGACCGTTTCGTAGCCGATGCCGCCGGGGTTCTGCGTGATCGCACCCGCTTCGATGCCGGAGCGGATCGCTTCCTTTTGCTCCTTGCCCGAGTCGTAGCCGATGATCACGACCTTGCGTTTCATCTCCTTCACGCCGTGAATGACGCCGATCACCGAGCCCTCGTTGGCACCGAATATGCCCTTCAAGTTCGGATGAGCGGTCAGCAGTGCCTTGGTAATGTCGGTCGATTTAAGCTGATCGCCGCCGCCGTACTGGATATCGACGATCTTCACCTTCGGATGCTTCGCCTTCATTTGATCGACGAAGCCGTCGCGCCGGTCGATGCCGGTACGGCTCGTCTGATCGTGAACGACGAGCGCGACTTCGCCTGCATCGCCGATCAACGCCGCCATTTTGTCGGCGGCGAGCGAGGCGGCCTTCTTGTTGTCCGTTGCGGTCGTCGCGAGCGGGATGTCGCTGTCGACGCCGGAGTCGAACGCGATGACGGGAATCTTCTGGGCCTGGGCCTTCTTGAGCAGCGGAATGGCGGCCTTGCTGTCGAGCGCGGCGAAGCCGATCGCGGCGGGCTTCTTCGCGAGCGCGGCCGAGAGCATGTCGATTTGCTTGTCGACCATTGCTTCGGTTTCGGGGCCCTCGAACGATACCTTCACGTGATACTCCTCGCCGGCTTTTTCCGCGCCTTTTTTGACGGCCTGCCAGAACTGGTGCTGGAAGCCTTTCGAGATCAGCGGGATATAGGGCTCTTCAGCCGATGCGCCGGTGCTGAAGCCGACTGCGAGGGCGAGCCCGAGCGCCGCGCCGATCAATCGTGGTTTCGTCATCTTCACGTCTCCTCTCTGGTTGAATGGACGGCCGCGTCGGCTTGCGCCGCGCGGCCGTGCCGCTTGCTGCTACCGCTACCGCGAGCGCGGTGGTGATTAGCGTTGCTTGCGCCGGCGCAGCATGTCGAGGTAGACCGCTGCGATGATGATCACGCCGGTGACGACGATCTGCCATTCCTGATCGACCGACATCACGCGCAGCCCGTTGACGAGTACGCTCATGATGAACGCGCCGATCATCGTACCCGTGATCGTGCCGGTGCCGCCCGAAAGCGAGGTGCCGCCGATCACGACGGCGGCGATCGCGTCGAGTTCGTAACCCTGGCCGAGGGCTGGCTGCGCCGAGTTCAGACGCGAGGCGATGAGCAGTCCGGCGATGCCGCAGATGGCGCCGCCAACGGTGTAGACGGCGATCTTCCAGGCGTCGACGGCCACGCCCGACAGCCGTACCGCCTCTTCGTTGCTGCCGAGCGCGAACGTGTAGCGGCCGAACAGCGTCTTGTTGAGCGCGACCGCCGCGAGAACGGCAAGCACGAACAGGATCAGCACCGAATTCGGAATCGGCAGCGACGGAATGAGGTTGCCGATCAGCGAGTCCTGGGAAATGCTCGTGAAGCCCGGCGTGTCGTTGAAGTAGATGGGGCGCGTGCCCGAGATCACGAGCGAGAGTCCCTTGAGCAGCATCATCATGCCGAGCGTGGCGATGAAGGGCGGGATGCGCAGCTTCGCGATGAGGAAGCCCGAAATGGAGCCGCAAAGCGCGCCGAAGCCGAGCGCGGCGAGGACGCCGAGGTAGAGCGGCATGCCCCAGTTCGTGAGCACCACACCCGTCATCACGGCGCAAAAGGTCATGAGCGTGCCGACCGACAGATCGATGCCGCCGGTGATGATGACGAAGGTGGAGGCGATCGCGAGTACGCCGTTGACGGCGGTTGCCTGCAGAATGCTGACGAGGTTGTCGACCTGCAGAAACTGTGGCGATGCGAAGCCGAAAAAGACGATGAGTACGACGAGGCTGGCGAACGCCAGCACCTTCTGGCGCGCGCTGGCATGAAAGAGTCTTGCACGCAAGGCCGCGAGCGGCCGCTCGCGCGTCATCGGCAGAGCCGGCTCGGCCGGGGGCATCGGATGTGGGGTATTTGCCATGGTCGCTTCCGTCGGTTCATTCGGTGACTACGGACTCGCGCTGAGTGGCGAGCTGCATGATGTTTTCCTGCGTGGCCTCGGCCGCCGTCAGCTCCCCGGTTACGCGGCCCTCGCACATGACGAGCACGCGGTGGCTCATGCGCAGGATCTCCGGGAGTTCGGAGGAGATCATGACGATGGCCTTGCCTTCGGCGGCGAGCGCGTCGATGAGCTTGTAGATTTCGGTCTTCGCGCCGATGTCGATGCCGCGCGTGGGCTCGTCGAAAAAGAGAATGTCGCAGTTGCGCAGCAGCCACTTGGCAATGACGATCTTCTGCTGATTGCCGCCCGAAAGCAGGCGCACCTGCTGGTCGACGGACGGCGTCTTGATGCGCAGCTGCCTGACGTAATCGGTGGCGGCGCGAGAGATCGCCGCATGATCGAGGAAGAGGCCGAACGCGGTGAATTGCGCCATGCTGGGCAGCGCGACGTTCGCCTTTACGTCCATGCCCGTTGCGAGCCCGAAGTGTTTGCGGTCTTCGGACAGATAGCCGATGCCGTGCCGCACGGCATCCTTGGGTGTCCTGATCGATACGCGTTTGCCGTGCACGAAGATTTCGCCGGCTTCGCGCGGATCGGCGCCGAAAATCGCGCGGGCGACTTCGGTGCGTCCGGCGCCCATGAGCCCCGCGAAACCGAGCACCTCCCCCTTGCGCAGCGTGAAGCCGACGTCGCGCAGCGCGGTACCGCGCGTGAGGCCGCGCACCTCGAGCGCAATTTCGTTTTGGGAGCTGTGGCTCGGATGCCGCGGCGCGCTGTCCAACTGCCGGCCGACCATCATGCCGATGATCGTGTCGACGGGCGTGGTGGCGGCGGGCACCGTGGCCACGTACTGGCCGTCGCGCATGACGGTGACGCGGTTCGCGATCTGCCGCAACTCGTCCATCTTGTGCGAAATGTAGACGATGCCGACACCATGACCCTGCAACTGCCGGATGATGCGAAAGAGGTCTTCGATCTCGACGTTGTTGAGCGCGGCGGTGGGCTCGTCCATGATGAGCACGCGCGAATCGAAGGAGAGCGCTTTTGCGATCTCGACCATCTGCTGTTTGGCGACGGTAAGTTCGCCGACGGGCGTGCGCGGATCGAGCTTCAGGTGCATGCGCGCGAAGATGGCTTCGGCGCGGCGGTTGAGTTCGCGCTCGTCGATGAACAGGCCGAAGCCCGTGCGCGGCTCCCGTCCGATAAAGATGTTCTGGGCGGCGTTCAAGTGGTTCATCAGATTCAATTCCTGATGAACGATGCCAATGCCGAGCGCCTGCGCCGTGCGCGGATCGGGGATGTCGACGGGCTTGCCATCGACGAGGATCTCGCCTTCGTCTTTCTGGTAGACGCCGGACAGGACTTTCATCAGCGTCGACTTGCCGGCGCCGTTTTCGCCCATCAGCGCGTGCACCTCGCCGGGCAGCAGCTCGAACTGGCAATTGTCGAGCGCACGCACGCCGGGAAATGACTTGCTCAAATTGCGGATCGACACCAGCGGGCGGGCGGCGGCCTCGCCGGGGTGGCGGTCTGTCTCACTCATGTCTGCCATCCGGTTCGTGTTTCGCTTGCCGGGCAGAGCTCGTCGGCTCCGCGGACGAAACGTTTCGCTAAACGTTTCGGCGTGAGCCTAGATGGCACGCATTTCGATGTCAACAGGATTGCTGGCAGTTGCGGGTTAACCATGGCGCGGCAGCCAGCGAAACGTTTTGCTAAACGTTTTGCCAGAACGGATCGAATGCGGCTATCATCGCAGCACATTGCGTCCGCGCACCGCTCGACGGCGCGCTCGCGCGGCGCTTCTCCCGCTTATCGAAACCGGAACTGAACGTGGCTGCAACGATGAAGGATGTGGCACGGCTGGCGGAAGTCAGTCTGGCCACCGTGTCGGCAGTGCTATCGGGCTCGGCTTATGTGAGCCCGGATCTGACCAACCGCGTGCACAAGGCCGTCGCGGCCCTCGGCTATGCGCCGAACAGCGTTGCGCGCAGTCTGAAAAAAGGTGCGACGAAACTCATCGGTCTCGTCGTGCCCGATATCACCAACCCTTTTTTCACGGAGCTCGTGCATTCGGTGCAAAAGCGCGCGCGGGCGCTCGGTTACGCGGTGCTGCTGTGCGACAGCGAGCGCGATCTGGAGCAGGAGCGGCGGTATCTGCAGATGCTGCGTGCGCATCTCGCGGTCGGCGCGATCATTTGCGCCGCCGGCCCTGACGAGAGCTACAACGATTTGAGCAACGACGTCGGCATCATGCCGATCGTCGCGGTCGACCACATCATCCGACCCGATGTCTACGATTCGGTCGTGCTCGACAACGTGGCCGCGTCGCGCGTCGTGATGGAGCACATGCTGGCGCTGGGGCATACGCGCGTGGCGATTCTGTCCGGGCCGCAGTATCTCGTACCGGGGCGCGACCGCCTTGCCGGCTTTGTCGAGGCATTGCGCGGGGCAGGCCTCGAGCCGGTGCCGGAACTCGTGCGCGAAGGCGCGTTCGGCGAGCAGGACGCGTATGCGTCCGCGCAGGCGCTCGTAAGCATGGCGCAACGGCCGTCGGCCATCTTCGCCACGAACAACCAGATGCTGATCGGCGCCATGCGCGCGATCGCCGAAGCGGGTCTGTCGTGCCCGGCCGATATTTCGGTTGCCGCCATCGACGATTTTCCGTGGGCCGCGGCGTTCTCGCCCGCGCTCACCACGGTGCGCCAACCCGTCGACGAAATGGCCGGCGCGGCGTTGAACATGCTCGTCGAGCGTATCGAAGGATTGCAGACCACGCCTCGCCACGTCGTATTCGATCCCGAACTCGTGATTCGGCAGTCGTGTGCGGCGCCGGCCGATGGGGCGCGTTCAGGGGCAAAGCGCGCGAAGGCGGCCCGTGGGGCCAAGCCCGCGCAGTTGTCGCACGCGTGAAGCAGGGCAGTCGAGAGTCGATGACGATAACGATGCGAGGCGATCGGACGTGAGTACAGATTCGTTGCAGCAATTCCGGCGGCGTGTGGCCATACCGGGGCCGGCCGGGTTCGGGGCCGCGCCGCTCGGCAACCTGTTTTCGAGGGTGACCGACGAAGCCGCGCAGGAGACGTTGAGCGCGGCATGGGGCGCGGGCATTCGCTATTTCGACACGGCGCCGTTTTACGGCATGGGATTGTCGGAGAGGCGGCTCGGGCGCGCACTCGCATCGTATCCGCGCGATGCGTTTGTCATATCGACGAAGGTCGGACGTCTTTTGATAGCCGACGATTCCGTGCCCGAAACGCAGCACGGCTATGTGGGCGGCCTGCCGTATCGCGTGGAATACGACTATACGGCCGACGGCGCCCGGCGTTCGATCGAATCGAGCCTCGAGCGGCTCGGGCTCGACCGCATCGACATCGTTTATATCCACGATGTCGCCGAGGATACGCACGGGCCGCTGTGGCGGCAGCACTATCGCACGGCGGCAGGCGGCGCGATGAAGGCGCTCTCGCGTTTGCGCGACGAAGGCGTGATCGGCGGCTGGGGGCTCGGAGTCAACCGCGTCGAGCCATGCCTGATGGCGTTGGCCGATGCCGATCCCGATGTCTTTCTGATCGCCGGACGCTACACGCTGCTCGATACGACGGCGCTCGACGCCTTGATTCCGGCCTGCGAGGCGCGCGGAGCGCGTCTTGTCGTCGGCGGGCCGTACAACTCGGGCCTGCTCGCGGGCGGCGACACGTTCGAGTACGCACGGGCCGATGCGGCCATGCTCGCGCGTCGTGCACGGCTTCTTTCGCACTGCGAACGATTCGGCGTCGATCTGAAGGCCGCCGCGCTGCAGTTCTGCAAGGCGCCGGGCGTGGTGGCCTGCGTGATTGCGGGGGCCCGCAATGCCGATGAGGTGCGGCAGAACTGCGCGGCCATGACGGCGCCGGTTCCGCGCGAATTCTGGCAGGCGCTCAAGGAGGAAGGTCTCGTGCCGCAAGGGGCGCCGGTGCCGGCGTAGCACCGTCGCAGCCGTCGCTCGCTTTCGATCGACGTTTCGCCCATTGCAGATAGAGCAGGGCGCAGGCGCTCATCGCGAGCGGCCACAGCAGGAACCATCCCGTTGCCACGCATAGAGCGATCACCGCCACCAGTGCGGCGAGCGCGCAGTAGTATGCGCCGCTGCCGCGCGGCAGCAGCCTCAGCGCCGCGGCCGTGGCCAGCGCATAGACCGTGACGAAGGAGCCCGTCGTCAGCATGACGAGCGGCTGCGGCCCCACGTTCGCAACGGCCACGACGGCTGTCGCGAGCGCCGACAATCCCGCAATCACTGCCAGACTGCGGCGCGGCACATCCCCGGCCCGGCTCCCCGCGGCCAGCCATGACGGCAGCGCGCCGTCGCGGCCCAGCGCGGCACCGAGCTTGGCCGCGCCGGCGAAGTACGCGTTCATCGTGCCGAGCGTCAGGAGCAGCGCCGCGAGCGCCGCGACGATCCGGATCTGCCCGCCGATGCCGATCACGAGCAACTGCGCAAGGGGCGCGCCTGCCTCGCCGGCCGACGGGCCGAGCACGAGCACACTCGCGCCCGCGACAGCCAGATAAAGGACGCCGACGACCATCACGGCGATGCCGGAGGCGAGCGGAAGATCGCGCGCGGGGTTGCGGAATTCGCCTGCCAGATGCGTGATGGCTTCCCAGCCTGCGAAGCTCCAGACGAGCAGCGCGGCGGCCGGCGCGATGGCTGCCCAGCCATGCGGTGCGAACGGGCGTAAGTGTTCGAGCCTTGCGTGCGGCACCGAGACGGCCACGGCCGCGACGAGCAATGCCACGAGCAGGCTCGAGAGGATGACCTGAAGCCGGCCCGACACGGTGACGCCGAGCGCGTTCGCGGCGCTGACCGCACCGATGAGCGCCGCGCAGGTGAGCCATACCGTCTGGCTGCCCCCGCCGATCGCATCGGCCACGTAGGCGCCGGCAAATACCGCAGCGGCGGGCGCACCGGCCGGCACCGCGAAGTAGAAACACCAGCCGACGATGGCCGATGCGCGTGCGCCGAATGCATGGCGGACGTAGGTGGACACGCCGCCCGCATCCGGATATCGGGCGCCCAGGGCGGCGAAGGTCGCCGCAAGCGGTGCGGAGAGCACGACGAGCGCGAACCACGCGACGAGCGATGCCGGCCCGGCCACCTTCGCGGCGAGCGCCGGCAGCGCGATGACGCCGGTGCCGAGTACGGCGCCCACGTAAAGTGCCGCCCCCTGCCAGACTGTCAGGCTACCGTGCGGCGCCCGCTCGCCGGCCGCGCGGCTCATGCGAGCCTCCCGGCGGGAGTGGATCCGCTCCCGCGATAAAGGATCGAAACCGGAGACGGAACGGAAGTCGGAAAGGGCGACAAGCGCATATACGGTTGGCTCGGTGGTGAAGACGCGGAATCGGGAGAGCGGGGCTGACGCCGCGCATGCCTCTTTATAATCCCCGATAGCTGACATCCGATGTCATGATTTCCCGCGCGACGCTTTTTCGCGCGACCCCAAAATAACAGGAGACGCCTTGAGCACGAGCCGCTTGATTTCGACGCTGCTGCTGCTGCAGATGCGCGGCCGCGTGACGGCTCGAGCGCTCGCCGAAGAGTTCGAAGTCTCCGTGCGCACCGTCTACCGCGACATCGACCAATTGAGCGCGGCGGGCATCCCGGTCTATGCCGATCGAGGGCCCGGCGGTGGCTTTACGTTGCTCGGCGGCTACCGTACGGACCTCACCGGCATGACGCGCGCCGAGGCAGAGATGCTGCAGATCGGCGGGCTGGCGGGTGCGGCGAGCGAACTCGGGCTGACCGAGGCGCTGCGCACGGCTCAGTTGAAGCTCGTCGCGGCCCTGCCGGATGCGGGCGCTCAGGGTTCGCGCATCGGCTCGCGGCTGCATATCGACCCCGTGGACTGGTACCGGCGCGCACAGCCGGCTGCGCATCTGCCGCAACTCGCACACGCCGTTTTCGAGCAACGGCGCATTGCGATGCAGTACGCAAGCTGGAAGACGGTGAGCCGGCGCCGCTGCGATCCGCTCGGGCTCGTGCTCAAAGCCGGCAACTGGTACCTCGTCGCCGCGCTCGGCGCCCGCCTGCGCATCTTCAAGGTGGCGGCGATGACCGCACTGGAGGTGCTCGACGAGCGCTTCGAGCGGCCGGCCGATTTCGATCTGCGGCGCATCTGGACGGAGGAGGTCGACCGTTTCGAGCGCGGGCTCCTGAAGGGGCGCGCCACGCTGCGCGTCACGCGCGACGGCATGGCCGCCCTGCATCATCTGGGGGCGGCGGCGGCCGAGCAGGCGGTATGCGGCCCGTTCGACGGCGAGGGCTGGAGCGAAGTCAGCGTGCCGATCGAGGACACGGGCCAGGCGGCGATGCAGTTGCTGCGGCTCGGCCCGCACGTCCGGGTCGTGGAACCGGGGGCGCTGCGCGCGCAGTTGCGCCAGCTCGCGAAACGTGTCGCCGCGCTCAACGGCCCGTAGCACGGGCCTGCCATCATGGAAATCCCCGATGCCCGGCATCTCCCCGTGAAAGGCGGGGGAAAGATTCGCTTCCCTAGAATCGCCTCATCAAGTCCAGGGCTGCATCCCGCGCCCGCGATAACAAAGGAGACTGTCGATGTATCCGACCTTGCGTAAACTTCGCTCCCTCGCGTTGGCGGCCGCGCTCGCAGCCGGTTTTGCCTCGCAGCACGCGGCGGCGGCCGATGACGGGAAAATCACGATCATGGTCGGCGGCATCACGAAGATCATCTATCTGCCGGCGAAGCTGACCGAGCAGCTTGGCTACTTCAAGGACGAAGGCCTGAATGTCGAGCTGCTCTCGCAGCCGGCGGGCGTGGACGCCGAAAACGAGCTGCTTGCGGGCGCCGTGCAAGCCGTGGTCGGCTTTTACGATCACACGATCGATCTTCAGACGAAGGGCAAGGAAGTGAAGGCCATCGTCGTTTTCGGCCAGGTGCCGGGCGAGGTCGAGATGGTGTCGACCAAGGCGGCCGCTTCGCTGAAGTCGATGGCCGACGTGAAGGGCAAGACGCTTGGCGTGACGGGGCTCGGCTCGTCCACCAGCTTCCTGACTCAGTATCTCGCGCAGAGCAAGGGCATTGCGTCGTCGCAGTACACGATGCTGCCCGTGGGCGCCGACGCGAGCTTCATCGCCGCCATCAAGCAAGGCCGCATCGACGCGGGCATGACGACGGAGCCGACCGTCTCGGCGCTCGAGAAGTCGGGCGATGCCAAGGTGCTCGTCGATATGCGCACGATGGACGGCACGAAGGCTGCGCTTGGCGGCACCTACCCTGCATCGAGCCTCTACGTGCGCTCCGAGTGGGTCGAAAAGCACCCGGCCGAAGCGAAGAAGCTCGCTCACGCGTTCGTGCGCACGATGCAGTTCATCCATACGCATAGCGCAGAGGAAATCGCGGCGAAGATGCCGGCCGACTATCAGAAGGACAAGGCGCTTTATGTGAACGCGCTGAAGGCGTCGCTGCCGATGTTTACGGCCGACGGCAAGATGCCGGCCGATGGCCCCGACACGGTGCTGAAGGTCCTCTCGGCGTTCAACCCGTCGGTGAAGGGCAAACATGTCGAGCTGGCCCGTACCTATTCGAACGACTACGTGAGCGGGAAGTAATCCCGCCCCGCGCCACTCGCGCCTCTCGTACTTTTCGCCGCGGTGCCGCCGATGCGGCATCGGGCGCTCTTCTGGACGTTAAGCCATGAACCAGGTTTCCAAAGACGTACCGGCGATCGAGTTCCGCTCGGTGTCGTGCCGCTTCATTTCGCCCGACGGCAAAGCGACCATCGCGCTGCGCGATTTCAGCATGGCCGTGGCCAAGGGCGAGTTCGTCGCGATCGTCGGACCGACGGGCTGCGGCAAATCGACGACGCTCAGCATGATCACGGGCCTGCTCAAGCCCACCACGGGCGAAGTGCGCGTGATGGGCGCGCCGGTAACGGGCATCGATCCGCGCATCGGCTTCGTGTTCCAGGCCGATGCCGTGTTTCCGTGGCGCTCGGTGATCGACAACGTCGCGGCGGGACCGCTCTTTCGCGGCCGTTCCAAGGCGGCGGCTTACGACCAGGCGCGCGACTGGCTGCGCCGCGTGGGCCTCGAGAAGTTCGAGCATCACTATCCGCACCAGCTTTCGGGCGGCATGCGCAAGCGCGTCGCGCTCGCTCAGACCTTCATCAACAAGCCCGAGATCCTGCTGATGGACGAGCCGTTCTCGGCGCTCGACATGCAAACGCGCACGCTGATGCAAGACGAGCTGTTGCAGCTCTGGTCGGCCAATGCCGGCTCGGTCGTCTTCGTCACGCACGACCTGGAAGAGGCGATTGCGCTGGCCGACCGCGTCTTCGTGCTCACGGCGCGCCCGGCCACGCTCAAGAAGGTCTATGAGATCGATCTGCCGCGCCCGCGCGTCACCTCGGAAATCCGCTACGAGCCGCGCTTCATCGAAATCTCGCGCGACATCTGGCACGACCTGCGCGAAGAAGTGCAGATCGCCTGACCGCCACCGCCACGACATCTACAGGGAACATCGAAGATGGCTACCATTGAACATGCCCAAGCGGCGCTTTCCCCGTCCGCACTGGCCGCAGTCGAACGCGCGGCGCAGCGCAAGCTGCGTCAGCGTCACGCGCTCGTAATCGGGTTGCGCCTGCTCGTTCTCGTCGTCGTGCTCGGCGGCTGGGAACTTTCCGGACGGCTCAAGTGGATCGATCCGTTTTTCTTCTCCATGCCTTCGTTGATCTTCGATCAGATCGTCGACTGGTCTGTCAACGGTACCTCGCAAGGGCCGCTGCTCGTGCAGGTGTGGGTGACGCTCGAGGAAACGATGCTCGGTTTCCTGATCGGCGCCGTGGGCGGTATCGTTTGCGGCGTGGTACTCGGGCGCAACCAGCTCCTGTCCGACGTCTTCAGCATCTACATCAAGATCGCAAACTCGATACCGCGCGTGGTGCTCGGCTCGGTATTCGTGATCGCGCTCGGCCTCGGCATGGCCTCGAAGGTCGCGCTTGCCGTCGTCATGGTGTTTTTCGTCGTGTTCGGCAACGCGTTCCAGGGTGTACGCGAGGCCGACCGGTATATGATCGCGAACGCGCAGATTCTCGGCGCCTCGAAGCGGCAGCTGACGACCTCGGTCGTGATCCCGTCCGCGCTCTCGTGGATTCTCGCGAGCCTGCATGTGAGCTTCGGCTTTGCACTCGTCGGCGCCGTGGTGGGCGAGTTTCTCGGCTCGAAGCAGGGCATCGGCCTGCTGATCTCGACGGCGCAAGGCGCGTTCAACGCGAGCGGCGTGTTCGCGGCGATGATCGTGCTTGCCGTGGTCGCGCTTTCGACCGACTATTTGTTGACTGCACTGGAAAAGCGTTTGCTGAAATGGAGACCCGCCGCCTTCTGAGCTCGACTGGCGACGCAACGTATCGCACGCGCGCGGCGACGGCACGGTATCGTGCCCGCCGCGCGCGTTGTCGTATGAGCGGGCGCGACGGGAGCGAACGATGATGAGCCTGCGTGCGCGCCTGCTCTGGTGGGTGCTGCTGCCATTGGCGGCCTTCATGCTCGTGACGGGCTCGCTCGCCTACGACGCCGCGCGGCAGACCGCCGAACTCGTGCAGGACAATGCGCTGATTGCGTCGGCGCGCACGATCGCCGAAGACGTTCAATGGCAAAACGGCGCGCTCGTTTCGGAGATTCCGCCGGCGGCGCTCGAACTGTTCGAGTCACCGTACCAAGATCACGTCTACTACCGCGTCATGACGGCCGAGCGCCTCCTCGGTGGCTCGCCGGAGTTGCCTCTGCCCGAGCGCGCGGGCCGCTATCCGCGCTTTTACGACACTTCCATCGCCGATCAGCCGATTCGCGCGGTGGCCTTTCAGCGCCAGCTCTACGACTCCGGCCGCAGCTATACCGTAACGGTGATCGTCGGCAAGACGGAGGCATCGCGCGAGGCGATGCTGCGCTCGCTTTGGCGGCCGCAGCTGATTCGTCAGGCAATGATGCTGGCGCTTGCCGTCGCGTTCGTTCTGATCGGCCTTACGACCGAGCTCAAGCCGCTGATGAAACTCAAGGACGACGTGGCCGATCGGGAGCCGATGCAGCTAGAGCCGATCCGCGTCGAGCATCTGCACTCGGAACTGCGGCCCATCGTCGATGCGATCAATCAATGCATTGCACGGCTCAAACTGCATGCCACGCGGCAGCGCCAGTTCATCGCCGATGCCGCGCACCAGTTGCGCACGCCGCTTACGCTGCTCGACATGCAGATCCAATACGCCTGCCAATGCAAGCCCGGCGACCCGGCGCTCGGCGACGCACTTGCCGGCATCCGCCGCGCGAGCCGCAAGATGATCGAAATGACGAATCAGCTGCTGCTGCTCGCACAGGCCGAATCGGCCGCGCCGGAGACGGCGCGCGCGCCCGTGGACATGGCGCAGGTCGTATCGTCCGTGCTGGAGGACCTGGTCATGGCCGCCGAGCGGCGCGGCATCGATCTCGGCGCCGAGCTGGGCGAGCGGCTCGTCGTGGCCGGCAGGGACAATCTCCTGAGTGCGCTCGTCGCCAATCTCGTCGACAATGCCATTCGCTACACGCACGAGGGCGGCAGCGTGACGGCCCGCTGCCGGCGCGAGGGCGATGAAGTCGTCATCGAGGTGATCGACGATGGCCCGGGCATTCCGCCCGAGATCCGGGCGCACGTATTCGAGCGGTTCTATCGCGGCAAGACCGAGGTGGAAGGCACGGGGCTCGGGCTGGCCATCGTGCGCCGGATCGCGCAGGCGCACGGCGGTGGCGTGACGCTGGCTCCGGGGCCGCAGCGCGTGGGACTGGTGGCGACCGTGCGCCTGCCGGCCTGGCAGGAACGGCTGGAAGCATAGAGGCCACGAGGATTCCAATGAAACTGCTGCTCGTCGAAGACAACGCCGAACTCGCGCACTGGATCGTGAATCTGCTGCGCGGCGAAAACTTCGCGGTGGATTGCGCGCCGGACGGCGAGTCGGCCGACGCCATTCTTGCGACGCAGCGCTACGACGTCGTGCTGCTCGATATGCGTTTGCCGGGCATCAGCGGCAAGGACGTGCTCGCGCGCCTGCGCCGGCGTGGCGACAACGTGCCCGTGCTGATGCTCACGGCGCACGGCTCGGTCGACGACAAGGTCGACTGCTTCGGCGCGGGGGCCGACGACTACGTGGTCAAGCCGTTCGATGCGCGCGAACTCGTGGCGCGTATCAAGGCGCTGATCCGGCGCCAGTCGGGCGGCAAATCGACGACGCTCGTATGCGGCGATCTGCGCTACAACACCGATACGCGCGAATTCTGTCATCGCGATGCACCCTTGCCGCTGCGGCGCCGCGAGCATGCGATTCTGGAAACGCTGATGCTGCGGCAAGGCAAGACCGTATCGAAGACCGACCTCATGGAAAGCGTCTACAGCCTCGACGACGATGCGAGCACGGATGCGATCGATATCTATATTCACCGTCTGCGCAAACATCTTGCGGAATCGAGCGCGCAAATCATGACTCTGCGGGGGCTCGGCTACATCCTGCGCGAACGGGAGTAGCAGACCGACGGCGGGCACCATTGGCGATTTCACCGAGCGTCGCCCGTGGCCGATGAAAGATGCATGAACGATCGAACGCCTTGGCATCGTGACGCTGCGGCTCTCTGGGCGTGCCCGGAGGCGTTCGATTTCGTCATGCGTTTCGCCCCGAGGACACCACACTGCTCGTCGAGCGCGTGCCGGTGCGCTCGGCCGCTTAGCGGCGCGCCGTATTGCACCGTGGTGCGCGGGGCCGGTCGCTGATAAAGTACGGGGCCGATCTTTCCAACGACGAGAGGCGAAGATGCAACTGATTGGCATGTTGGACTCCCCGTACGTGCGCCGTGTGGCCATTTCGATGACGCTGCTCGATCTGCCGTTCGAGCATCGGGCGGTGTCGGTGTTTCGGCATTTCGATACCTTCGCCGCGATCAATCCGGTCGTAAAGGCGCCGACGCTCGTGGACGACGACGGCACGCAACTGATCGATTCGAGCCTCATTGTCGACTACCTCGATCACAGGGTCGCGCCCGAGCGGCGCCTCATGCCGCAGCAGGCGGCCGAACGCCGGCGCGCCCTGCATCTGATCGGCTTCGCGCTGGCGGCTTGCGAAAAGACGGTACAGATTGCCTACGAGCGCAATCTGCGCCCGGCCGACAAGCAGTATGAGCCGTGGGTCGAGCGCGTGACGGGGCAACTGGCGTCCGCCTACGGTCTGCTCGAGCGCGAACTCGCGGCTGGCGGCGGCACCGGTTGGCTGACGGGCGAGCGCATCATGCAGCCGGACGTCACGGTAGCCGTTGCGTGGCGCTTCACGCAGCATATGCTGCCCGGCCAGGTCGATGCGGCGCGCCATCCGGCGCTGGCCGCGTTTTCGGCGCGCGCCGAGGCGCTGCCGGCCTTCGTCGCCGCGCCGCTCGAATGAGCCCGGGATTGTTCGTGCCGGTGGACAAGTGACTTCTGGTTTTGCGGATTTATCGCGCGGGGGCGGCTGCCTAGAATGGCTTTCATTGGAAAAGCCGGCAGCCCCTCGCATCAGGCGATGCCGCAACAAAGGAAGCCGCCATGAAAGCCCTCATCGAACGCCAGATCTACAGTCCATCCGTCGTGCTGCCGATGGTCGCCTTGATGGAGTTGATGGTGTCGCACGATTTCAATCTGAGCCAGGTTGGCGCGATCGTTGCCACGCGCGGGGCGAGGGCGGCACTGCACCGCTCGCGCGGCCTCTTTCACGGCGCGCACCGCGCTCACGCGGCCGTGGCGCTGTGAGGGAGGGCGGACCGTGCGCATCGGTCTGATCTCGGATACGCACAACCTCGTGAGGCCCGAAGCGCTGGCGTGGCTTGCGGGCAGCGAAGCGATCGTTCATGCGGGGGACGTCTGCACGCCGGAGGTGCTCGAGGCGCTTGCGCGGATTGCCCCTGTCACGGCCGTGCGCGGTAACAACGACAAAGGTGCATGGGCCGGCCAATTGCCCGTGGAGGCCGCGCTGAGCATGGCCGGCGTCGCGATCCACGTGGTGCACGACCTCGCGGATCTGCGCGCCGATTGGCGCGAGGCGGGCATCGACGTGGTCGTGAGCGGCCATTCCCACAAGCCGCTCGTGCAAACGCGCGAGGGCGTGCTGTTCGTCAACCCGGGAAGTGCCGGGCCGCGGCGGTTCAGGCTCCCGATCTCGGCAGGCATGCTCGTGATCGAGGACGGACGCGCCCGGGCGCAATTGCACACGCTCGTTGCCGGCGGCACAGCCGGATGAATGTATAAAAAGCCGGCCGTTCGTCACGGGCCGGCTTCTTCGCTTCGGGGTGTCGCAAACGCGGGGACGCGCGCGAGGATGAGCCCGATCAGCTTTGCGCGGGCGGGGGCACGTAGCCCGAGGCCTGATCGGCGCCCTCGCCGAAGAAAAACTTCTCGGTCTGCTTCATCAGATACTGGCGCGCGCGCGGATCGGCCATGTTCAGCCGGTTTTCGTTGATGAGCATCGTCTGATGCTTGAGCCACTCTTGCCACGCTTCTTTCGACACGTTTTCGTAGATGCGTTTGCCGAGCTCGCCCGGCAGCGGCGGAAAATCGAGGCCTTCGGCTTCCTTGCCGAGCTTCGCGCATTGAACCATGCGAGTCATCGTGGGTTTCTCCTGGTGATCGATGTGGGGAGGCAGACGGCTGCGCTCAGAGCTGCTTCATCAGCACGAGCGATTTGCGTTGCCAGTTGTATAGGCGCCGGCGGTCTTCGGGCAGGTCGTCCACCGAAACTTTCACGAAGCCGCGCTTGAGGAACCAGTGCTCCGTGCGCGTAGTCAGCACGAAGATCCGCGTGAGGCCGCGCGCGCGAGCGCGCTGCTCGATGCGTTTGAGCAGACGCTCGCCGTCGCCCGAGCCTTGCGCGTCGGGCGCGACCGTCAGGCACGCCATCTCGCCGATGCGCTCCTGCGGGTACGGGTAGAGCGCCGCGCAGCCGAAGAGCACGCCGTCGTGCTCGATGACGGAGAAATGATCGATGTCGCGCTCGATCTGGTGGCGCCCGCGCTTGACGAGCGTACCGTCCGATTCCAGCGGCTCGATCAGCGTGAGAATGCCGCCGACGTCGTCTGGCGTCGCTTCGCGCAGGCTTTCGAGGTTCTCGTACGAGATCATCGTGCCCACGCCGTCGTGCAGGAAGAGCTCGAGCAGCAGGCTGCCGTCGAGCGCGTAGGGAATGATGTGGGCGCGCGGGACGCCCCCGCGGCAGGCGCGCACGGCGTGCTTCAGATAAAAGCCGGCGTCGCCCTTGATTTCACCGCTCTCGTGCAGCCGGTACGCTTCGTCGAGCGACATTTCGCGCACGAGCTGGTTGCCTTCCTCCATGACGCCCGGCGTCTCGGTGAGGAAGATGATCTTGTCGGCACGCAACGCGATGGCCGCGGCGGAGGCGACGTCTTCCATCGAGAGATTGAACGCCTCGCCCGTCGGCGAAAACCCGAGCGGCGAGAGCAGCACGAGCTTGCGGCTCGCGAGCGAGTGCCGGATCGACTCGGCATCGATCTTGCGCACGACGCCCGTATGCTGGAAATCGACCCCGTCGAGAATGCCGACCGGCCGCGCCGTGACGAAATTGCCCGACACGACGCTGATGTGCGCGTGGGCCATCGGCGTGTTCGGCAGGCCCTGGCTGATCGCGGCCTCGATGTCGAGGCGCACTTCGCCCGCGGCCTCCTTGGCCGACTCGAGCGCGCGCGCATCCGTGATGCGCATGCCGTGCGAGAACTCCGACTTCACGCCGTGCAGGTTCATCTGCTCCTCGACCTGCGGGCGCGAGCCGTGCACGAGCACGATCTGGATACCCATGGCCTGCAGCAGCGCGATGTCGGAGACGAGCGCATTGAGCAGACCCTGGTGCACTACCTCGCCGCCGAAGCCGACCACGAACGTCTTGTTGCGGAACGCGTGGATGTACGGCGCGACCGATCGCATCCAGTCGACGAACTGCGCGTGGTGGGAAACGGGCTCGGGTGCCGCCGGCCGGTTGGCGACGGGTTCCTGGGCGGGGAGAAGGTCGGAATGAGCATTCATGCCGCGATTATAATGCGCCCCCATGTCGAACGTACCCAATAGTCCGGCCGCCGATGAGGGCGGGCGCGGAAAACCTTCCCGCCCGCGCCGGGACGGCCCGCGCGCATCGCCGATTCCGCCCAACCCGATTCCGCCGATCGAGTTTCCGCCCGCGCTGCCCGTCACGGGCCGGCGCGAGGAGATCGCGCGTGCCATCCGCGACCATCAGGTCGTCATCGTGTCGGGCGAGACCGGCTCCGGCAAAACCACGCAGTTGCCGAAGATATGCCTCACGCTCGGCCGCGGGCGGGGGGCCGGCGGCAGCGGCCTCATCGGCCACACGCAGCCGCGCCGGATCGCGGCTTCCGCCACGGGCCGGCGTATCGCGGAGGAACTCGGCACGCCGTTCGGCGAGGTCGTCGGCTACAAGGTGCGCTTCAACGACAATCTCGCGCCGGGCGCGTCGGTGAAGCTGATGACGGACGGCATCCTGCTCGCCGAGACGCAGACCGATCCGCTTTTGCGTGCATACGACACGCTGATCATCGACGAAGCCCACGAGCGCAGCCTCAATATCGATTTTCTGCTCGGCTATCTGAGGGAGATCCTGCCGAAGCGGCCCGATCTGAAGCTTATCGTGACCTCTGCGACGATCGACGCCGAGCGTTTCGCGCGCCATTTCGGCACGGAAGCGAAGCCCGCGCCCGTCATCGAGGTGAGCGGGCGGCTCTATCCAGTGGAAATCCGCTATCGGCCGGTCGAGGAGACGAGCCCGGCGATCAGGGCCGCCCAGGGCACGCCGCCCGCCCGCGAGCGCATGAAGGGCGCACGCGAGGCCGAGCGCGATCTGATGGATGCGATCGTCGATGCCGTGGACGAACTTTGCCGGGAGGGCGGCGGCGACGTTCTCGTGTTCCTGCCCGGCGAGCGCGAGATTCGCGAGGCGGCCGAGGCGCTGCGCAAGCATCATCCACCGCACACGGAGATCCTCCCGCTTTTCGCGCGCCTCTCGGCGGCCGAGCAGGCCCGCGTCTTCAAGCCGTCGAACGCGCGGCGCATCGTGCTCGCAACGAACGTCGCCGAGACCTCGCTGACGGTGCCGGGCATCCGTTACGTCGTCGACACGGGCCTGGCGCGCGTGAAGCGCTACTCGTATCGCAACAAGGTCGAACAACTGCAAGTCGAGCCGATCTCGCAGGCGGCCGCCAATCAGCGTGCGGGCCGCTGCGGGCGGGTGGCGGACGGGATCTGCATTCGGCTATATGGCGAAACGGATTTCCAGGTCCGGCCGCGCTTTACCGACCCTGAAATTTTGCGCTCGTCGCTCGCGGCGGTCATCCTTCGGATGAAATCGCTGCACCTGACCGACATCGAGACGTTTCCGTTCATCGAGCCGCCGCCGGGGCGCGCGATCGCCGACGGCTACCAGTTGCTCGCCGAGCTGGGCGCGGTCGACGACGGCAATGCGCTCACGCCGCTCGGCAGCGAACTCGCGCGCCTGCCGCTCGACCCGCGCGTGGGACGCATGATTCTGGCCGCGCGCGAGCACGATGCGCTCGCGGAAATGCTCGTGATCGCGAGCGCGCTGTCGGTGCAGGATCCGCGCGATCGGCCCGTCGAAGCGCAGGATCAGGCCGACCAGGCCCATCGGCGTTTTGCCGACGAGCGCTCGGAGTTCCTGCAGTGGCTCAAGATCTGGCGCTGGTTCACCGAAGCGGTGGCGCACAAGAAGTCGAACCGGCAGCTCGTGGATGCTTGCCGCGAGCAGTTCCTGTCGCACCTGCGGCTGCGCGAATGGCGCGACGTCCATTCGCAGTTGCTGACCGTTGTGCGCGAGCAGGGCTGGCGCATCAACGAGAGCGAAGCGACTTACGAGCAGATCCATCTGGCGTTGATGACGGGGCTCATCGGCAACCTCGGTTTGAAGGCCGACGACGAGCCGCACTATCTGGGTGCGCGCGGGATCAAGTTCTTTCTGTGGCCCGGCTCGACGCTCGCGAAGAAGGCCGGCCGCTGGGTCATGGCGGCCGAACTCGTCGAGACGAGCCGGCTTTACGCGCGCTGTCTTGCAAAGATCGAGCCGGAATGGATCGAAAAGGTCGCCGCGCACCTGCTCAAAAAGCAGCTCTCCGAGCCGCATTGGGAAAAGCGCGCGGCCCAGGTAGTCGCATTCGAGCGGGCGACGCTGTTCGGATTGCCGGTCTACCATCGGCGGCGCGTGGCGTTCGGCCAGCAGGATCCACGGCGCGCACGCGATCTCTTCATTCGGGGCGCGCTCGTGGAGGGCGAATTCGAGACCAGGCTCCCGTTTTTTGCGCACAACCGCAAGCTTCTGGCCGATATCGAGCAGCTCGAGCACAAGTCGCGGCGGCAGGACGTGCTCGTCGACGACGAACTCATTTTCGCGTTCTACGATCAGGCGATTCCGAAGCAGATCCATACGGGTGCCGCGTTCGAGCGCTGGTACCGCAACGAGGTGCGCGCGAGCGGCCAGCCCGAGGAAAAGCTGCGGCTTCTTTTTCTGTCGCGCGATGACCTCATGCGGCACGAGGCGGCCGGCATCACGACCGATCTCTTTCCGAAGCGCATGTCGATGGCCGGTGTCGAAATGGGGCTGGCCTACCACTTCGAGCCGGGCTCGCCGCGTGACGGCGTGACGCTCGCCGTGCCGCTCTATGCGCTCAATCAGGTCGACGCCCGCCGCGCCGAATGGCTCGTGCCCGGGATGCTGAAGGAAAAAGTGCATCTGCTGCTGAAATCGCTGCCACAGAAGCTGCGCCGCCACTGCGTGCCGCTGCCGGAGTACGCGGCCGCCTTTGTCGAACGGCATGAGGCGCGCGCGGCAAGCGCCCGCGCGGGCGTCGCTCAGGGGGAATCGCTGCGCGGCGAGGGCGGGCTCCTGGAGGCGTTGATCGCCGACGTGCGCGCGGCGACGCAAGTCGCACTCAAAACCACCGATTTCAAGCTCGAGACGCTGCCGGCACACCTGTTCATGAACTTCAAGGTGATCGACGAGCACGGCCGGCAACTGGCCATGGGGCGCAACCTCGCGCAACTGCGCGCCGAGCTCGGCGCCGACGCCCAGCGCGAATTCCAGAAGCTTGCAGCCGGCGCGGGAAGTACCCGGGAGCCGGGGGCGAAGCCGGCTGCGGCGGCCACGCCGGTTGCATCCGTTGCGCCGGTTGCGCCGGGCGGCGCGCCCGGCCAGGGCGGGCCGCGGCTGCAGCAGGCGCCGGCGCGCGCACCCGGCGAGGCGGGCGGTGGCGCCGAGACGACCGCGCTCTATGAGAACCTGACGACCTGGAATTTCGGCAAGCTGCCGGAGCTGCTCGAAATCCGCCGCCGCGGGCAGACGCTTTTCGGCTACCCGGCGCTCGTCGATCGCACGACCCATTGCGACGTCGAGGTATTCGATTCGCCCGAAGACGCCGCGCGGGCGCATCGCTCGGGCTTGCGGCGCCTCTTCGCATTGCAACTGCGCGAGCCGATCAAGTATCTCGAAAAGAATCTGCCGGGCCTGCGCGAAATGGCGCTCCAGTTCATGCCGCTCGGTACGCAAGAGGCGCTGCGCGATCAGCTGATCGAGATGGCGCTCGACCGTGCCTGCCTGCAGGAACCATTGCCCGATGACGATGCGAGCTTTCATGCGCGCCGCGACGAAGGCAAGGGACGCCTGTCGCTGCTTGCGCAGGAAATCGCTCGGCTCGTCGGGCAGATTCTGGCGGACTACGCGGCGGTGACGAAGAAGCTTGCGCAGGCAAAACCCTATGCGGCGGCCTATGCGGATTTGCAGCAGCAGTTACAGGGTCTGATCGGAAAGCGCTTTATCGTGGATACTCCCTATGCGCAGCTGACGCATTTTTCCCGTTATCTGAAGGGCATGGCGTTGCGCATCGACAAGCTGAAAGCCGACCCGGCTCGCGATGCGCGGCTTGCCGCCGATTTGCAGCCGCTCGTACAGCAATACCAGCGTGCCAGCTCGGCGCGCGGCGGCGTGGCCGATGCGCGCCTCGCCGAATTTCGCTGGCTGCTGGAGGAACTGCGCATTTCGCTTTTCGCTCAGGAACTGCGTACGCCCATGCCGGTGTCGGTCAAGCGGCTTTACAAGGTGTGGGAGTCGATGCAGCGCTGAACGCGGGATGCTCGGCGATTTATTTCGAGATGGTCAACCGGGCAGTGGCCGCAAACGTTTTATGCACAGCGTCGGCCTTTCCTTACGAGTTCCCATGCCCAAGTTTTCTCTTTCCCGCACGAATGGCCTGAGCGGCGCCATCGCGACGGTGGCCATTGCCGTGCTTGCCGGCGCGTTCGCGCCTGCCGCGCGGGCCAACAACATCATCGTGCTCAATTCGGCCGAAGCAACGCTTTCGCTGATCGACGAGACCACGCATCAGGTGGTCGGCGTGGTGCCGACGGGCAAGGAACCGCATCACCTGATGCCGACGCCCGACAACAAGTCACTGATCGTGGCAGATTCGGTCTCGAACGACCTCATGTTCGTCGATCCGAAGACGGGCAAGCCGCAAAGCCGGCTCGAGGGGATCGAGGATCCTTACCAGCTCGGCTTTTCGCCGGACGGTAAATGGTTTGTGACGACGGGGCTGAGGCTCGACCGGCTCGACATCTACCGCCGCGAAGCCGCGACCAACGGCGTTACGCTCGCGAGGCGGTTGCCGCTGGCGACGATGCCGAGCCATATGGCCTTCACGAAGGACAACCGGACGGTATTCGTGACGCTGCAGGTTTCGGGCGAGATCGCCGCGGTGGACCTGCCGACGCAGACGGTCCTATGGAAAATGCCGGTCGGCAAGACGCCGGCGGGGCTCTGGCTCACGCCGGGCGACAAATACCTGCTCGTGGGCATGACGGGCGAGGACGACGTCGCGGTCGTCGACTGGCGCACGCGCACCGTCGTCAAACGCATCAAGACGGGCGAGGGCGCCCACAACTTCCGTTCGCTCGACGACGGCCGGCACGTTGCGGTCAGCAATCGCGTGGCCAATACCATCAGCATCATCGACGAAGAGGCGCTCGCGAACGTTGGCGACATCACCGGTTTGATGCCCGGGCCCGACGACATGGAACTCAGCGCGGACAAGCGCTACATGTGGGTGACGTTCCGCTTCGCCAGGCATGTGGGGCTGATCGACCTGCAGGCCAGAAAGCTCGTGAAGACGGTGGCTGTCGGCCGCTCGCCGCACGGCATCTATTTCTTCGATCGCGCGCCGGTGACGGCACGCAACGGAGCCTGACCAGGACCGAGAGCCAAGGCCAGCCGGACATGCTGCATCTGATCTCCGCTTCGCTCGACGCCGTCGTTTCGACGCTGCAAACCTGGGCCTACGTGCACGTCGTCCAGCCGTTGCTGTTCAAGCTCGGCTGGATGGACTACGACGAAGATTCGTATGACGCCCTTTATCCCGTCATCGTCGGCCTGCTGACGATCGCAGGGACCTACGCGCTGCTGCGCCCGCTCGAGGCACTGTTTCCGGCCGAGCGGTGGACCGACCGCAAGGCCGTGCGGGTGGACGTCCTCTATACGTGGATCACCAAGCTCGGTCTGTTCAATCTTTTTTTCTTCGTTGCGTTCCAGCCGCTGTTCGACGGCTTTCAGGCATGGCTGCGCTATCGCGGCATCGTCAATTTCAATCTCGATCACCTCTCGCCCGGCATCAGTTCGAAGCCGCTGGCGGCGTTCGCGATCTACCTCGTGACGCTCGATTTTGCCGGTTACTGGTATCACCGGTGGCAGCACCGCTTCGGCTGGTGGTGGGAACTGCATGCGGTGCACCACAGCCAGCGTCAGCTGTCGCTCTGGTCCGACGATCGCAACCACCTGCTCGACGACGTGCTCCAGGCCTCGTTCTTCGCTGCGATCGCGCTTGCGATCGGCGTGCCGCCGACGCAGTTCGTCGTCCTGTCCGCCGTGACGAACTTCCTGCAGAGCATTCAACATGCGAACATACGGCTCGGCTACGGGCGGGTGCTCGAGCGGCTCGTCGTGAGTCCGGCGTTCCATCGCCGGCATCATGCGATCGGCTACGGTCATGAGGGCACGTCCTACGGATGCAACTTCGGGGTGCTGTTCCCCTGGTGGGACATGCTGTTCAGGACGGCGTCGTGGAATCGCACGCTCGAGCCTACGGGTATCCGCCAGCAACTGGAGGGAGAGTCGTATGGTGAAGGGTTGGTGTCCCAGCACTGGCTGGCGTTCGTGCGCATCGTCCGTCGCGTGGTCGCGCGGCGCGCGCAAGATCCATCGCGGGGCGACGCTGCCGTGCTCTGACGCGGAGCGGGCGGCATGAACGAACTCGTACGCGCGTTCGGCCGCGCCGTCGCGAGCATGGCGCATCCGCGCATGCTCTGGCTCACGTTCTGGCCATTTCTTGTGGCCGCGGCGGGGTGGGGCGCGTTTTTCTGGTTCCAGTGGCAGGCGCTCGTCGGCGCCGTGCGCGGTGCGTTGGATGCGTCGGGACTCGGCGCTACGCTTTATAGAGCCTTCGACTGGGTCGGCCTCTCCGGTCTCCATGCGGCCGTCGCGCCATTCGTCGTCGTGGCGCTCGCGATTCCGCTCATTGTCGTCACCGTGCTGCTGCTGATCGCGACCCTTTCGATGCCAAGCGTCGTGCGCCATCTTTCGTCGCGCCGCTTCGCAGCCCTCGAGGTGCGCCGCGGCGGCACGTGGTTCGGCAGCATCGCCTATGCGGCCGCCACGACATTCATCTGCCTCGCGCTGACCATCGTGACGATGCCGCTCTGGCTGATTCCGCCGCTTTTCGCGCTGATCCCGCCTCTGCTTTGGGGCTGGCTCACTTATCGGGTGATGACCTACGATGCACTCGCGTTGCACGCGAGTCGGAAAGAGCGGCTGGCGCTCATGCGCCGTTACCGGGCGCCGCTTTTGGCCATCGGCGTGGCGAGCGGCCTGATGAGCACGCTGCCCACCCTGTTGTGGGCATGGTCGCTCTGGCTCGTCGTGCTTTTTCCGGTGATCGCGGCCGCGACGATCTGGCTCTACGCCGTGATTCTCGTCTTCTCGGCGCTGTGGTTCGGCCACTATTGCCTCGATGCCCTCGCGCGCATGCGCGAAGAGGGGCGGGGCGGCGGGGGCGGCCGCGGTGGCGACGGCCGCGGTGGCGACGGCGACCGCCTGCTGCCGGCGGCGTGAGCGCGACGCCGGCAGCAGGCGGGCCGTTATTCGGAGTGTTTCTCGGCCGAGTTGGTAATGGCGTTGCCGCCCCGCGAGATATCCTGGCCCGCGCCCGCAACCGTGTGGCAGGCCGTCAGCGTGACGGTGGCTAACAGCAAAATGAGCGAGATGAGTCGTGCCATGTGTCTTCTCCCTGGCTGAGTGGTGCTGGTAACCGACCCCAGCAATCCGCGTGCCCCGGTGTGGAGATCGACAAGAGATCGACAGGATCGTCGCCCGCAGCCGATGCCGGCCGACAGCACCGACGCGCGGGCCCACCGCCGGCGAGCGCGTGCGGTGGGTGCGAAAGTCCGGCACTTGCGATCGTCACGATCATCGGCGACCATGAGCGCCTCCCAATCAATGCGAGGCGGTCATGGCATTTGGCGTCATCATCATCGGCGACGAAATCTTGTCGGGCAGGCGTGCGGACAAGCATTTGCCGAAGGTCATCGAGCTGCTCGGCGCTCGGGGGCTGGCGCTCGCCTGGGCCGAATACGTCGGTGACGATCCCGAGCGGATCACGGCAACCCTTGCGCGCACGTTCGCTTCGGGCGACATCGTCTTTTCGACGGGCGGTATCGGTGCGACGCCGGACGACCATACGCGACAGTGCGCGGCCCGTGCGCTTGGCGTGCCGCTCGAACTGCATCCGGAGGCGGCGGAGCTAATTCGTCAGCGTATTCGCGACATGCAGCCCGCCGGCGCGCTCCCGCTCGAGCTCGAGTCCCCCGAAAATCGCCACCGCCTGAACATGGGCGTCTTTCCGCGCGGCGCATCGATCATCCCCAACGGCTACAACAAGATTCCGGGGTTTTCAGTGGGCAGCCACCATTTCGTGCCGGGCTTTCCCGTCATGGCGTGGCCCATGATCGAATGGGTGCTCGACAACCAATACGCACATCTGCACCACCAGGTGGCCCATGCCGAGCGTTCGCTGCTCGTCTTCGAACTGATGGAATCGACGCTCACGCCGCTGATGGAGAAGATCGAGGCCGACTTCCCGGGCGTGCGCGTGTTCAGCTTGCCGAGCGTTGGCGACGCCGAGCGCGGGGGCGTCTACGCGCGCCGGCATATCGACCTCGGTGTGAAAGGGGAGCCCGAAGCGGTCGCTGCTGCTTTCGTCAAACTGCGCGAAGGCGTACACCTGCTCGGCGGCGATATCGTCGAGCCGGGCGCCGATGCTCAGACGGGCGGCTGAATGCGCGCGCGGCCGCTCGAGGCGCGAAGCTCAGGCGCCGATCCAGGGCAGGCCGCGATAGCACCAGCCATCGACGGTCTTGCGGTGTCCGTTGCCGTCCTTGCCCCCTTCGAACCCCTCGAGCAGATCATAGGCTTGTGTAAAGCCCGCCTGCGCGGCGGCTACCGCCGCGAGCTTCGAGCGGGCGGCGCTGCGGCACAGAAAGACCACCGGGGTATCGGGCGAAGCGGCCGCGCGCAGCGTATCCAGGAACTCGGGGTTGGGCACGCCGCCCGGGTACCGCGTCCATTCGATATGCACGTACCGGCCGTCGCCCACGACAGGCCGGCCGACCCAGTCGAGCTCGGCGCGGGTGCGTACGTCGACGAGCCGGGCGTTCGGATCGAGTTCGAGGAACTCGAATGCCTCGGCCGGCGCGAGCGCGCCCTTGTAGGGCAGTTGCTGCTCTTGGCGCCGCTTGTCGGCTTGAGCCAGGATTTGTTCGAGCGTGCTCATCTGCTTGCCTCCTCGAAGGAAACGTGTATTTTAGCGCGCGCCTGGCCGCGAGCGAGGGCGGTGCCGCGCAATGAACTCTGTTGGTGCACAATGAATGTGCGTGCACCAACATTGAACGCTGGGTCTCGTGATCCCAGCCGCATGCACCGGATTGGTGCCGAAGTGAGGCCGGACGCGCTTGCGATGCGTGCCCGGGGGCAACGGGGCGTTCCAATGAGGGGCGCGGCTACCCGCCGGGGTGGTCGCGCTTCCAACGATTCGTGTCGAATCTGGCACGAAAGCTGCTCTAACCGGCGGCGATCGCTTGCCGGCGGCGTTCGGTCAGAGCTGTTTCCTGGCTGAGGCGGCCGCGAAGTGAAGAACCGCCGAATCTATTAAATGGAGAAGAGGATATGAGTAAAAACGTGGCCGACGTCATGCAGCTCGTCAAAGACGAGGACGTCAAGTTCGTCGACTTTCGCTTCACCGACACGCGCGGCAAGGAGCAGCACGTCTCTGTTCCGCTGTCGGCGTTCGACGAAGACAAGTTCGAAAGCGGCCATGCGTTCGACGGTTCCTCGATTGCCGGCTGGAAGGGCATCGAAGCGTCGGACATGTTGCTCGTGCCGGACCCCAATACGGCATTCATCGACCCGTTCTACGAAGAGCCGACGCTCGTCCTGACCTGCGACGTGGTCGAGCCCGCGGACGGCAAGGGCTACGAGCGCGATCCGCGCTCGCTCGCAAAGCGCGCCGAGGCTTATCTCAAGAGCACCGGCCTGGGCGACACGGCCTACTTCGGCCCGGAACCCGAATTCTTCATCTTCGACTCCGTCCAGTGGAATACGGACATGTCCGGCTGCTTCGTGAAGATCGGCTCGGAAGAAGCGCCGTGGTCGGCGGGCAAGGAATTCGAAGGCGGCAACACGGGCCATCGTCCGGGCGTGAAGGGCGGCTACTTCCCGGTCGCGCCGGTCGACTCGTTCCAGGACATGCGCTCGGAAATGTGCCTGCTGCTCGAACAAATCGGCATCCCGGTCGAAGTGCATCACCACGAGGTGGCGGGCCAAGGCCAAAACGAGATCGGTACGAAGTTCGCGACGCTCGTGCAGCGCGCCGACTGGACGCAGCAGCTGAAGTACATCGTCCACAACGTGGCGCACACTTACGGCAAGACGGCGACGTTCATGCCGAAGCCCGTGGTTGGCGACAACGGCTCGGGCATGCACGTTCACCAGTCGATCTGGAAGGACGGCCAGAACCTGTTTGCGGGTAACGGCTACGCCGGCCTGTCGGAATTCGCGCTCTTTTACATCGGCGGCATCATCAAGCACGCCCGTGCGCTGAACGCGATCACGAACCCGACGACGAACTCGTACAAGCGTCTCGTGCCGCACTTCGAAGCACCGGTGAAGCTTGCCTACTCGGCACGCAACCGCTCGGCCTCGATCCGTATTCCGCACGTGTCGAATCCGAAGGGCCGCCGCATCGAAACGCGCTTCCCCGATCCGATGGCGAACCCGTACTTCGCGTTCTCGGCGCTGATGATGGCCGGCCTCGACGGCGTGCAGAACAAGATTCATCCGGGCGAAGCCGCGGACAAGAATCTGTACGATCTGCCGCCCGAAGAAGACGCGAAGATCCCGACCGTTTGCGCAGGCCTCGATCAGGCGCTGGAAGCCTTGGACAAGGACCGCGAGTTCCTGACGCGCGGCGGCGTGTTCACGGACAGCATGCTCGACGCCTACCTCGAGCTCAAGGAAGGCGAACTGCAGCGCTTCCGTATGACCACGCATCCGATCGAGTTCGAGATGTACTACTCGCTGTAAGCAGCCGATGCGCTTCGCCTGTGTTTCGTCATGGGCGCGGCGCCATCACGCTTGCGATCGGTCTCGAAGGGACGGCGGCGCCGTCCCTTTTTTATTCGTCGCAAATACCTGCTCCCGCGGCTGTGACTAGACGATGGTGCTCAAGAACCTGATCAAGACGAAGAAGGGGCAATCGGAACCCCTGACGAACGATGCCTCGCTGGCTGCGTCGGGCCTGCTGCCGGGCTTCGAGGCGCTGCCTACCGTCGTGCTCGTGCTCGAAAAGCGCACGCTGCGCGTCGCTTTCGCGAACCCGTCGGCCGAATCGATGCTCGACCTTTCGCGCCGGCAGTTGATGCAGATGTCGTGGCCCGAGATCTTTGCCAACGGCGATGCACTCGTCGAGACGATTGCCGCCATCGCCGAGCACCGTTTTCATGCCACGCATCTCGATGCCGTGTTCGAACGCCCGCCGCGCGAGGCTCTGCCTGTGCATGTGGTGGTGGGCTTTCTCGAAAGCGCGCCCGACTACGTGTTGCTCGAGTTGTTCGAGAACGAGCGCCATCTGCGCACCGACCGCGAGGAGCGCATTCACGATCTCACGGTCGCCAACAAGCAACTGATCCGCAATCTCGCTCACGAGATCAAGAACCCGCTCGGCGGCATCCGCGGCGCCGCGCAGTTGCTCGAACTCGAACTCGGTGCGCGCGAGCGACACGAACTGCGGGAGTACACGCAGGTCATCGTCAAGGAATCGGATCGCCTGCAGACGCTCGTCGATCGGCTGCTCGAGCCGCACCGTCACCCGCACATCGTGGGCGATGTGAACATTCACGAGGTATGCGAGCGCGTGCGCGCCGTGATCATGGCCGAGTTTCCGCGCGGCCTCACGATCGAGCGCGACTACGACGTGAGCGTGCCGGAGCTGCGCGGCGACAAGGAGCAACTGATCCAGGCGCTCCTCAATATCGTGCGCAACGCGGCCCAGGCGCTGCGCGAGCGCATCAGCCAGGGCGATGCACGTATTGCGCTACGCACGCGCGTGGCACGCAAGATCACGATCGCGAAGCGCTTGTGCAAACTGGCATTGGACTTGCGTGTCGTCGACAACGGTCCCGGCATTGCGCCGGAGATCCGCGATCGTATTTTTTATCCGCTCGTGTCCGGGCGCGAGGATGGCAGCGGTCTTGGGCTCACGCTCGCGCAAACGTTCGTGCAGCAGCACGACGGCGTCATCGAAGTGGAAAGCCGGCCCGGACACACCGAGTTTCAGATTCTGTTGCCGCTCGACAATTGACCAACGACCACTCTATGAAGCCGATCTGGATAGTAGACGACGACCAATCGATCCGCTGGGTGCTCGAAAAAGCGCTGGCGCGCGAGAACCTGGCGACGCGCAGCTTCGCCAACGTGCGCGAGGCGCTGGCCGCGCTCGAGCACGAGTCGCCGCAGGTGCTCGTATCCGACATCCGCATGCCGGGGCCGTCGGGTCTCGAGCTGCTGCAGGCGATTCGCGAACGGCTGCCCGAGCTGCCCGTCATCATCATGACGGCCTACTCCGATCTCGACAGTGCCGTGGCCGCGTTCCAAGGTGGTGCATTCGAATATCTGGCGAAGCCGTTCGACATCGACCGTGCGGTCGAACTCATTCATCGCGCCGTCGACGAAAGCCTGCGCGGCGTGCACGCGGCCGAAACCACACTGGCCGACGCGCCGGAAATGCTGGGTCAGGCGCCCGCGATGCAGGACATGTTCCGGGCGATCGGGCGTCTTTCGCATTCCTCGGCCACCGTGCTCATCACGGGGGAGTCCGGTACGGGCAAGGAACTCGTGGCGCGGGCGCTGCACCGGCACAGCCCGCGTGCAAACGGTCCATTCATCGCTCTCAACACGGCGGCGATTCCGAAAGACCTGCTCGAATCGGAACTCTTCGGACATGAGCGCGGCGCGTTCACGGGCGCGCAGGCGATGCGCCAGGGGCGCTTCGAGCAGGCCGAAAACGGTACGCTCTTCCTCGACGAAATCGGCGACATGCCGTTCGATCTGCAAACGCGGCTGCTGCGCGTGCTTTCGGATGGGCAGTTCTATCGCGTCGGCGGCCATAGCCCGTTGCGCGCGAACGTGCGCGTGATCGCGGCGACCCACCAGAACCTCGAGTCCCGCGTGCGGCAGGGGCTCTTTCGCGAAGACTTGTATCACCGGCTCAACGTCATCCGGCTGCGCCTGCCGCCGCTGCGCGAACGCAAGGAGGACATTCCGCTGCTCGCACGCCACTTCCTGCAAAAGAGTGCGCGCGATCTCGGTGTCGAACCCAAGCGCGTATCGGATGCGACGCTGGCCTATCTTGCCTCGTTGCCGTTTCCGGGCAACGTGCGCCAGCTCGAAAACCTCGCGAACTGGCTGACCGTCATGGCGCCTGCGCAGACGATCGAAATCAAGGATCTCCCGCCGGACCTCGTTCCGCAGCAGCCGGCGGAAGTATCGGGCGACATCGTGGCAGGACCGAGTGCCGGCGCGCAGGCGGCGGCCAGCGTGGCGATGGGTTCCGCGGCGGCCGCACCGCTCGAAGGCGAGCGCAACGGCATGTCGGTGCCGGGCGCGATCGGTGGTGTCCCGAACCTGCCCGTGAGCATATGGGAGAGCGGGCTGCGCGCGGAGGTCGCACGAATGCTGCGCGAGAACATGGCCGACGTCATGGATGAACTGGCGCGCCGTTTCGAGGCAGCCGTCATTCGCGAGGCGCTCGATTTCACGCGAGGGCGCAAGGTGGAGGCGGCCGAGCGCCTGGGCATCGGGCGCAATACGATTACGCGCAAGATCCAGGAGCTGCATCTGGAGCCTTGACCGAGCCAGCCGCTTGCGGCTGGCTCGGCATCGCTGATGAAAACACGCCCGAACGAAAAACGCGAGACCTTCGTCCTGCGTTAAGGGTTTCCTTACACGATATTCAGCCTGTGCTTAACCCCGATGAGACGGATTTCAGCGTTACTCCGTCTCAAGTTCGCTCCGCGAGCCGTCGTTATCTATTGAACGACGTGTCTGCGGCCAGAGCGTCTCTTCTATCTATCGGGGAAAGTCAGCATGATGCCTGGAACGATTCGTGGTCGAATTCTCGCGGCCAGCGTGGCGATCGTCGTGACCGCGCTTGCGGTGACGGGCGGGCTCGTCTACTACGTGGTGAAGATCCATAACGACGAGACCATCGACCAGGACTTCAAGTCGATTCTGACGGGACATACCCTCGCCATCAACGGCTGGATAGAGAGCCGCGCGCGGCAGACGCAGGCACTCGCCGACACGCTGGCGATTGGCGAAGGCGACCCGCTGCCGGCATTGAAGCTCCTCGCCAGATCGGGCGGCTTCGAAGTCATGACACTCGGCTTGCCCGACAAGACCGCGTTTTCCAACGTCCCCCTCGCTCCGGGCTACGATCCCACGGCGCGGCCTTGGTACAAGCAGGCGGTGGGGGCCGGCCATCTCGTGGTGACCGCACTCTATCGTGACGCTTCGAGCGGGAAGCCCGCGTTTGCGTTCGCCGTCCCGCTGATCCGGGACGGCAGCGTGAAAGGCGTCATGGCCGCCAGTCTTTTCATGCAAAGTGTGAGCGAAATCGTGACCGCTGTGCATCCGACGCCCGCCAGCTTTGCGTTTCTCGTGAACGATGCCGGCAATGTCATCGCGAGTGCCAAGACCGAGCTCATCATGAAGCCGGCCTCCGAGATGGCGCCCGGACTGACGCCGGACGCGCTCAAGACGATAGCGACGGCCTCCGCGCCGCTTGCCGTCCTGATCGACGGCAAGACAAAGCTGCTGCGCGCGCAGCCGATCACGGGCACAGACTGGAGCCTCGTACTTGCACTGGACAAGGCGGACGTGACGGCCGGCATGCGCGCGGTGGCCACGACGACGTTCCTGGCGATCATCGTCGTGGCGCTTGTCGCGGCCGCGCTCGTGGGCGCTATCACCCAGGCGGCGTTCAAGCGCATATTGCTAGTGCGCGACGCGCTGACGGACGTCGCCAGCGGCAGTGGCGACCTCGCAAGGCGGCTGCCCGCCAACGGCAGTGACGAAGCGGCACAGATCGCGCACGCATTCAATCTGTTTGCGGGCAAGATCAGCGCAATCTTGCTGCATATCCGCGATTTCAGTGAATCGGTCAACCTCGCCAGCTCTGAAATCGCACAGGGCAATCAGGATCTCTCGAGCCGCACCGAACTGGCCGCGTCCAACCTGCAGCAGACCGCCTCCGCGCTCGAACAGATCGCCGGCACGGCGCGCAATTCGGCTGACGCGGCAACGAAAGTGAGCGGCCTTGCGCAATCCGCGTCGGACGTTGCGACGCGCGGCGGAGTCGTGGTCGGGGACGTGGTCTCCACGATGGATGCCATCACGAAGGCGTCGACCGAGATCGCGAACATCATCGGCGTCATCGACGGCATTGCGTTTCAAACCAACATCCTGGCGCTCAACGCCGCCGTGGAAGCGGCACGCGCGAGCGAGCACGGCCGAGGCTTTGCCGTGGTGGCGGGGGAGGTGCGTGCCCTTGCGCAACGCAGTGCTCAGGCGGCCAAGGAGATCAAGCAGTTGATCGGCTCCTCCGTCGAGAGGATAGAAGCCGGATCGACACTGGTGCAGACGGCCGGATCGACGATGGACGAAATCGTGCAGGGCGTGCGAGGCATCACGAGCGTGATTGCCGAGATTTCCGCGGCGGCAACGGAGCAAAGCACAGGACTGGGCCACGTGAACCAGGCGCTCGCGCAGCTCGACAACACGACGCAGCAAAACGCCGCGCTCGTGGAGCAATCGGCGGCCGCCGCACAAATGCTGCGCGAGCAGGCGGCGAAGTTGGCTCAGGCCGTTGGCGAATTCAAGCTGAGCGGCGCAAATGCCGCCGAGGCGGTTTGAGCGCCGACGTCAGCGTGGATTCAGCCGATCTGTGCGATGACGGGCGCGTGATCCGACGGCTGATCCCATTTGCGCGGTGTCTTGTCGACTTCGCACAGCGAGCAGTGCTGCGCGAGCTCGGGCGAGAGCAGGATGTGATCGATGCGCAGCCCCGCATTGCGGCGGAACGCCAGCATGCGGTAATCCCACCAGGTGAACGTCTTCTCCGGCTGTTCGAACTTGCGGAAGGAATCGACGAGGCCGAGCCCCACGAGCTTGGCAAACGCGGCGCGTTCTTCGGGGGAGACGAGATTCTGGCCTTGCCACGCCTGCGGGTCGTGCACGTCGCGGTCTTCGGGCGCGATGTTGTAGTCCCCCAGTAGCGCAAGCGCCGGATAGCGGGCCATTTCGGCACCGATCCACGCGGCCAGCGCATCGAGCCAGCGCAGCTTGTAGGCGAATTTGTCCGTGCCGGGCGCCTGGCCGTTCGGGAAATAGGCGGAGATGATGCGATTGCCGCCGATGGTGAGTGCGATCAGACGCTGTTGCTCGTCGTCGAAGCCCGGGATGTTGCGCACGATATCGGTTTCGTCGACTTTCAGCCCCTCGCGCACGAGTACCGCCACACCGTTGTAGGTCTTTTGTCCGGCGCACCAGCTGCGATAGCCCTTGGCAGCAAGCTCGGCATGCGGAAACTTCTCGTCGGGCAGCTTCAGTTCCTGGAGACACAGTATGTCGACGCCCGAGAGCTCGAGCCAGTCGATCACATGCTGCTGACGGACCTTCAGAGAATTGACGTTCCACGTGGCAATCTTCATGTTTTCTCGCATCGTTGCTTCAGAGTAGCGGGCGATTGCGCGCACGGCCCCTTCGTCTGGCTACCCACGTTCCGGTGGCCGGCCCACCTGCCGGGCCTCGCGCCCGCTCGGCCTGCCGAACAGCCGGGAGTCTATCAGGCTCGCGGCCGCCCGCTTTTTTTGAGAGAAGCTCCACTGTACAGTCACACAGTATCGGCGCCGGTGCGCTGACGTAGAATCGATGCCAGTTGCGAGGGGGAATGCATGATGGTCGTTGCTTTTGACGCGTTGGCGTATGTCCGCCGGCTTGAACAGGGTGGTGTCCCGCGCGAAACGGTGGTGACGCAGGCCGAGGCACTTGCCGGTGCGATCGAAGGCACGTTGGTAACCAAGCAGGATCTCAAGAACACAGAATCGACGCTCAAGGCTGAAATCACGGCTGAAATCGAGAGCGTGCGTACGGATCTGAAAATCGGCTTGACCGAATTGCGCGGCGAATTGAGGACCGAGTTGGCCAAGACCCGCGGAGATATGATGACCGAAATCGCGAAGTCGAAGGTTTCGACCATCGTGTGGCTGGTGAGCCTCAGCGTCATCGCTACGGCGGCACAGATCGCGGCGCGCGTGCTTCTTCACTAGCTTGCCTGCTCTTGCTGTTCATCCTGGCGCGCGTTACTCCGCGCGCTTTTTTGCCCGCGTCGGGCGCGCTCAGCGCCTGAACAAGAAAAAATCAAAGGCGCGGGCGGCGATATTCATCGGCGTAGCCCCGCAAACCCCTGTGTGTCCCCCTGTGTGTCCCCCTGTGTGTCCCCCTGTGCGCGCCATGGCGCGTGATTGGCGGCAGTAGTGGCATGGATTGCATGCAATCCATGCATGCGACAGGGTTTTGCCGACGGGTCTACAATCAATTCCAGTTGTGCCATCGCTGCGCTTTCGCAAATTACCTTACGGAAACGCCGCAAACCGATCAGAGACCGAAAAGGTACTGATTAGGACTCCTATGTAATTTCCGGTATGGGCGAGCGCGGCGCGATGCACTGACTTGCCGCGCCAGCATCGATCCGGGAGGGCATTCATGAACGCGACGACATCCCCCCTCGACCAACTGATGAGCCGCGAGTACCAACACGGGTTCGAGAGCGACGTGCAATCGGACACGCTGCCGCGCGGTCTGTCGGAGGAGGTCATTCGTCTCATTTCGGCCAGGAAGAACGAGCCCGGGTTCATGCTCGAATGGCGACTGGCCGCCTATTGCCATTGGCTTACGATGACCGAGCCGACATGGTCGACCGTGCGTCATCCGCCTATCGACTATCAGGACATTGCCTATTATTCGGCTCCATTCGATCGGAAGAATCGCCCCAAGAGTCTGGACGAGGTCGACCCTGAGCTGCTGCGCACCTACGAAAAGCTCGGCGTGCCGCTCCAGGAGCGCGAATTGCTCGCGGGTGTCGCGGTCGACGCCATATTCGACAGCGTATCGGTGGCCACGACGTTTCGCGAGCAGTTGGGCGCGCTCGGCATCATCTTTTGCTCGTTCTCCGAAGCGATCGAACAGCACCCCGAACTGGTACGCCAGTACCTCGGCTCCGTCGTGCCGCATACCGACAATTTTTTTGCCGCGCTGAATTCGGCGGTTTTCAGCGACGGGTCGTTTTGCTACATCCCGCCTGGCGTGCGGTGCCCCATGGAGCTGTCCACCTACTTCCGTATCAATGCGCGCAACACAGGCCAGTTCGAGCGCACGCTGATCGTGGCTGACCGCGGTGCCAGCGTCAGCTATCTCGAAGGCTGCACCGCGCCGATGCGCGACGAGAATCAGCTGCATGCGGCGGTGGTCGAGCTCGTCGCGCTCGAGGATGCGCAGATTCGCTACTCGACGGTGCAGAACTGGTATCCCGGCGATGCGCGCGGGCGCGGCGGCATCTATAACTTCGTCACGAAGCGTGGGGACTGCCGCGAGGCCAACGCGAAAATTTCCTGGACACAGGTGGAGACGGGCTCGGCGATCACATGGAAGTACCCGAGCGTGATTCTGCGCGGGGACAACTCGGTGGGCGAATTTTATTCGGTCGCCCTCACGAATCACCACCAGCAGGCCGATACGGGCACGAAGATGATCCACCTCGGCCGCAACACGCGCAGCACCATTTTGTCGAAAGGGATCTCCGCGGGGCGTGGCAAGAATGCCTATCGCGGTCTCGTGAAGGTGGCGCGTACGGCGGACGGCGCGCGCAACTACACGCAGTGCGACTCCCTGCTGCTCGGCAATCGCGCAAGCGCGCATACGTTCCCGTACATCGAGGTCAGGAATCCGAGTGCGAGCGTCGAGCACGAGGCTTCGACTTCGCGCATCGGCGAGGACCAGCTCTTCTATTGCCAGCAGCGAGGGCTCTCGGAGGAGGATGCCGTTTCCATGATCGTCAACGGGTTCTGCAAGGAAGTTTTCAAGGAGTTGCCGATGGAGTTCGCCGTCGAAGCGCAAAAGCTGCTCGGCGTGAGTCTTGAGGGCAGCGTCGGATAACGAGGAGCGAGAACATGCTGGAAGTCAGCAACCTCAGCGTCGAAATCGAGGGCAAGCCGATTTTGCGCGGCGTGGATTTGCGCGTGCAGGCGGGCGAGGTCCACGCGATCATGGGGCCCAACGGCTCGGGCAAGAGCACGCTCGCACAGGTACTCGCCGGACGCGATCAGTACCGGGTAACGGGCGGCACGGTTCGATATCGCGATCGCGACCTGCTCGCGCTGTCACCCGAGGAGCGCGCGAGAGAGGGCCTCTTTCTCGCGTTTCAGTATCCGGTGGAGATACCGGGCGTGAGCAACGTCTATCTGCTCAAAGCCGCACTGAATGCACAACGGCGGTATCGCGGCGAGCCCGAACTCGATGCGATGGAGTTTCTCGCGCTCGTCAAACGCAAGATGGCGCTTATGCAGATGGACGAGGACCTGCTTTATCGCGCTGTCAACGAGGGATTCTCAGGCGGAGAGAAGAAGCGCAACGAAATTTTGCAACTCGCCGTGCTCGAGCCGCGGCTTGCCGTGCTGGACGAACCCGATTCCGGCCTCGATATCGATGCGCTGCAAGTCGTGGCAGACGGGGTGAACCGCATGCGCAGCACCGATCGCGCGATCGTGCTCGTTACCCATTACCGGCGCTTGCTCGATTACGTCGCCCCCGATTACGTTCATGTGCTGTCGCAGGGGCGCATCGTCAAATCGGGCACGCGCGAACTGGCCGAGGAGCTCGAGCGCAGGGGCTACGGCTGGCTTGCCGCGCAGGAAAGCGGCACCCCGGAGGACGGCCCGCCGCCATCGCCTTGAGCGCGGGCTTTACTCCGAACGCTTCATGTCAGGAGGCATCGCAATGAGCGAATCGACGCTCGAGCTCTATCGACAGGCATTCCATTCGCTGGCAAGGACGCTGCCGGGCGCGGAACTCGCATGGCTGCGCGCGGCCCGCCGCCGCGCGTTCGAGCGCTTCGAAAAGCTCGGCTTTCCGGGCACGCGCCTCGAGGACTGGAAGTACACGGACGTCGCGGCGATAGCAGGGGGGGCCTGGCATTTCACCTCGCCGCGCGGCGACGATGCCGATGTGTCGTCGATCGTCGACGAACTCGTCGTCGAGAAGACGGCGGCACGCCTCGTGTTCGTCAACGGCCGTCACGCCCCGAAGCTCTCTCGCGCGCAGTCCTTGCCCGATGGCGTATTCGTCGGCAGCCTGACGCGCGCACTGCGCGAGATCCCCGAGCAGCTCGAGCCCGCCATGGGGCACGAAACGCCCAAGGACGGCTTCGCGGCCCTCAATGCGGCGTTCGTCAGCGACGGCTACGTGGTCGTGCTGCCGCGCGATTGCCGCCTCGAGCAGCCGTTGCAGATGCTTTTCGTGACCGATGAGGCGGGGCTCGCCATGCACCCGAGTAACGTGGTGCTCGCCGCGCCCGGGGCGCAGTGCACCGTCGTCGAGCAGTTCGCCGGCGTGGCCGACGATGCTTATCTGACGAACGTCGTTACGCGCATCGTCGCGCAAGAGCAGGCGCAAATCGAGCACTGCCGCATCCAGCACGAGGCCAAGCGGAGCTTCCACATCGGGCATCTCGATATCGTCGGGCAGCGGGCGAGCCGCGTCGTCTCTCATTCGTTTGCATTCGGCGCCGCGCTTTCGCGTGTGCAAATCGACGCCGATCTCGCGGCTGCGGATGCGTACGCCGAACTGGACGGCCTTTATTTCCTGAGAGGACGGCAGCACGCGGACCATCACACCCGGATAGATCACGAGTACCCGCGCGGCACGAGCCGCCAGTACTATCGCGGCGTGCTCGACGGTGCGTCGCGTGGGGTCTTCAACGGCCGCGTGGTCGTGCATCAGGACGCGCAGCGCACGGACACTCACCAGTCGAATCACAATCTGCTGCTGTCGGCCGATGCCGAGATCGACACGAAGCCTCAGCTCGAGATCTACGCCGACGACGTCAAGTGCACGCACGGCGCCACCGTGGGGCGCCTCGATGAGAACCAGCTTTTCTATCTGCGCGCGCGCGGTATCGACGAGGCCGCCGCGCGCGCCTGTCTTCTCGAGGCGTTTGCGCGAGATGTGCTGGAGCGTGTGAGCAATGAGCGGCTGCGCGACAAGCTGACGGGGATCCTGCTCGCACGCATGCCCGGCGCACAACAAGGATGGAGTCGGCCATGAACCCGTACGAGCCGTTGACGATGCGCGGCGACGCGGACGTCGCGCGCTGGCGCCGCGATTTTCCGATTCTTGAAAGCACCGCGCATGGCAAGCCGCTCGTCTACCTCGATAACGGCGCGACGACACAAAAGCCGCTTCCCGTCATCGAGGCCGAGCGCGCCTACTACCTGACGACGAATGCGAACGTGCACCGCGGCGTGCACCTGCTCTCGCAGCGCGCGACGGAGGCGTACGAGGCGGCGCGCGCGCGCGTGGCGCGCTTCGTCAACGCGGCACGCGCCGAAGAAATCGTGTTCGTGCGAGGCACGACCGAGGCGATCAACCTCGTCGCGCAGAGCGACGTGCGCCCGCGCGTGCAGGCAGGCGACGAGATCCTGATCACGGCCATGGAGCACCACGCGAACATCGTTCCATGGCAACTTGTCTGCATGCAGACGGGAGCAACGCTCAAAGTCGTGCCGATCGACGACAGCGGATCGCTCGACGTCGATGCGTATGCACGGATGCTGAGCGCGCGCACGCGCCTCGTCGCACTCGCGCACGTGTCGAATGCGCTCGGCACGATCAACCCGGTTGCCCAACTGATCGAACTCGCCCATGCCCGGGGCGTGCCGGTGCTCGTGGACGGCGCGCAGGCCGTCGCCCACCTCGGTGTGGACGTGCGTGCGCTCGATTGCGATTTTTACGCGTTTTCCGGCCACAAGATCTATGGCCCGACCGGTATCGGCGTGCTCTATGCCAAGGCGGCGCGCCTCGATGCCATGCCGCCGTGGCAGGGGGGCGGCGACATGATCCGCTCGGTGACGTTCGAGAAGACCGAATACAACGCGATTCCGTGGAAGTTCGAGGCGGGCACGCCGAATATCGCCGGCGCCATCGCGCTGGCCGCCGCGCTCGATTACGTCGACGCCATCGGCATCGATGCGCTTGCCGCCCACGAGGCCGCGCTGCTCGATTACGCCACCGATGCGATGCGGGCGCTCCCCGGAGTCCGCCTGGTCGGCACGGCCGCCCGCAAGGCGGGCATCCTGTCGTTCGTCCATGACGCCGTGCATGCCCACGATATCGGCACGATTCTCGACCGCTGCGGCGTGGCCGTCCGTGCGGGCCATCATTGCGCGATGCCGGTCATGCAGCGCTTCCGCGTGCCGGCTACCGTGCGTGCCTCGTTTGCCCTCTACAACACGCGTGCCGAGATCGATGCGTTGCTCGACGGCATGGCGAAAGTGCAGGAGGTGTTCGGTCGATGAGCGATCTGCGCGAACTCTATCAGGAAGTGATCTTCGACCATTACCGTCATCCTCGCAATCAAGGCGCGCTGCCCGATGCGAATCATGCGGCGCACGGGTACAACCCGCTTTGCGGCGATCAGGTGACGGTCCGGCTGCGACTCGAGGGCGGGGTCGTCGAGGACGTGCGTTTCGAAGGTGCCGGCTGCGCCATTGCCACAGCCTCTGCATCGTTGATGACCGAGTTGTTGAAAGGCAGAACGCTGGCGGAGGCCGATGCGCTCTTTACTCGTTTTCACGAAATGGTGACGGCGCCGCCCGGTGCGGCCGCGCCCGATGCGCAAGCATTCGGCAAGCTCGCGGCGCTCGGCGGCGTGCGCGAGTTCCCTGCACGCATAAAGTGCGCGACGCTCGCCTGGCATACCTTCCATGCCGCGCTGCATGACGAAGGCGGCACCATCTCGACGGAATGAAAGGTGCAACGATGAAGGCATTCGATGAAGCGGGCCGCCTCGGCGAGGCGACCCCGACAGCGCCGACAGCGCCGATAGCGGCGCCCGATCTGCGGGCACGTGTGATCGAGGCGCTGCGCACCGTGTTCGATCCCGAGATCCCCGTCAACATCTACGATCTCGGGCTTATCTACGGGCTCGACGTGGACGAGCAGGGAGGCCATGTCGCGATCCGCATGACGCTTACGGCACCGGGCTGCCCGGTTGCTCAGACGTTCCCTGGGGTGGTCGGGGAAGTCGTCGCGTCGGTCGAGGGCGTGCATGCCGCCTCGGTCGAACTCGTCTGGGAGCCCGCGTGGTCGCAGGCGCGGATGAGCGAAGCAGCGCGCCTGCAACTGGGGCTGCTCTGATCATGGCCGGCTGGACACGCGTGGCATTGGCCGCCGATCTCGGCCCGGGGCAATGCCGCAGCGTGGTAGCCGAAGGCACGCGCATCGCGGTCTTCAACGTGGACGGCACGCTGCATGCGATCGAAGACCGCTGCACCCACGACGATGGGCAATTGACAGGCGGAGGCCTGGAGGGCGACGTCGTCGTTTGCCCCCGGCACGGGGCGCGGTTTTGCGTGAAAACCGGCAAGGCACTCACGCCGCCCGCATACGAGGACGTGCCGGTGTTTCCGGTGCGCATCGAAGCGGGCTTCGTCGAAGTCCGCGATCCGCGCTGGGATGGACTCGACGACTGAGCGGGCGCGCCGGCGGCCGTTGCGCCCCCACTGGACGCGCGGCCCACATTGCAGGATGATGCCGTCAAGGTCACTGACGGGGGCCGCCATGGGCACGTACGATACGAAGGTGGTTGTACGCGACATCGTCGCGACGGATACGATGACGTTCGAGTTCGCGCGCCCGGACGGCTTCGATTTCAAGGCTGGTCAGGCCATCGATCTGATCCTTCCCGAATCGGGGCAACCGGACGCCCGCCACACGTTTTCCATCGTCAGCGCGCCGTTCGAAGACAAGGTGGCCATTGCCACGCGCATGCGCGACACGCCGTTCAAGCGGGCACTGCGCATGTTGATGGCAGGTTCGCCGGCGCGCATCGAAGGCCCGTTCGGTTCGCTCACCCTGCACAAGGAAACCCGGCACGCGGCCGTGCTGATCGCGGGCGGAATCGGCATTACGCCGTTCCTGAGCATGATCCGGCAGGCTGCTCACGACCAGTCGCCGCAGTATCTGCTGCTCGTCTATTCGAACCGCCGCCCCGAGGACGCGCCGTTTCTCTCCGAGCTGACCCAGCTCGAGCGCGTGAACTCGAACTTCCGTCTCGTCGCGACGATGACGCAGCCCGGCAAGTCGCACATTCATTGGAACGGCGCGAACGGCCCGATCGACGAAGCGCTGCTGCGGCAGGTGGCGGGCAACCTCGCGGATCCCGTCTACTACCTCGCCGGCCCGCCGAAGATGGTCGAGGCGATACGCGAGACGCTGACCGATATCGGTGTGGCCGACGCCGCGATTCGCAGCGAGGAGTTTTACGGCTACTAGCGGGCGCTGGGTGCCTGGTCGGCATTGCCGGCATCGGCCGACGCGCCGGGCCGTCCGGTTCAGCCGCCGATGCCGAGCCGATAGCGCGTCACCTGGCGGTAGGGCATGCCCGGTCGCACGATCAGGTGCTCGCGCGCATCCATGTTGATCTCGTTCGGAAACGCGCCAGCCTCGACGCAAAAGCCTGCATGGCGTGCATAGACCGCACCGTTGCGTCCCCGTACCCCTTCCAGATAATTGCCCGTATAGAACTGGAGGCCGCGTTGATCGGTCGACACGGTCAGCTCGCGGCCGCTCGTCGGGTCGTAGGCACGTGCCGCGCGCCGCAATTGCCCCGCGTGGTCCGCGTGGCTCGCCTCTGGATCAGCGCCGGCACCATGCAGCAGGTAGCAATGATCGAAACCGCGCGCAATCGTGAGCTGTGCATGCGGCCAGTCCAGCCGGGCGCCGATCGGCGCGCTTTGGCGAAAATCGAATGCGTTGCCGGCCACCGGCGATGCCCGGCAGGGAATCAGGGCCGCGTCGACCTCGAAAAAGCGATCGGCGTCGATCGTCATGACGTGCCCGCGAATGTCCGAGCTGGCATCGGCCGCCAGGTTGAAGTAGGCGTGATTCGTCAGATTCAATGGTGTCGGCGCATCGGTGTGCGCCGTGTAGTCGATCGTCAGCGCACCGTCGTCGTCGAGCGTATAGCGGACCTGCACCGATACGTTTCCGGGAAAACCCGCATCGCCTTCTTCGGACTCGAGCTTGAACACGAGCGCGCCGTCCTCCTGCCCGGCCTCCCAACGCGCACGGTGAAACCCGGTTGCGCCGCCGTGCAGCAGGTTGTCGCCCTCGTTGCGATCGAGCACGTACTCGATGCCGTCGAGCGTGAAGCGTGCGCCGGCAATGCGGTTCGCCCAGCGTCCGACGATGGCTCCCATATAGGCCGTTCCGGCGTGGTACTGCGCTGGCGTATCGTGTCCCAGCAGCACGTCCTGCAGCCGCCCCGCACGGTCGGGGGCGTGCCAGGACACGAGCGTGGCGCCCAGATCGCTGATCGTCACCTTCATGTCGTGCGCGTTGCGCAGCGTGAAGAGATGGACGGGTTCGCCTCCTGGCAGCAGGCCCCAGGGTTCAGCGGACAGTGTTGCAGTGCTCATCGTCATGGCGTATCGAAAAATGGAGAAATCACAGAGTGACGCGAGTCAGCTTTCGAGCGCGTTCGCGCGTTCCTGAAATTCGCGCGGGGTGCAGCCGAGTTCGCGGCGAAACACTGCGTGCATGTACTGCAGCGAGCTGAACCCGCAGCGGATGGCCACCTCGGCGCTCGCCACGTCGCGCCGGGCCAGCAGGGCTTTCGCAGCGTCGAGCTTCTGCCGAAGGATTTCCTGGTGGATCGTGCAGTGCAGCTCGCGCCGGAAATGCTCCTCGAGCGAGGAGCGGGAGACACCCACGTAATCGGCCACCTGTTCGGTGCGGATGCCCTGGCACGCGTACTGGCGGATGAAATGGCGCGCCCGCGCGACATAGGGGCTGGCGACCGGGCGATGCCGCGTGGAATCGAGCACGTTGATGCCGACGGGCGGCACGAGGATGCGCCGCCCCGGAAATCGCGCGCCGTGGAGCATCTGATGCAGCAGGTGCGCGGCCGTACGCCCCATCTCCTCGGTGCCCTGAATGACCGACGACAGCGGAATGCGCGTGAGGGTGCGCGCAAGCGGGTCGTTGTCGATGCCGATGATCGCGATCTCCTCGGGCACGGGAATGCCGGCGATCAGGCACGCCTGCAGCAGTTGGCGCGCGCGCGCATCGGTCACCGCGATGATGCCGACGGGCTTCGGCAGCGCGTGCAGCCATTGCGTAAGCTGCTCGATGGCCTGATTCCAGGTGGGCGCGCTCGTCGACAGCCCGCGATAGATCTCGGCGTCGATTTCGTCGTGCGAGCGGCCGTCGGCGGCCCTCGATTGAGCGAACGCCAGTTCGCGCTGCCGCGCCCAACGATGGTTCGGCGACGGCGGGAGGCTGTAGAGCGCAAAGTGGGCGAGGCCGGCGCCGATCAGATGCGTATAGGCGAGCGAGACGAGCTTGGCGTTGTCTGTCGCAATATATGGGACGTCGGGTGGGTAGAGCGTCGGATCTTCATATGACGAGCCCACGGCAACCACGGGCAGGGGGCAGCCCTGCAGTGCTTCGGCCACGGCCGGATCGTCGAAGTCGGCGATGATGCCGTCGCCGTCGAACCGTTCGATACCGCTGAGCCGGCAGCGGAAATCCTCTTCGAGAAAGACGTTCCATCCCACGCGCGTGGAGAGCAGATAGCTGCCGACGCCCGTGATGATCTCGCGGTCGTACACCTTGTTGGCGTTGAAGAGCAGCGCGATGCGATGCGCGGCTTGCGTCTTCTGCAGTGCAGGCTGCTTCGTCATCGGCTCTCGGGCGCCGCTGTGCGGCTCTCGTGGGGCATGCTCGTCTCCTGTCGCATGCGAAACGCTCGGGCGGTTGCGCCCCGGCGCGGGTTTCGCTTCGTGCGTTCCGTACGTTCCGTGCGTTCCGGCGATTTTAGGCGGGAATGGCCGGGCGCGTCAGCGCTCTTGCTGCGCACCGGCAAGAAACATTAGTGCCGGTGCGCAATTTCGTAATTGCCGCGGCGCGAGGCGCGCGGCAGTATGGCCTCACTTCGCGGACCGGGGCACGCGGTGAGCGGTGCCCGGCGCGTCGAAGCGGATCGAAAAGCCAATATAAAAAGGAGTGAGACATGAGGTTAGCACCGCGACGTTCGTTTTTGAGTTCGCTCCTGTGCGGAGCGGCACTCGCCACTTTCTCCGTGTTTGCCCCCCTTGCGCACGCGAGCAAAGATCATCCCCAAATCGGCTTTTGCATCGACGACCTGCGCGTCGAGCGCTGGTCCCGCGACCGCGACTATTTCGTCGACGCGGCCAAGAAGCTCGGTGCCACGGTGTCGGTGCAGTCGGCCGATGCGAGCGAGCAGCGCCAGATCTCTCAGATCGAAAATCTGATTTCGCGCGGTGTCGACGTGATCGTCATCGTACCGTTCAATTCGAAGACGCTCGGCAATGTGATCGCGGAAGCGAAGAAGGCCGGGATCAAGGTCGTGTCGTACGATCGCTTGATCCTCGATGCCGACGTGGACGCCTACATTTCCTTCGACAACGAGAAGGTAGGAGAACTGCAGGCGAAGGGCGTTTTCGACGCCAAGCCCAAGGGCAATTACTTCCTGCTCGGCGGTGCGCCGACCGACAACAACGCGAAGATGCTGCGCGAAGGGCAATTGAAAGTGCTCAAGCCCGCGATCGATCGCGGTGACATCAAGGTCGTCGGCCAGCAGTGGGTGCCCGAATGGAGTGCGTCGACGGCGATGCGCATTATGGAAGACGCGCTCACGGCGAACGGCAACAAGATCGATGCGGTGGTCGCGTCGAACGACGGCACGGCGGGCGGCGCGATCCAGGCGCTGGCCGCGCAACATCTGGCGGGCAAGGTGCCCATTTCGGGGCAGGACGCCGATCTGGCGGCGGTCAAGCGCGTCATGACGGGCACGCAGACGATGACGGTCTACAAGCCGATCCGGCAGATCGCGGGCGAGGCGGCGAAGCTGGCGGTGCAACTCGCCAAGGGTGAAAAGCCGGCGTACAACGCGCAATACGACAATGGCAGGAAGAAGGTCGATACGGTTCTCTTGCAGCCGGTTCTGCTGACGAAGGGCAATGTCGACGTCGTCGTAAAGGACGGCTTCTATACGCAGGCACAACTGTCGAGCCAATGAGCGAACGCGCGCGCGGCGGTTTTCCCGCAGTCCGTCGAGAGCGGCCGCGCGCCTTTCGAGCGAGTGAAATCGAATGACGCAACCTTTGTTGACGATGAAGGGCATCGTCAAAGCTTTTTCCGGCGTCAAGGCGCTCGACGGCATCGGGCTCGACGTGTCGCCCGGCGAATGTGTCGGTCTGTGCGGCGAGAACGGCGCCGGAAAGTCCACGCTGATGAAGGTGCTCTCGGGTGTCTACCCGCACGGCACCTGGGAAGGCGAGATCCTGTGGGAAGGCCGGCCCCTCGTGGCGTCGAACGTGCGCGATACGGAGCGCGCCGGCATCGTCATCATCCATCAGGAACTGATGCTGGTGCCGGAGCTGTCCGTTGCCGAGAACATCTTTCTCGGCAACGAGATCACGCTGCCGGGCGGGCGCATGAACTATGCGGCGATGTACCGCCGCGCCGACGAACTGCTGCGCGGTCTCGGCATTCATGGCATTAACGTGGCACAGCCCGTCATGAACTACGGCGGGGGCCATCAGCAGCTCATCGAGATCGCCAAGGCGCTCAACAAGCAGGCGAAGCTGCTCATCCTCGACGAGCCGTCTTCATCGCTCACGGCCGCGGAAACGCAGATCCTGCTTGCCATCGTGCGCGACCTGAAGCGGCGCGGCGTGGCTTGCGTCTACATTTCGCACAAGCTCGACGAGGTCGAGGCCGTCTGCGACACGATCACCGTCATCCGTGACGGCCGGCACGTCGCAACGGAGCCGATGCATGCGCTCTCCACCGATCGCATCATCGCGATGATGGTCGGCCGTGAAATCACGAACCTCTTTCCGCGCGTGCCGCACGAGATCGGCGAAGTCGTCTTCGAGGCGCGCAACGTCACCTGCTTCGACGTCACGAACCCACGGCGCAAGCGCGTGGACGACGTGTCGTTTTCGGTGAGACGCGGCGAGATCCTGGGTATGGCAGGGCTCGTGGGTTCGGGCCGCACCGAATTGATGTCGGCGATCTTCGGTGCCTATCCAGGCGCAAGCCACGTGCAGGTGGTGCTCGAAGGCCGGCCGCTCGCGATTCGCGCGCCCGCCGATGCGATCCGCGCCGGCATCGCCATGGTGCCAGAAGACCGCAAGCGGCACGGCATCGTGCCGCTGCTCGGCGTGGGGCACAACATCACCCTGGCCGTGCTCGGGCGCTTCGCGAAGCGTGGTGCCCTGGACGGCGCGGCGGAGCTCGACACGATCCGCAAGGAAATGAAGCGGCTTTCCGTGCGCGCGGCGCACCCGATGCTGCCGATCGCGAACCTTTCGGGCGGTAACCAGCAAAAGGCCGTGCTCACACGCATGCTGCTGACCGAGCCCAAGGTGCTGATTCTCGACGAGCCCACTCGAGGGGTCGACGTCGGAGCGAAGTACGAGATCTACAAGCTGATCTTCGAGCTTGCGAAAGCGGGCATGGCGATCGTGGTCGTCTCCTCGGAAATGCCCGAAGTACTCGGGCTCGCGGACCGCGTACTCGTGATCGGCGAAGGAGAGCTGCGCGGGGATTTCGTCAACGAAGGGCTCACGCAGGAAACGATTCTGACCGCAGCGATCCAGCCCGTGCGGCACGCGGCGGCTTCACCAGAGGCGAATGCAGCATGACTCCCGATACGCTTTCCTCCCGCTCGAACGGCGCGGCGTCGCCCGGCGCGCTCGCCGGCTCGCAGCGCATTCAGCAGTTGTTCGCCCGCTACAAGATCCTGGCGCTGCTGCTGGCCGTCGCCGCGATCTGGGTGTTCTTTTCGGTGCTGACGCAAGGCGCTTTCACGACACCGCGCAATCTCTCGAACCTGCTGCGCCAGATGTCGATCACGGGTGTGCTCGCTTGCGGCATGGTGTTCGTCATCATCGCAGGCGAGATCGACCTCTCGGTCGGCTCCCTGCTCGGGCTGCTCGGCGGCGTCGCGGCAATTCTCGACATGAACCGGCAGTGGCCGATCGGGGTGACCGTGCCGGCCGTGCTGGCGCTCGGCGTGGCGGCGGGGCTTTTCAATGGATGGCTCTCCACCTATCGGCGCGTGCCGTCTTTCATCGTGGGGCTCGGCGGCATGCTCGCCTACCGCGGCGTGCTGCTGGGGCTCACTGGCGGCGCGACGATCGCGCCGGTGTCCGAGCGCTTCGTCTTCATCGGGCAGGGCTACCTGCCGCGCCTCGCGGGCGACGCGCTCGCCGTGCTTCTCTTCGCGCTGCTCGCCGTGCTGACCGTGCGGCATCGGGCGAACCGGCGCCGCTACGAGTTGCCCGTGCTGCCGCTGTGGCAGGACGGCGCGAAGATCGTCGGTGCGGGCGCGGTCATCGCCGTGTTCGTCGCGGTGCTCGACGACTACGGCGGCATTCCGCTGCCTGTGCTGCTCGTGCTCGCGCTGCTCGGCGTGTTTACCTGGATCGCGACGCAGACCGTATTCGGCCGGCGCATCTACTCGGTGGGCTCGAACCTCGAAGCGACGCGCCTCTCGGGCGTCGATACCGACCGCGTCAAGCTCGCCGTGTTCGCGCTGATGGGGCTCATGTGCGCGATCGCGGGGATCCTCAATACGGCGCGGCTCGCGGCCGGCTCGCCGTCGGCCGGCACGATGGGCGAACTCGATGCGATCGCGGCCTGCTTCATCGGCGGCACCTCGATGCGCGGCGGCTCCGGCACCGTGTATGGCGCGTTGATCGGCGCGCTCGTGATGGCGAGCCTCGATAACGGCATGTCGATGCTCGACGTGGACGCTTACTGGCAGATGATCGTGAAGGGCAGCATTCTCGTGCTCGCTGTGTGGATCGACGTCGTGTCGGGATCGAACCGGCGGTGAGCGGGCGCGGCGCCGCCTGTTCGTCGGTATCACTAACCATTTCATTTGCAATGTCTGGAATACGCATGTCGTATGCAATCTACCCGAGCCTTGCGGGCAAGTCGGTAATCGTGACGGGGGGCGGAAGCGGCATCGGCGCGGCGATGGTCGAGGCGTTCGCGCGGCAAGGCGCCCGCGTCTCGTTCGTCGACGTGGCCGAGGCGGATGCGCTCGCGCTCGTCGACTCGCTGCGCGAGTGCGCGCACGTCCCGCGCTTTCATCGCTGCGATCTGCGCGATGTCGCGTCGATCGAGCGCACCTTCGGCGAAATCGACGCGGCAGCGGGCGCCATCGACATCCTGGTCAATAATGCAGCCAACGACGACCGCCACGCGTTCGCGGACGTCACGCCCGCGTATTGGGACGAGCGGATCGCCGTGAACCTGCGCCACCAGTTCTTTTGCGCGCAGCGCGCGGCGCAGGCGATGAAGCGCGCGGGCAAGGGGGTGATCCTGAATCTCGGGTCGATTTCGTGGCACCTCGCGCTGGCGAATCTTTCCATCTACATGACGGCGAAAGCGGGCATCGAAGGCATGACGCGCGGCCTTGCGCGCGACCTCGGCGGCAGCGGCATTCGCGTCAACGCGATCGTGCCGGGCGCGGTGAAGACGCCCCGGCAGATGAAGCTCTGGCAGTCGCCCGAGAGCGAAGCGAAGCTCGTTGCCGATCAATGCCTGCAGCAACGGATCGAGCCCGAGCACGTCGCGCGCATGGCGCTTTTCCTCGCATCGGACGACGGCGAGCGCTGTTCGGGGCGCGAGTATTTTGTCGATGCCGGGTGGTACGGCGCGTCATGAAGGCGGATATGCCCGAATGCGTCTGGCCGCTCGGCGCCGAGCTTGGCGAAGGCGCCTTGTGGGTGCCGCGCGAAGCGGCGGTTTATTTCGTCGACATCAAAGCGCGGCGGGTGAACCGGTTCTCGCCCGCGACGGGCGAGCGCCGCAGCTGGCTCGCGCCGCGGCAGCCGGGCTTTATCGCCGCGGTGGACGACGGTGCCTTCCTGTGCGGTATGCAGGGAGGGCTTTATCGCTTCTGTGCGGACAACGGCGTGTTCGAACTGCTCGTCGAGGTGGAAGCGGACCGGCCCGGCAATAGGCTGAACGACGGCTTCGTCGACGCGGGCGGACGGCTCTGGTTCGGGTCGATGGACGATGCCGAGCAAGCGCCGAGCGGGCGGCTCTACCGGCTGACCGACGAGGGCGCGGTCGATCCCTGCGACGACGGCTATGTGATCACCAACGGCCCGGCCATGAGCCCGGATGGCCGCACGCTTTATCACACCGACACCTTGCGCCGCACGATCTATGCATTCGACGTGAGCGATACGCTCGCGCTTTCGCGCAAGCGCGTATTCGCGACCATCGAGGGAAGCGGCTATCCTGACGGCATGGCCGTGGACGCCGACGGGTTCGTCTGGGTAGCGCTTTTCGGGGGTGGACGCATCGAGCGGTTTTCCCCGCAAGGCGTGCTCGCGCAGACTGTCGCGTTCCCATGCGAGAACGTGACGAAGCTCGCATTCGGCGGCAACGACGGCCGCACGGTCTATGCCACGACGGCATGCAAGGGCCTCTCGCGCGAGGCGCGCAAGCGCCAGCCGCTCGCGGGCGGGCTCTTCATGTTCCGCTCGCCGGTGGCGGGGCTGCCGGCCGCCAGCCTCGCGGCGCGTCGCCTCGAATGCCTGCTGCAACGATAACGGAGACGATTTTCGCCATGCCCTCATCTCAGGCACGAAAGCTCAGAAGTCAGAAGTGGTTCGACGATCCGGCGCATGCCGACATGACCGCGCTCTACGTCGAGCGGTTCATGAACTACGGCCTCACACGCGAGGAACTGCAATCGGGGCGACCGATCATCGGCATCGCGCAAACGGGTAACGATCTCGCGCCGTGCAACCGGCATCACATCGAGCTCGCGCAGCGCACGAAGGCCGGTATTCGCGATGCGGGCGGCATTCCGATGGAGTTTCCCGTCCATCCGCTCGCCGAACAGTCGCGCCGCCCGACCGCGGCGCTTGACCGCAACCTGGCCTACCTCGGGCTCGTGGAAGTGCTGCACGGCTTTCCGCTCGACGGCGTGGTGCTCACCACGGGCTGCGACAAGACCACGCCCGCCTGCCTGATGGCGGTCGCAACCGTCGATATGCCGGCCATCGTGCTCTCGGGCGGACCGATGCTCGACGGCTGGTTTCAGGGCAAGCGAGTGGGCTCGGGCACGGTCATCTGGCACGCGCGCAATCTGCTCGCCGCGGGCGAGATCGACTACGAGGGGTTCATGGACCTGACGGTGGCCGCATCGCCGTCGATCGGCCATTGCAACACGATGGGCACGGCGCTCTCGATGAACAGCCTCGCCGAGGCGCTCGGCATGTCGTTGCCGGGCTGTGCCTCGATTCCGGCTGCCTATCGCGAGCGCGGGCAAATGGCCTATGCAACGGGCAAGCGCATCGTCGATCTCGTGCGCGAGGACGTGCGTCCGTCGAAGATCCTGACGCGCGAGGCGTTCGAAAACGCGATCGTCGTCGCGTCCGCGCTCGGCGCCTCGACGAACTGTCCGCCGCATCTGATCGCCATTGCGCGCCACATGGGCATCGAGCTCGATCTTGGCGACTGGCAGCGGCTCGGCGAAGCGGTGCCGTTGATCGTCAACTGCATGCCTGCCGGCGAGCACCTCGGAGAAGGCTTTCATCGCGCGGGCGGCGTGCCGGCCGTGTTGCGGCAACTGGACGAAGCGGGCCTGCTGCATGGACGGTGCGCCACGGTTTCGGGCCGGTCGATCGCCGAGATCGCCGCCGCGGCGCCGGCTGCCGACGGCGAGGTGATTCGGCGCTGCGATACGCCGCTCAAGCATCGCGCGGGCTTCATCGTGCTGTCGGGCAACTTCTTCGACAGCGCCATCATGAAGATGTCGGTGGTCGGCGAAGCGTTCGCGCGCACCTACCTGAGCGAGCCGGGCGCGGAGAACACGTTCGAAGCGCGGGCGATCGTCTTCGACGGTCCCGAGGATTACCACGCGCGCATCAACGATCCGTCGCTCGAGATCGACGAGCATTGCATGCTCGTGATTCGCGGCTGCGGCACCGTCGGCTATCCGGGCAGCGCCGAGGTCGTCAACATGGCGCCGCCCGCCGAGCTCGTCAAACGTGGCATCGATTCGCTGCCTTGCATGGGCGACGGCAGGCAAAGCGGCACGTCGGCGAGCCCGTCGATCCTTAACATGTCGCCCGAGGCGGCCGTCGGCGGCGGGCTCGCGCTGCTGCGCACGGGGGACCGGATTCGCGTCGATCTGAACGCACGGCGCGTCGACGTACTCGTCGACGCCTCCGAACTCGAGCGGCGGCGCGGTGCGGCGGTACTCTCGGTGCCGGCGTCGCAAACGCCGTGGCAGGAGATCTATCGCCAGTTCGTCGGGCAGCTTTCGACGGGAGGCTGCCTCGAACCGGCGACGCTCTATCTGAAGGTGATCGAGACGCACGGAGACCCGCGCCACTCGCATTGAGGGGACGTACAGGCAGGTCCGGCGAGTGACGGGAGCACGGGCCGGTGCGGCATACGGGGAGGCGCCATGTCGGCGTGGCGGATGGCGTCAGGAATTTTGCGGCATGATGGCGCGGTGCGACCCGTCAGGAGCATGCCGTGGACACATCCACTCGGAACGCTGAGGCGGGCAGCGGCGCGTCGCGCCGGTTGCCGCCGGTCTGGACAAAGGTGATTCTGCCGCTTGCGGTGCTCGTGTCGTTCGTCGTCCTCGTCGTCGCGCGCGTAGGCATTGCATGCGGGCAGGGCAGGGGCGCGGGCGTGCTCGGCTACCATGGCGCCGGCGATCGCACGGGCCAGTACGTGGTACCCGGCCTCACCTTCGCCAAGGCGTCGCGGCTTCGTCGAGATGCCGGCTTCGATGGGCGCATCGAGGGCCACATCTATGCGCAGCCGCTTTACTGGCACCCGCCGGGTGCCGCTTCCGCACTGGTCGTCGCCGCAACGGAATCGAACACCGTGTACGCACTCGATGCGACGACAGGGCGGATCGTCTGGCGACGCGCGCTCGGAGCACCCGTCGCACGCGAGATGCTGCCGTGCGGCAACATCGATCCGCTCGGCATTACCGGCACGCCCGTCATCGACCCGGCGAGCGGCACGCTCTATCTCGACGCCATGGTGGCCGAGGGCGGGGCGCTCAAGCACCTCGTCTATGGCTTGTCGATGCGCGACGGCAGCGTGCTGCCCGGCTGGCCCGTCGATATCGCGGCAGGCCTGAAGGCGCGGGGAATGTCGTTCGATGCGCGCGTGCAGAATCAGCGCGCCGCGCTCGCGCTCGTGCGCGGACGGCTGTTCGTGCCCTACGGCGGCCATACCGGCGATTGCGGCAACTATCGCGGCTGGGTCGTCGGTGTGGAGATCGACAAGCCCGGGGTGGCCGGCGCATGGCAGACGCGCGGCGTGAAGGGAGGCATCTGGGCGCCGGGCGGTATCGTCGTCGTGGGCGAACGCCTGTTCGTGACGACGGGCAACACCCACGGCGCGCGCGGTTGGTCGGACGGGGAGGCCGTGATCCGCCTCACGCCGGAGCTCGCGCGAGCCGACGATACCCGCGACTTTTTCGCTCCCGCCGACTGGCGGCAGCTCGACGAGGACGATCTCGATCTCGGCGGCGCGAACGCTGTGCCTATCGATTTGCGCGGACGCCGGCTCATGGTGGCGCTCGGCAAGGATGGCAAGGCATACCTGCTTGATCGCGAGAACCTCGGCGGCATCGGCGGCGCACTCGATGCACGCGAGGTATCGAGTGCGCCGATCGTCGGCGCTCCCGCTGCATGGTCTACGCCCGACGCGGCGTTCGTGGCGTTTCGCGATATGCGCCCTTCGCCGCCGTGCCGCGGCAGCGGCGGCCATTCGGCCTTGAGCGTCGTACGCATCGACACCCCGGGCAAAGGCGGCCTCAAGCCCGCCTGGTGCCGGCGCCTGGATGGCGGAGGCAGCCCGGCTACGACGACCAGCGACGGCCGGGCCGATCGCATCGTCTGGATCGTCGGAGCGGAGGGCGATGGCCGGCTGCATGGTTTTCGCGCCGAAGACGGCGAGCCCGTGTTCGATGGCGGCGGGGGCAGCGATCGGATGGAAGGGCTGCGCCATTTCGCGACGGTGGCGGCGGGAAACGGGCGCCTCTACGTGGCCGCGGACGACCGAATCTATGCATTCACCCCCGCGCCATGAAGCTCACGCGATGAGATATTTGACGCGGCGCTAAAAACCCCATATAATCTTTTTCTCTGACGCGGGGTGGAGCAGTCTGGCAGCTCGTCGGGCTCATAACCCGAAGGTCGTAGGTTCAAATCCTACCCCCGCAACCAATCGAAAAACCCGCCTTAACGGCGGGTTTTGTCGTTTACGGTTTGTATGGGCCGCGGGTTTGCATGTCACGTCGCCCGACGGTCGGGGTTCTCACTGCCCTAAAGCCGCTCGCCGCATGCGCCGATAACACGGTCAACCATTGCAGACGTCAATGGCGCCGCAAGACGCCCTTTCGACCCTCAATCCATAGCCATCCATCTGTGGGCAGCAAGCCCTCATTCGATGACGAGTGCCGTCAGGCGCTGCCATGTAGTTCGGACTCCTAAGGAATCGCGGCCGATCGGCACGCGGGGACGGGTTCCGAGGCAACACTCATCGAGGAAATATCATGAATTGGTTTTACAGCCTGAAGATCGCCCGCCGATTGATGCTGTTGAATCTGGTCGCTGCGGTTGCGCTTTTTGCGATCACGGGCTTTGGCATCTACCAGACACGCCGCGTGTACGAAGCGGCCAGCTATTCCACCGAAAATACGGTGCCCAGCCTGCTCGTGCTGGACAGGGCGAGCGATGCGCTCAGCGCTACACGCACGCTCACGAACAAGTACCTCGCGAGCACGGACCCGCAGGCCGCCAAGTCCGCGGAGGACGCGATCGCGAAAGAGACCGAAGCCGTCAATGCCGCGTTCAAGGAATACGAGGGGCTCTTGTCCGACGATAAGGACCGTGCGCTGCTTGCGGCCGACCGCGCGCTGATGGCGGAAGCCGATCGGGTGCGCATGCAAGCCATCGCGCTTGCTCGCGATGGTAAAAAGGCGGAAGCCTACGAACTCGTGGGCACGCGTCTGGCCGATGCCGCGCAACGGCTCAGCGCCGCGGTCCAGGCGCATCGGGCCTACAACGAGGCGCAAGGCAAACAGGGGGCGAGCGACGCGCAGCAAATCATCTCGAGCGCGCAGTGGTTCGAGGCGGGTGCGACAGTCGCGGTGCTCGTCGCCGTTCTCGTGCTCGCCTCGCTTGTCGCTCGCTCGATCACGGGCCCCCTCGCCGAGGCGGTCAGCTTCGCACGGCGCGTGGCCGAGGGCGATCTGACGGGCCGCGTGCGCGTCGTTGCACGCGACGAAACAGGCCAGCTGCTCGAAGCGCTCGGCAATATGAGCGAAAGCCTCAAGAAGGTCGTGGGGCAGGTACGCGTCGGCAGCGAAACGATCGCCACGGCGAGTTCGCAGATCGCCTCAGGCAACCTCGATCTGTCCACGCGCACGGAGCAGCAGGCTTCATCGCTGCAGCAGACCGCATCGAGCATGGAGGAGCTGACGTCCACGGTGCGGCTGAACGCCGAGAACGCCCAACAGGCGAGCACGCTGGCGGCTAATGCGGCGGGCGTTGCTCAAAAAGGCAGCGAAGTGGTGGGCCGCGTGGTCGATACGATGTCGCAGATCAGCGATCGCTCGACGAAGATCGCAGACATTACCGGCATCATCGAAGGTATCGCCTTTCAGACCAATATCCTCGCGCTGAACGCCGCCGTGGAAGCGGCACGCGCGGGCGAGCAGGGGCGCGGCTTTGCCGTGGTCGCCAGCGAAGTCCGCAGCCTCGCGCAGCGCTCGTCGAGCGCGGCCAAGGAGATCAAGGATCTGATCTCCGCCTCGGTACAGACGGTGGAGGAGGGCTCGGTGCTCGCCGGCCAAGCCGGCAACACGATGGGCGAGGTGACGAACGCGATCGCGCGCGTGACCGACATCATGGGCGAAATCGCAGCCGCTTCGAACGAGCAAAGCCGTGGGATCGAGCAGATCGGCGTTGCCATCACGCAGATGGACGAAGTCACGCAGCAAAACGCGGCACTGGTCGAAGAAGCGGCGGCCGCCTCGCAGTCGCTCGACGAGCAGGGGCGCCAGCTCAGCGGCGCTGTCGCATTCTTCCGCGTCGAGGGCATGCACGCGGCCTGACGCCGGCCCAGCCGTTCGATGAGGCCGGCGCACCCGTACGCCCGGGTGGAACCGATATGGGAGCGGGCGGACCGGCGTGTGACGCTGCGCCGCCTTCTTCCTCGGTGTGACCACCGATGTTTCGGTGCGCGCCATCTTGAAATGGACACTGTGTTTTTGTACAGTAATGCCATTTTGAGCCCGCGCGCGCCCTTCCTTGCCGATTCGACAGACGCCCCCATCGGGGCGATGGACGACCGCGCGCCAGTGCCGCGCAAAATCATCCATTGCGATTGCGACTGCTTTTATGCCTCCGTCGAGATGCGGGACGACCCGGGCCTGCGCGGCCGGCCGCTCGCCGTCGGAGGGCGCCCGGAGCAGCGCGGTGTGATCGCGACGTGCAATTACGAGGCGCGGCGCTTCGGCGTGCATTCCGCGATGTCGTCGGCGCTCGCGATGCGCAAGTGCCCGGATCTCCTGATCCTGCCTTCGGCGATGGAAAAGTACCGCATCGCCTCGCGGCAGATCATGGCGATCTACCGGGACTATACGGCCGATGTCGAGCCGCTCTCGCTCGACGAGGCGTATCTCGACGTCACCCATTCGTCGCGTTGCAAGGGCAGTGCGACGCTGATGGCCGAAGAGATCCGCGCGCGTGTTCGCGAGACTGTCGGCGTGACGGTGTCCGCGGGTGTCGCGCCCAACAAGTTCATCGCGAAGATCGCCTCGGACTGGAACAAGCCCGACGGGCTCTTCGTCGTGCGCCCGCACGAGGTCGATGCGTTCGTTGCCGCGCTGCCCGTGCGCAAGATCTTCGGTGTGGGCAAGGTGACCGCCGCCAAGCTCGAGAAACTCGGCGTGGCGACCTGCAGCGATCTGCGCGAATGGTCGCTCGTCGATCTCCATCGACTTTTCGGCGTATTCGGCAAGCGGCTCTACGAACTGTCGCGCGGCATCGATCACCGCACGGTGAAGGCCGACCGTGAACGCAAGTCGATCAGCGTCGAAACGACCTACGTTACGGATTTGCGTACATTCGACGAATGCGCGGCCGAGATCGGCCGGCTCGCGGGGGAACTCGACGCGCGCATCGTGCGCGCGGGTGCCGCCGCCGCCATTCGCAAGCTGTTCGTAAAAGTCCGTTTCGCCGATTTTCAGCGCACGACTGTCGAGTGCGTGGCCGACGCCACGCATTTGCCCACGTTCGTCGCGCTGCTCGAAAAAGGCTTCGCACGGCGCAACAGGCCCGTGCGTCTGCTGGGCGTCGGCGTTCGGCTCGAGGAGGACGACGGCCAGTCCACCGGCCAGTTTTTGCTCTTCGACGACGAAAATGCCGTCGGCCGGCCGCCGACTCGATAGAATCGGCAGCAGTCCGGGCGATGCGCAGCCCGCGGCGGGAAATGGCAGGTGCTCCTGCGCCACGCCTCGCGCTTCCGCTTTCCGCCTCATGCCTCATGACCAACGAAAGGACCCGTCGATGGATTTGATCATTCGCCGCGCCGCCTTGCCGGCCCACATTGCCGGGCACGACCTTCCGGTCGATATCGGCATCGAGGGCGGCCGCTTCGCGGCCATCGAACCGAACCTCGCGGCGACGGCAGTGGAGGAGATCGACGCGGCGGCGCGCCTCGTGACGCCGCCTTTCGTCGATGCGCACTTTCATCTCGATGCCACGCTGTCGTACGGGCTGCCGCGCGTGAACGCCTCCGGCACGCTGCTCGAGGGGATCGCGCTTTGGGGCGAGCTCAAGCCGCAATTGACGCAGGATGCGCTCGTCGAGCGCGCGATGGCCTATTGCGACTGGGCTGCGGCGCGCGGACTGCTCGCCATCCGCTCGCACGTCGACGTCTGCGACGAGCGGCTGCTCGCGGTCGAGGCGCTGCTCGAAGTGAAGCGTCGTGTGGCGCCATATCTCGACTTGCAGCTCGTGGCTTTTCCGCAGGACGGCGTGTTGCGCAGCACGGGAGCTTTCGACAACCTGAAGCGGGCCGTCGCGATGGGTGTCGACGTCGTGGGCGGCATTCCGCACTTCGAGCGCACGATGGCCGACGGCGCCGCATCGGTGCGCCTGCTCTGCGAATTCGCGGCCGAAAAAGGCTTGCCCGTCGACATGCATTGCGACGAATCGGACGACCCGCTCTCACGCCACATCGAGACGCTTTGCGCCGAAGCTCACCGGCTCGGCCTTGGGGGCCGCGTGGCCGGCTCGCATCTGACGTCCATGCACTCGATGGACAACTACTATGTGAGCAAGCTGTTGCCGCTGATGCGCGAATCGGGCGTGGCCGCCATTGCCAATCCGCTCATCAACATTACGCTGCAAGGGCGCGCGGATACCTATCCGAAGCGGCGTGGCATGACGCGCGTGCCTGAGATGATCGCGGCGGGGATCGACGTTGCGTTCGGTCACGACTGCGCGATGGACCCCTGGTACAGCCTGGGCTCGGCTGACATGCTCGAGGTGGCGCACATGGGGTTGCACGTCGCGCAGATGACGGGGCTGGCCGCGATGCGTGCGGCCTTCGACGCGGTGACGGTCAACCCGGCGCGCATTCTCGGGCTCGAAGAGTACGGCATCGCGGTGGGGCGGCGGGCGGACTGCGTGCTGCTCGACGCGGGCGATCCGGTCGAGGCGATTCGCCTGCGCGCGACGCGGCTCGCCGTGGTGCGCGGTGGAAAGGTCATTGCGCGCACGCCGGCTGCGGACGCGACGCTTGCGATCGACAGCCGGCCGAGCCGCGTCGATTTCAAACTGCCGAATCGTCACTGAACAGGCAAACCCGCGACCGGGCGCTATCTGTACTGCGGCGTATGCCAGGGGGGGATCGACGACGGCAGGAACGAACGAAAACGGCGCCGCGCCTCGATGGCGGCGGCGCCGTTTTAACGGGCGGGCCAGCGGTTTCAGTGCGCTGTGGTACCGGCCATGCCGTTGTGGCGCAACAGCGCATCGATGGTCGGCGCGCGCCCGCGGAAGGCCTTGAACGACTCCATCGCCGGACGGCTGCCGCCTACCTCGAGGATTTCATGGCGATAGCGTTGGCCCGTCGCCGCATCGAGCACGCTGCCGCTCGTGTGTGCGGCGTCTTCGAACGCGGCATAGGCATCGGCCGACAGCACCTCGGCCCACTTGTAGCTGTAGTAGCCGGCCGCGTAGCCGCCCGCGAAGATATGGCTGAATGTGTTCGGCCAGCGCGAGAAAGAGGCTTGCGGCACCACCTGGTAGCGTCCGTTGATTTCGCGCGCGAGGTCGTTTGCGCTGAGGGGGCCGGCCGGATCGAAGTCGACATGCAAGCGCATGTCGAACATCGAGAACACGATCTGGCGCATCGTGCCGAGTCCGCTTTGGAAGTTCTTCGCCGCGAGCATTTTCTCGAAGAGCTCGCGCGGCAGTCGGGCGCCGCTATCGACGTGCGCCGACATATCGGCGAGCACGTCCCATTCCCAGCAGAAGTTCTCCATGAACTGCGAGGGCAGCTCGACGGCGTCCCATTCCACGCCGTTGATGCCCGCCACCGCGAGTTCGTCCACGCGTGTGAGCATGTGGTGGATCCCATGCCCGAATTCATGGAAAAGCGTGATGACTTCGTCGTGCGTGAAGCACGCCGGCTTGCCGCCGACCGGGGCCGAGAAGTTGCAGGTCAGGTAGGCGACCGGCGTTTGCAGGCCGCCGTCCGGCCTGCGATGCCGCGAGCGGGCGTCGTCCATCCAGGCGCCGCCGCGCTTGCCTTCGCGCGCGTAGAGGTCGAGATAGAACTGGGCGACGAGCGTGCCGTCGCGATCCTCCACGCGGAAAAAGCGCACGTCAGGGTGCCAGACAGGGGCTTCGTCGCGGCGAATGCGAACGCCGAAGAGCGTTTCGGCGACCTTGAAAAGGCCGCCCAGCACCGCCGGCTCCGGGAAGTACTGCTTGACCTCGTTTTCCGAGAATGCATAGCGCTTCTCGCGCAGCCGCTCGCTCGCGAACGCGATATCCCACGGCTCGAGCTGAGCCAGTCCGAGCTCGCGCGCCGCGAAGTCACGCAGTTCCTGCCAGTCTTGCTCGGCATGCGGGCGCGCACGCTGCGCGAGATCCTCGAGGAACGCAACGACTTGCTCCGGCGAGTCGGCCATTTTCGGCACGAGGGAAACCTCGGCGAAGTTGCGGTAGCCGAGCATCCGGGCTTCCTCGCGCCGCAGCTTCAGAAGCTCGGCGATGACGTCCGTGTTGTCCCATTCGGGCTTGCCCGCACCGTACAGGCTGCCGAACTCCGAGGCGCGCGTGACGTATGCGCGGTACATGGCTTCGCGCATCGGCCGATGCGTGGCGTACTGCATGATCGGAAAGTAGGAAGGAAAGTGCAGCGTGAACTTCCAGCCTTCGAGCCCGGCGCTCTGTGCCGCCTGACGCGCGGCCTGAACGACGTCTTCGGGCAGGCCGGCGAGTTCGTCTTCGGCCTTCGCGATGTACGCGTAAGCGTTCGTCGAGTCGAGCACATGGTCGGAAAACGACTTCGCGAGGGCCGCCTGGTGCTCCTGCAGTTCGGCGAAGCGCGGCTTTTGGTCTTCGGGCAGCTCGGCGCCCGACAAGCGGAAGTCGCGCAGCGCGTTATCGAGGATCTTCTTGCGCTCGACGCTGAGCGAGGCCAGTTCCGGGCCGGTCGCGATGGCCTTGTACTTTTCGAAGAGGGCGAGGTTCTGCCCGACGCTCGACCAGAACTCGGTCACGCGCGGCAGATTTTCGCCGTACGCGGCGCGCAATTCGGGCGTGTCGGCCACGGCGTTCAGGTGACCGACGATGCCCCATGCACGCGATAGCGGCTCCGTCGCGCGCTCCGTGGCATCGACGACGTCGGCCCAGGTGGCCGGCGTTCGCGCATCGAGTGCGCGGTCGATGGCCGCTTGCGCATCGGCAAGCAGGACATCGAGCGCCGGCGTAACGTGCTCGGGGCGGATTTCGCCGAAGCGGGGCAGGCCAGAGAAGTCGAGCAGCGGGTTGCCTGTTTGCGGCGACGCGCCGGACGCGGACGGAGAGAGCGTATCGGACGTGTTCTGGACCATGGAGCTTCCTGTGATCGTTGATCGGACTGACGGGCATCATGCGCCCGTTTTCCACAGTATTGGGACGCTATGCGCTTTTTCCAACCGGCGTTACGCTTTTTCACTTCCGGCCGGAGCCGTCACGCACCTTGTGCGGCGCAGCGCTCGGCGGCCTCGATCGTATTGACGAGCAGCATCGTGATCGTCATCGGCCCGACGCCGCCGGGCACGGGCGTGATGAAGCCGGCGACTTCCGATACGCCGGGGAAGTCCACGTCGCCGCAGAGCTTACCCGCATCGTCCCGATTCATGCCCACGTCGATGACGACGGCGCCGGGCTTGACCATATCGGCCGTCACGAGCTGGCGCTTGCCGGTGGCCGCGACGATCACGTCGGCACGCTTCGTGTGCGCGGCCAGATCGCGCGTCTTGCTGTGGCAGATCGTGACCGTGGCGCCCGCTTCGAGCAAAAGCAGCGCCATCGGTTTGCCGACGATGTTCGAGCGCCCGATCACGACGGCCTCGGCGCCTTTCAGATCGATGCCACAGGCTTCGAACATCTTCATGACGCCGTATGGCGTGCAGGGACGGAACAGCGGCTTGCCCGTCATCAGGGCACCGGCATTGGCCACGTGAAAACCGTCTACGTCCTTTTCCGGCGCGATGGCTTCGATCACTTTGTGGCTGTCGATATGCGGCGGCAGCGGCAACTGAACCAGAATGCCGTGGATGCCCGGGTCCCGGTTGAGCGCGTCGATGCGCGCGAGCAGTTCCGCTTCGGAGAGCGTGGCCGGATAGCGGTCGCATGACGAGTGGATGCCGTTGTCTTCGCAAGCCTTGATCTTGTTGCGCACATAGACGGCGCTGGCGGGGTTGTCGCCCACGAGCACGACGGCGAGCCCCGGCTTGCGCCCGCGAGCCGCGAGCGCGGCTGCGCGCGTGGCCACGTCGGTGCGCAAGGTCTTGGAAAGGGCGATGCCGTCGATCAGTTTGGCTGTCATGATTCGGTGGATGTAGAGAGTGGCGACGCGGTGGCGCAGGTAGCGGCGCGGGCCTCGAAGGCCGCGGGGCGGAGGGGGTGCGGCGCCGGTGCTGCGCCGTACGCAGGACATGCCACGGCCGGGTGCCGGCCGCTTATGCGCAAGCGGCAATTATACCGCTGCGGCGCGCCGCGAGGCTGCGGCGCGCTGGGAGAGGGGCGGTGGGGGCGGTGGGGGCGCCGCCCGCGGCCCGATTCCGCGCCGCGTCGCGCACCGCTTTGCCGCCGATTGCCTACTGTTGCGGCTTGTTCGAGAGGGCGAGGCGCAGCAGATCGGCGACCGTATTCACGTTGAGCTTTTCCATGATGTTGGCCCGGTGGGCCTCGACGGTCTTGATGCTGATGCCGAGGTCGTCGGCGATCTGCTTGTTCAGGCGGCCCGCGATGATGCGCTCGAGCACCTGATGCTCGCGCGCCGTGAGCTTCGAAAGCCGTTCCGCCGCGGCGCGCTGCTGCTGCACGGTGCTGCTCTCGCTGCGGGCCTTGTCGAGCATGCGCTCGACGAGCTTGCGCAACTCGGCTTCGTCGAACGGTTTCTCGATAAAGTCCATCGCGCCTTTTTTCATCGTGGATACGGCCATCGGCACGTCGCCGTGGCCGGTCACGAAGATGATCGGCAGCGAAGCGTTCTCGGCGATGAGCCGCTCTTGCAGCTCGAGCCCGCTCATGCCGGACATGCGCACGTCGAGAATCAGGCAGGCGATCTGCCCCGCCTGATGCGCGGGCTGGTAGGCTTCGAGGAACTGCTCGGCGCTCGAGAAGCACTGCACCCGATAGCCGTTTGCCTCGAGCAGCCAACGCAGCGAATCGCGTACGGCCTCGTCGTCGTCGACGACAAAGACGGTTTCCTGAGTGGTGACTGGGCTACTCATAACTCTCCCGTAACGGTTTGCGGTTTGTGTGCCTCGGTGCCGCCGCCATGGTGGCCCGAATCGGCAGGCTCGCCGATCGGCAGACTACAGTGAAAAGTGGCGCCTGTGATCTTCCCGCCGGCGTCGACGTTGTTGACGACCCACAGCCGGCCGCGGTGCGATTCGATGATGGAGCGGCAGATGTTGAGCCCCATGCCCATGCCGTCCAACTTGGTGCTGTAAAACGGCTCGAACAGGCGTTCGATCGCCGCTTCGTCGACACCGGGGCCCTGATCGACCACGCTGATACAGACAAATCCGGCTTCGAGCCTGACGACGACGCGGATGACCGGATCGACTGCATTGGGCCGTGCCTCGTGCATGGCCTCGGCCGCGTTTTTCAGCAGGTTGACGAGCACCTGCTCGATCAGCACCGGGTCGACGTAGATGACGGGCAGGCGCGAGCGAATTTCGGTGAGGATGCGGATGCGGCGCTTGCGTGCCTCGATTTCGGCGAGGCCAACCGCGTCGGCGACGATGTCGGACACGCGCGCGGCTTGGCGCTTGGGCTCGCTGCGCTTCACGAATTCGCGGATGCGCTTGATGATCATGCCGGCGCGCACGGCCTGCTGCGCCGTTTTCTCGAGCACGGGCAACAGCGTATCGGGCGTCGTGCGCCCGGCTTTGACGAGCGCGACGGTGCCCGAACAGTAGTTGTTGATCGCCGCGAGCGGCTGGTTCAGCTCGTGTGCGAGCGAGGAGGCCATCTCGCCCATCGTCATCAGGCGGCTTGTGAAATGCAGCTTTTCTTCCTGCTGGCGTGCGAGCTCCTGAGCCTGCTTGCGCGTCGTGATGTCGGTTGCGATCTGCATCTGGGCGAGGTGGCCGTCCACCCACTGGATGTACTGGCGCCGTACCTCGAACCACTTCTGGATGCTCTGCACGTAGACTTCCTGCGCGTCGGCCGTGCTCTCGGTCAGCGCCGCGGCTGGCAGCCCGGCATAGGTATCGACCATGTCGATCGAATCGGACGATGCCTGCGTCGAATCGAAGCCGCCTCCGGCAAGCTCGAGGTGGCCATCGGGGCGGATGCCGAACAAATGCCGGTAGTAGCGGTTAGCGAAGAGCAGCTCCGCTTCGTCGGCAGCCAGGACCGACACGGCCGCATCGAGGCTCTCGAGCACCGTCGTGAAGCGCTCGTGCGCGGCGGCCAGTTCCTCGCGCGCGCGCTTGGGCTCGGTGATGTCGGTCATCGACGACATCCAGCCCGTTTGCCGGCCGGAGCTGTCGATGAGCGGCGAAACGTAAAGGCGCGCGTGGAAGATCGAGCCGTCCTTGCGGCGCACGCGCAACTCGAAACCCGACGAAGGCGCCTTGCCGCGCAGCGTCATGTCGAGTTGCCGCTGCATCTCGGGGTAGGCATCGCGCGGCCAGTACGGGAACGGCGCCGTCTTGCCGACGAGATCGCTTTCGTCCCAGCCCGTCATCCGGCAGAACGCCGGATTCACGTGCGTGATGCGGCCGTGCATGTCGAGCACGCGCATGCCGATCAGCACCGAATTTTCCATTGCGCGCCGGAAGAACGCTTCCGCGTAGAGCGCCTGCTGCGCCTCGAAGCGTTGCCGCGTGTGCTTCCAAAGGCTCCACAAGCTCCAGAGCACGAAGCACGACAGGCCGGCCACGAGCCACACGAGCGTGTTGTTCGTGAAGTTCGTGAGCTGCGGGAATGCGTAGACGCGCACGGTCAGGCCCTGACCGGGCGGATCGAGCGGCAGATCGTAAAAGAGATCGCGCGGCAGGCGCGGGCGCGTGGACGTGGTGGCCAACTCGCGGTTGTTGGCGTCGATGAGCGAGATCTTGTACTTGGCCGAGAGCTCGGGCGGAATGTCGTACTTCAGCACGCCCTCGATCGAGAACACCGCCGAGATCGAGCCGAGAAACTCGCGATCGCGATAGACCGGCGTTTGCAGCGTCAGATAGCCGTTGCCGAGATCGTCGTAGATGAGCGGCGAGTACACCTGCCGCCGCGTGCTGCGCGCCTCGCCGAAGGCAGCGGCCACGGCGAGCTCCATTTGAGCATCGGTGAGCCGCGCGAAGCGCTGCCCGGCGAGCGGCAGCGCCGTATCGGGCCAGCGCGGCTGCTTCTGGCTCGTGTACCAGTTCATGTACAGGATTTCGGGGTGCGCCTGCATGATGTCGGTGGTCGACATCTGGAACGAACGCTGGTCGGCATGCCCGGCCGAGAGATCCCGCGAGAGCGCCTGCAACTGTTCCTGCGCGCCCGTCATCGAGAGCCGGATCTGTTGCTGCGCCCACGCCACATTGCGATAGAGGGTGTCTTCCTGCTGCTGCTGCTCGCGCCGATTCAGGCTCCACAGAATCAGGCTCATGACGACCAGGAATACCAGGATCGACAGCAGCGGCGTCAGCAAATAGGAATTCGACCACCAGGGTCCGTGGTGCCAGCGGGACGGCGACGAATCCGCCCGGAGACCGGGTGGCCGCGCCGAACGTGCGAAAAGCCGATCGGTCAACATGGCTCGAATTGTAGCGCAGCGCCGGCCCGCCAATTGGCGTAAAACAAGGGTAAACCGGTGCCCTCGCGCGCTTCGCGGCGGTGCGTCCCCGTGCCCACCGGGTACTGTGCGGCGCAGCAATATTTCATATCGTGAGAAATGATCTCGTCATTCGAAAAATTGATTGCGCGCAGCATGGAGGCCTCTTTAAAATCGCGCAACTGCCGCGCGCCGTGAGCTGGCCCGCGTCGTCTGTTCAAAGAGCATTTCTCTATTCAGGAGACGAGAATGTCCGCTGTGCCCGACGAAGTCATGAAATATGTCGCCGCCGAAAGAGACGACGATCCCCAGGAAACCGGCGAATGGCTCGAGGCACTCGAAGGCGTGCTGTCGACGGTGGGTCCCGAGCGCGCGCACTACCTGATCGAAAAGCAGATCGAATTCGCGCGCGTGCACGGCGAGCATCTGCCCTTCTCGGCGAACACTCCGTACATCAACACGATCCCGGTGTCGGGTCAGGCCAAGATCCCGGGCGACCAGGACATCGAGCACCGTATCCGCTCGTACACGCGCTGGAACGCGATCGCGATGGTGCTGCGCGCGGGCAAGCATACGAACGTCGGCGGCCACATCGCTTCGTTCGCGTCGGCTGCCACGCTCTACGACGTCGGCTTCAATCACTTTTGGCATGCGCCGTCGGACAAGCACGGCGGCGATCTCGTCTTCGTGCAGGGCCACTCGTCGCCGGGCATCTACTCGCGCGCGTTCCTGCTCGGCCGCCTGACGGAAAAGCAACTCGACAACTTCCGCCAGGAAGTGGGCGGCGAGGGCATTTCCTCGTATCCGCATCCGTGGCTGATGCCCGATTTCTGGCAGTTTCCGACCGTCTCCATGGGCCTCGGCCCGATCATGGCGATCTACCAGGCGCGGTTCATGAAGTACCTGCACGCGCGCGGTGTCGCGAACACGCAGGGCCGCAAGGTCTGGGCATTCCTCGGCGACGGCGAGACCGACGAGCCGGAATCGCTCGGCGCGATCGGCATGGCCGGCCGCGAGCGGCTCGACAACCTCGTGTTCGTCATCAACTGCAACCTGCAGCGTCTCGACGGCCCGGTGCGCGGTAACGGCAAGATCATCCAGGAACTGGAGTCGGAGTTCCGCGGTGCCGGCTGGAACGTGATCAAGGTCATCTGGGGCAGCCGCTGGGATGCGCTCTTCGCGCGCGACAAGACGGGTGCGCTGATGCGCCGCATGATGGAGGTGGTTGACGGCGAGTACCAGACGTACAAGTCGGAGTCGGGCGCCTACGTGCGCGAGCACTTCTTCAATACGCCCGAGCTGAAGGCGCTCGTCGCCGACTGGTCGGACGAGGACATCTGGAATCTGAACCGCGGCGGCCACGATCCGCACAAGATCTACGCAGCGTTCCAGGCAGCCACGCAGGCCAAGGGCCAGCCGACCGTCATCCTCGCGAAGACGATCAAGGGCTACGGCATGGGCGAGGCGGGCCAGGCGATGAACATCACCCATCAGCAAAAGAAGATGCAGGTGGATCAGCTGAAGGTGTTCCGCGACCAGTTCCGCCTGCCGATTTCCGACGACGATATCGTCAACGTGCCGTACCTGACGTTCGAGGAAGGCTCGAAGGAACTCGAGTACATGCGCGCGCGCCGCCAGGAGCTCGGCGGCTATCTGCCGGCGCGGCGCCAGAAAGCCGAGTCGCTGCCGGTGCCGGCGCTGGCGGCGTTCGAGCCGCTGCTCAAGGGCACGGGCGAGGGCCGTGAGATCTCCACGACGATGGCGTTCGTGCGGATCCTCAACATCCTGCTGAAGGACAAGGCGCTCGGCAAGCGCGTGGTGCCGATCGTGCCCGACGAATCGCGTACGTTCGGCATGGAAGGTCTCTTCCGCCAGATCGGTATCTGGAACCAGGACGGCCAGAAGTACGTGCCGGAAGATTCCGACCAGTTGATGTTCTACAAGGAATCCGAGACGGGCCAGATCCTGCAGGAAGGCATCAACGAAGCCGGCGGCATGTGCGACTGGATCGCGGCCGCGACGTCGTACTCGACGCACGGCGAAATCATGGTGCCGTTCTACGTCTTCTATTCGATGTTCGGCCTGCAGCGCATCGGCGATCTGGTCTGGGCCGCCGGCGACATGCGCTCGCGCGGCTTCCTGCTTGGCGGCACGGCGGGCCGTACGACGCTCAACGGCGAGGGTCTGCAGCACGAGGACGGCCATTCGCTGCTGTGGGCGTCGTCGGTGCCGAACTGCGTCAACTACGACCCCACGTTCGGTTACGAACTCGCCGTCATCATGCAGGACGGCCTGCGCCGCATGGTGCAGGAGCAGGAGGACGTGTTCTACTACATCACGGTGATGAACGAGAACTACGAGCACCCCGCGATCCCGCAGGGCGAGCACGTGGCCGAGCACATCATCAAGGGGATGTACTCGTTGAAGAAGGCGGACGCCGCCGCCAAGGCGCCGCGCGTACAACTCATGGGGGCGGGCACGATTCTCAATGAAGTGATCGCGGCCGCCGACCTGCTCAAGAACGACTGGGGCGTCGAAGCCGACCTTTGGAGCGTGCCGAGCTTCACCGAGCTTGCTCGCGAAGGCCAGGCCGTTTCGCGCTGGAATCTGCTGCATCCGAGCGAGCCGCGCAAGCTGTCGCACGTCGAGACGCTGCTGAAGGACGCGCAAGGCCCCGTGATCGCCTCGACCGACTACGTGCGCGCCCTTGCGGAGCAGATCCGCGGCTACGTGCCGCAACGCTATGTCGTGCTCGGTACCGATGGCTTCGGCCGTTCGGATACGCGAGAAAAGCTGCGCCACTTCTTCGAAGTCGATCGTTACTGGGTCACCGTGGCGGCGCTCAACGCGTTGGCCGACGAGGGCACGGTCGAGCGCAAGCTCGTCGCCGACGCGCTGGCCAAGTACCAGCTCGACCCGAACAAACCCAACCCGATGACCGTTTAAGGCATCGCCTTCGCGTGCGGCCATGCCGCGCACGTCCAGCCGTTCGCGCGGCGGACGTGCGCGCGAGCCCTGGAGACACCAACAAATGAGTGAAGCGATCGAAGTCAAGGTGCCGGACATCGGCGATTTCAAGGACATCCCCGTCATCGACATCCTCGTGAAAGCGGGCGATACGGTCGAGAAGGAGCAGTCCCTCATCACGCTCGAGTCGGACAAGGCGACGATGGACGTGCCGAGCCCCGCGGCCGGCACGGTCAAGGAAGTGAAAGTGAAGCAGGGCGATCCGGTGTCGGAAGGCACGCTGATCGTCATTCTCGACGGCGCGGCCGCGGCGAGCGCGGCCAAGCCCGCCCAGGCGAACGGCGCGGCCGCGCCGGCGCAGGCCGCCACGGCTCAGCCGGCCGCGGCTCCCGCCCCCGCGACAGCTGCCGGCGGTGTGCAGGAGATCAAGGTCCCGGACATCGGCGACTTCAAGGATATTCCGGTCATCGAAGTGGGCGTGAAGGTGGGCGATCGCGTCGAGAAGGAGCAGTCGCTCGTCACGCTGGAGTCGGACAAGGCCACGATGGACGTGCCGAGCCCCGCGGCCGGTATCGTCAAGGACGTGAAGGTGAAGGTGGGCGACACGGTTTCCGAGGGCACGCTGATCGTGCTGCTCGAGGCTGCGGGCGCGGCACCCGCGCAAGCGGCGCCGGCCGCGGCGTCCGAGCAGAAGAAGGTCGAGCCGCCGATCGATTCGCCGCGCACGGAAGCGGCGAAGCCCGCGCCGGCCCAGCCGTCCGCGCTCGCGCAGGCGCCGTTGATCCCGGCGGGCGAGGGCGGTGTGCGCCGGCCGAGTCATGCGTCGCCGTCGGTGCGCAAGTTCGCGCGCGAGCTCGGCGTCGATGTTGGGCAGGTGCAGGGTACCGGACCCAAGGGCCGAATCACGCAGGACGACGTCACCGCGTTCGTGAAGGGCGTGATGACGGGCCAGCGCGCGCTGGCGGGTGCCCCGGCCGGTACGTCCGCGACGGCGGGCGGCGGCGAGCTGAACCTGTTGCCCTGGCCGAAGATCGACTTCACGAAGTTCGGCCCGATCGAAGCGAAGCCGCTCTCGCGCATCAAGAAGATCTCCGGCGCGAACCTGCATCGCAACTGGGTGATGATCCCGCACGTCACGAACAACGACGAAGCCGACATCACCGAGCTCGAAGCGCTGCGCGTGCAACTGAACAAGGAAAACGAGAAGGCGGGCGTCAAGGTCACGATGCTGGCGTTCGTGATCAAGGCCGTCGTCTCGGCGCTGAAGAAATTCCCGACGTTCAACGCGAGCCTGGACGGCGACACGCTCGTCTTCAAGCAGTACTACCACGTAGGCTTCGCCGCGGACACGCCGAACGGTCTCGTCGTCCCGGTCATTCGCGATGCCGACAGGAAGGGCCTCATCGAGATCGCCAAGGAAATGGCCGAGCTCTCCAGGCTCGCGCGCGAGGGCAAGCTGAAGCCCGACCAGATGCAAGGCGGCTGCTTTTCGATCTCGTCGCTCGGCGGCATCGGCGGCACGCATTTCACGCCGATCATCAACGCCCCCGAAGTGGCCATCCTCGGCCTGTCGAGAAGCGCGATGAAGCCGGTGTGGGACGGCAAACAGTTTGCGCCGCGCCTCACGCTGCCGCTGTCGCTGTCGTATGACCACCGCGTCATCGACGGCGCCGAGGCCGCACGCTTCAATGCCTATCTCGCCGCGCTGCTCGCCGACTTCCGGCGTGTGATCCTGTGACCGTCGACACGAACAACAAGGGGACGTGAATGAGTCTCGTCGAAGTAAAGGTGCCGGATATCGGCGACTTCAAGGACGTCGATGTCATCGAGGTCAACATCAAGCCGGGCGACGTCATCGAGAAAGAGCAGTCGCTCTTGACGCTCGAGTCGGACAAGGCGTCGATGGAAGTGCCGAGCGATACGGCCGGCACGGTGAAGGAAGTGAAGATCAAAGCCGGCGACAAGGTGTCGCAAGGCATGGTGATCGCGCTCGTCGAAGCCGCGGAAGGCGCGGCTGCGGCCAAGCCCGCGCCGGCTGCCGCACCTGCGCAGCCGGCGGCCCCCGCGGCCCCCGCGGCCCCCGCGGCACCGGCCGCCCCGACCGCGCAGGCGGCCAGCTACGCCGGCGGGGCGGACATCGAGTGCGACATGCTCGTGCTCGGCGCGGGTCCCGGCGGCTATTCGGCGGCTTTCCGCTCGGCCGACCTCGGCATGAAGACCGTGCTCGTCGAACGTTATTCGACGCTTGGCGGCGTGTGTCTGAACGTCGGCTGCATCCCATCGAAGGCGCTGCTGCACACGGCGCTCATTACCGATGAAATGGCTGCGCTCGCCTCGCACGGCATCACGTTCGGCGCGCCGCAGATCGATCTCGACAAGCTGCGCGCGTTCAAAGCGAGCGTCGTCAACAAATTGACGACGGGCCTCTCCGGCATGGCGAAGGCGCGCAAGGTCGAGGTGTTGACGGGCGTCGGCGCCTTCGTCGATCCGCATCACATGCGGGTGCAGACGGAGGGCGGGAACAAGGTCGTCAAGTTCAGGCAAGCGATCATCGCGGCAGGCTCTCAAGCGGTGAAGCTGCCGTTCATGCCCGACGACCCGCGCGTCGTCGATTCGACGGGCGCGCTCGAACTGCGCCAGATCCCGCAACGCATGCTCGTGATCGGCGGCGGCATCATCGGCCTGGAGATGGCGACGGTCTACGCGACGCTCGGCGCGAAGATCGACGTCGTCGAAATGCTCGACGGGTTGATGATGGGCGCTGACCGCGACCTCGTGAAGGTCTGGCAGAAGTACAGCGCCAAGCACTTCGCCAACGTCATGTTGAAGACGAAGACCATGTCGGCCGAGGCGAAGGCCGATGGCATCCATGTGACGTTCGAGGGCGAGAAGGCGCCGGCCGAGCCGCAGCGCTACGACCTCGTGCTCGTGGCGGTCGGCCGTAGTCCGAACGGCAAGAAGATCGGCGCCGAGAACGCGGGCGTGCGCGTCACCGATCGCGGCTTCATCGAGGTCGACAAGCAGATGCGTACCAACGTGCCGCATATCTTTGCGATCGGCGATATCATCGGCCAGCCGATGCTCGCCCATAAGGCCGTGCACGAAGGGCACGTCGCCGCCGAAGCGGCGCACGGCGAAAAGGCCTATTTCGACGCGATGCAGATTCCGTCGGTCGCCTATACCGATCCCGAGGTGGCCTGGGCCGGCAAGACCGAGGACCAGTGCAAGGCCGAAGGCATCAAGTATGGCAAGGCCGTGTTTCCGTGGGTGGCCTCGGGCCGGGCGATCGCCAACGGGCGCGACGAGGGCTTCACGAAGCTGATCTTCGACGAAGCGACGCACCGCATTATCGGCGGCGGGATTGTCGGCCTGAACGCCGGCGATCTCATCAGCGAGGTATGCCTCGCCATCGAGATGGGCGCCGATGCCACCGACATCGGGCGGACGATCCATCCGCACCCGACGCTCGGCGAATCGATCGGCATGGCCGCCGAGTTGTACGAAGGCGTTTGTACCGATCTGCCGCCGCAGAAAAAGAAGTAGTAGGGCAGCCCGCCCTGGCGGCGGGACAAAGGCGGGGGGGCGGAGGGCCGTCGATGTCGGAGCCCCGCCCGTAGCGCCCCCTGTCCATGAACTGGCTGCAAATGCAAAAACGGCGCGCTTCTTTCGAAGCGCGCCGTTTTACGTTCGGCGAGAGGTGCGTGTCGTCGCTCAGGCAGCCGGCTTCTTGGCAGCCGCGCGCGAAGCTTGCGTCGCTGCCTGCTGAGCGGCCTTCGTTGCGGCCGTGGCGGCGGCGTTGAAGTTGCTCTCGGCGATCTCGACCGCTTGCTTCGTGGCCTTGTGGACCGTTTCGTAGGTCGTGTTGGCGGCGGTGATCGCCGACTTCATCACGGCGACGGCCGTTTCCGAGCCGGCAGGCGCATTCTTGGCGACGTTGTCGACAAGCGCTTGTACCTTGCGGTTCTGCTCTTCGTACTGGGCTTCGGCCACACGGGCGAATTCAGCTTGCGTGGCCGACGCGATCTCGTACAGATGGCGGCCATACGACAGAACCTTTTCCGCGACGGGCTGCGAGAGGCTGGCTTGCAGCGCGAGCAGCTCTTGCGCGTCTTTCACCGACAGCGCACGTTGTGCGTTTTCCTGGCTTTCCGCGATCGTCGACTTGACGACTTGCAGGTTCAGCTCCACGAGCTTTTCGATGCCTTCGAACGCCTTGTTCGTCAGACCGAAGAGCGCTTCGAGGTTGGCTTTCTGTGCTGCGGCGAATTGCTCAGGTGTCAGCAGAGTCATGTTTTCGCTCCTGAAAATCGACCTGTCTGGCGCAGATCGCATAGGTTAATGGCAAAGCTTCGAATCGCGTCGTATGCCCGACGCCTTTTGTGCGTCGCAACATCGAGACCTATTCTATGCCGTCGTGCACAAAAGTCAAGCGCTGTTTGGTGCGATGCACAATTCTGTCTAATTCAAAGGATTCTGCATAAAAACAAGGTGCTACGAGGAATGGTAGGGCAGCGGCGAAGGGCGCTTGGAATGGATTTTGCTGCGTCGCGCTGAAAGGGCGACGGACCCTTCGATGGCGGCCTTCCTCTGTTGTCAACGCCCGGCGGCGCGAACCCGTTATCAAGGTCTCATCGCCGCACCCCGGCCACCTCTCAAGTTTGCGCGAGGTGCGCCGATATGTGGTCATGGCCCCACTGGGGTGCAGCGTTTTGTCGCAACATGCAAAGGTCGCGGCACGCGTCGCCGCCTGCGGCATCACTCTTACAAATTTGGTTCAAGGACGTTCGGTAAGTGCTTCTGATTGCTAATTTTTAGTAGCTTTACTACACTTGCCGTCAAAGTCCGTCTCTCGCCACCCCCGTTTTCAAGAACACCAATGAAAACCGCACTGTTTTCGTCGCTCAAAGTGAGGCACGGCGTGGCGCTTGCGAGAGTCGTCTCGGTTACTGCTTCCATGCTTGCTGCCGCGATTTTCGCGGCACCCGCTGGCGCGCTCGCCGCGTCAAGCACGACCGATTCGGCTTCGGGCAAGTCTGCCGTCACTAAAAAAGCGCAAAAATCCACGAAGAAAGCCTCCGCCAAGCAAGCTGTTCGAGCGGAGAAAACAGCAGCCATCACCGAAGAGCGTTCGCGCAAGAAGCGCGTGACCTACACGGTGCGTGGCCGCCATGGCCACAATGGCGTGCGCAAGGTCGCCTTCGCGCCGCGCTCGCCCGTTGCCGGGCAGCCGTTTGGTCTGCAGGACAGCCCCGAAGGGCTGGTGCTGCGTTCCAACGTCGCCTATGTGGTCGATCAGAACAGCGCTGAGGCGCTGTTCGACAAGAACTCGCGCGCCGTGGTGCCGATCGCCTCGATTACGAAGCTGATGACGGCCATGGTCGTGCTCGACGCGAATCTGCCGCTCACCGACCAACTCGAGGTGACCGACGCCGATCGCGACTACGAGAAGCACACGGGCTCGCGCCTGGCCGTCGGTTCGGTACTGTCACGCGAAGATATGCTGCACATCGCGCTCATGGCCTCTGAAAATCGGGCGGCGGCTGCGCTCTCGCGGTACTACCCGGGCGGCCGCGACGCGTTCATCGCGGCAATGAATGCCAAGGCCCGCACGCTTGGCATGACCGACACGCATTTCGAAAACCCGACGGGCCTCACGAGCCGCAACGTCTCTACTGCACGGGATCTCGTGAAGATGGTCGATGCGGCCTATCAGTATCCGCTGATCCGCCGGTTCTCGACCGATCGCAGCTACACGGTGGATACAGGCCGGCGCGAACTTGCCTATAACAGCACGAATGCGCTCGTGCGCAACTCGAGTTGGGAGATCGGCCTGCAGAAGACAGGTTTCATCAACGAAGCGGGCGAGTGCCTCGTCATGCAGGCCACGATCCAGAATCGGCCGATCATCATGGTACTGCTCGATTCCGCGGGCAAGTATTCGCGCTTTGCCGACGCGGCGCGCCTGCGCACGTGGATCGACAATGGCGGCGGCGAGCGTATTACGAGTGCGGACGCCGGCGGCCGCGGCACCTGAGCCGGCCCCATCGAGTCGCGCACCTCGTTCGGCCCGTCTATGCAAGAAGCCCCGCCTCGGCGGGGCTTCGTTTTTGGCGCGCGGCAACGCGGGCGCGCGGTAGACGGCCGGCTATCGCCCGGGCGCGGTGGCGTGCCGGGCGGCAGCCTGCGCTCAGGCAGTTCGCGCCTTGACTGCGTCGACCTGGGCGGCCGCCGCTTCGGGGTGATAGCCGAGTGCTTCCGAGATCACGAACGCCGTGCGGCTCAGATGGGCGAGCCAGGCATCCTGGAGCCTGTCCGCGGGCGCCGAAAGCGACAGCCCGGCTACGAGCTTGCCGCTGTCGTCGTATATACCCGCGGCAATGCACCGCACCCCGAGCTCGAGCTCTTCGTTGTCGCGTGCGCATGCCTGCTGGCGAACCTGCATGAGTTCGCGCTCCAGGCGCGAGAGGTCCGTGATGCTGTTTTGCGTATGCCCCGAGAGCCCGGTGCGCGTGGCATAGGCGCGCACGCGCGAGGCTTCGTCCGCCGCGAGGAAAAGCTTGCCGACGGAGGTGAGATGCAGCGGCGCGCGGCCGCCGATCGCCCGTACCACCTGCATGCCGGAGCGCTCCGAGTAGGCGCGCTCGATATAGACGATTTCGTCGCCCTGCCGTACCGAGAGGTTGACGGTTTGGCCGGTGAGCCGGTGCAGTTCGCGCATCGGCATCAGCGCGGCATCGCGCACCGAAAGCCGCGCTTTCACGAGGTTGCCGAGCTCGAGCAGCCGCATGCCGAGCCGGTAGGTGCCCGGATCCGACCGGTCAACCAGCCGGCAGGTCACCATGTCGTTGAGGATGCGGTGGGCCGTCGAGGGGTGGAGCTCCGTACGCAGCGCAAGCTCCTTCAGGCTGACCGGATCGCTGTGGTCGGCCAGCGCGTCGAGGAGCCGCATCATGCGCTCGATGACCTGGATGGACGTCTTGGAGTCCTGGTTCGTGTCGCTCATCGTGAATCGAATGACGCAAAGCAAAAAAACATTGTATCTCGTATCGTGAAAAAAGCGAACGGCGTTCGAACCGGGCTTCGACTCCAATTTTTGTCCTGCTGGCCGACGCGCCGGTCGGCAAACGACGCATAATGGCAGACGTTTTTCCATCGGAGCCGTCATGCGAGTCGGATTGTTCGTCACGTGTCTCGTCGACCTCATGCGCCCGGAGATCGGGTTTTCGGTCATCAAACTGCTCGAGCGAGCCGGCTACGAAGTGGTCGTGCCGCCAGCCCAGACCTGTTGCGGCCAGCCGGCCTACAACTCGGGCGAGCGCGGCATCGCGCGCGATCTCGCCGAAAAAATGCTGCGCGAGTTCGAGCAATTCGACTACGTGGTCATACCGTCCGGCTCTTGCGGCGGCATGGTCGGCGTTCACTACGCGGATCTCTTTCGCGACGATCCCGAGCTCATGGGCCGATACGGCAATCTGCGCGCGAAGGTGTACGAGCTCACCGATTTTCTCGTCAACGTGGCGCGGCTCGAACTGCCGCCCGGCGAGTTCGCCGGCCCGGTCACCTATCACGACGCCTGCTCGGGCCTGCGCGAACTCGGCGTGAAGAAGCAGCCGCGCACCCTGCTCGCGCAAAAGGGCGTGGCGGTGGCAGAAATGAAGGGGTGCGAGCATTGCTGCGGTTTCGGCGGTACGTTCGCGCTCAAGTACGGCAATATCTCGACGGCCATCGTCGACGAAAAATGCGCGAACATCCGCGAGGCGGGTACCGGTGCCGTGGTGCTGGGCGATCTCGGCTGCATGCTGAACATCGAGGGGCGCCTGCGCCGCACGGGGGATACCACCACGCGCGTGCTCCATATCGCCGAAGTGCTCGCCCAAGGCCTTTGAGACGGAATCGCCCATGCAAGTCCAATCGATGCACTTCAAGGCGCGCGCCAGGCAGAATCTGGCCAACCCGCGCCTCCAGCAGAATCTGACGAAACTCTCGACCAAATTCGTGACGGCGCGCGCGCTCGCCATCGAGGCGATCGATTTCCCGGCCACGCGGGCGGAGCTGAAGGCGCGGCGCAATCGCGCGCTCGATAATCTGGACGTCTGGCTCGAGACTTTCGAGCGCGAGGCCACGCGCCGCGGCGTCACCGTGCTCTTCGCCGAGACGACGCGCGACGCGGCGCGGCTCGTGGGCGAAATCGCGCGCAAGCATGACGTCAAGAAGGTCATCAAAACGAAATCGATGGTGTCCGAAGAGATGCGGCTCAACGCCGTGCTCGGCGAAATGGGCGTCGAGTCGATCGAGACCGACCTCGGCGAGTACATTCTGCAGATCAACGGCAACGAGCCGCCGAGCCACATCATCGCGCCCGTCGTGCACAAGGACAAAGAGGAGATCGCCGATCTCTTCGCAAGGACGCACGCCCGCGAGCGTCTGACCGAGATCCCGCAGATGACGCGCGAGGCGCGCGAAGTGCTGCGCCCGCATTTCATGTCGGCCGATATGGGCGTGACGGGGGGCAACTTCATCATCGCCGAAACCGGCTCGGTCGCCATCGTCACGAACGAAGGCAACGAGGGGATGTGTACCGTCATGCCGCGCGTGCATGTCGCCGTGACCGGCATCGAAAAAGTCTTGCCGACGCTCGAGGACCTGGCCGTGGCCATGCGTTTGCTTCCGCGTTCGGCCACCGGGCAGACGACGTCGAATTATTTCTCGCTCCTGACGGGCGTGCGAGGCGCGGGCGAGGGCGACGGGCCCGAACACATGTACGTCGTGCTCGTGGACGGCGGGCGCACCGGGCTTATCGGCGGCGCGTTCCAGGAAATGCTGCGTTGCATTCGTTGCGGCGCGTGCATGAATCATTGCCCGGTCTATCAGAAGGTCGGTGGGCATGCCTACGGGTGGGTCTACCCGGGGCCCATGGGTTCGGTCCTCACGCCGAGCTATGTCGGGCTCGACAAGGCGCTCGATCTGCCGCAGGCCGCCACGCTGTGCGGCGAGTGCAACAGCGTATGCCCCGTCGGCATCCCCATTTCCGATCTTTTGCGCAAGCTGCGCGAAAAGCAGATGGAGCGCCATCTGCGCCCGTTCGGCGAGCGCGCAGCATTGGCCGTCTGGGGCTTCATCGCCACACGGCCGGCGCTCTACGCGCTCGCAACGAAACTCGGCGTGCGATTGCTCGAGCGTCTGGGCGGGCGCCGTCGCGCGATCACCCGCCTGCCGTTCGGCCAGGGCTGGACCGCAACCCGCGACATGCCTGCGCCCGTCGGCCGCACGTTCCGTGAGCTGTACGCGGCGCAGCGCAGCCACCGGGGCTGATCGGCGAGTAGTCCTTGCTCTCTTTACGCGGCCGATTGTTTATCCTGGCGCAACGCTGAATTCGCTATTCCCGTCTTTGTCTCGATAGACGCACTCTATAGAATGCGCCTATGTAGCGGTGCAAGGCTGCGCGCCGAGGGCGCGTCAATGCAAAGGGGCACGAGATGAAAACGAGAATAACGGTGTATTTGGGTGTTTATTGGCCGCTGGTTGCCGCGCTGACGCTGGCCGTCCTCGCCGCGCTGAAGTCCTACGGCGGTGACGAACGGCATGCGCCGCTGCCCGCGGCGCAGGTTTCGAACGAACTGGCCCGCGCCGTCTCGTACGGACTGGTCGGGGCCGAGCCGAAGCAGGCGTCGTCGGTGCAACCCGGGCCGGCGGTCGAGCTTCCGCGCGCCTCGTAAGCAAGGTTGAGGATGCGGTCCTATAATGCCGGATCGGCCGCGACCGCGGCCCCGACCGAGCCGATCGCTTCGGACGCCGAATGAAACCCGTTGCCATTTGCTTCGTCTGCCTGGGAAACATCTGCCGCTCGCCTACCGCCGAGGCGGTGCTGCGTGCGCAGATTGCGGCAGCCGGACTCGAGGCGCGCATCGTCGTGGATTCGGCGGGCACGGGCAACTGGCACGTCGGCGAGGCGCCGGACGCCCGCGCGCAGTCGGCGGCGCAGTTGCGAGGCTACGACCTTGCACCGCTGCGCGCGCGGCAGATCGGGCCTGACGATTTCGATCGGTTCGACCTTATCGTCGCAATGGATCGTGCGAATATGGCGCAGCTGCGCGCCGTTTGTCCCCCCGGGCTCGAGGCGAAGCTTCGGCTTTTGATGGAGTTCGGCAGCGAGCCCGACGTGCGTGAAGTTGCGGACCCCTATTTCGGCGCGGAAGACGGCTTCGAGCGCGTGCTGGACCAGTGCGAGGCGGCCTGCCGCGGTCTGCTTGATCACTTGCGCGTGCTGGCCGCGCGCGAGCCGGCATGAAACCGCTCTCCGCCCCGCCTCATCGAGTGGCGTTCGAACGGCGCAACGCCATGCCCGTGGCGGCCCGGATCGTTTTGCTGCTCTGCGAGCGCACACCGATAACCAAATTGATGACAGGGATACTTGACTAAAAACGTCATGTATTTATACTTGACAAAAATCGTCGAGAATTCCGGTCCCCCGCAATCATGAGACTCACCACGAAAGGCCGCTTCGCCGTCACGGCAATGATCGACTTGGCACTGCGCCAAGATCAAGGTCCAGTGACGCTTGCCGGCATCAGCCAGCGCCAGCGCATCTCGCTGTCTTACCTCGAGCAATTGTTCGGGAAGCTGCGTCGCCACGAAATCGTCGAATCGGTGCGCGGCCCGGGTGGCGGTTACAACCTTGCGCGCCGCGCCGAAGAGGTGACGGTGGCAGACATCATCATCGCCGTCGATGAGCCGCTCGATGCCACCCAGTGCGGAGGCAAGGGCTCGTGCGAAGGTACGAAGCAAAGCGATGGCCACTGCATGACGCACGAGCTGTGGTCGACGCTGAACCAGAAGATGGTCGAGTATCTCGATTCGGTGTCGCTACAGGATCTCGTCGATCAGCAGCGCTCGCGCGAAGGCAGCGGCAGCGTGTTGAAGGACCGCCGCAACGAGTCGGCCGCCGTCGAGGCGCCGCGCCTGGCGCCGAAAGGGCCGAACTCGGTGTTCAACATCGCGAGTTCGTAGCGTCTTGCCGTTAGAAACGAATTGAAGCGTGCCGCCATCAGAGCGGCGCCTGACCCAAAACAATGATTTCCCCGGAGCGATTGATGAGCAACCAACTGCCCCACCTGCCCATTTACATGGACTACAGCGCGACGACCCCGGTCGATCCGCGCGTGGTGGACAAGATGATTCCCTACCTGCGCGAGCAGTTCGGCAATCCGGCTTCGCGCAGCCACTCGTACGGGTGGGACGCGGAGCGTGCCGTCGAACAGGCGCGCGAGGAGGTGGCGGCGCTCGTGAAGGCCGATCCGCGCGAAATTATCTGGACCTCGGGGGCGACCGAGTCGGACAACCTTGCAATCAAAGGCGCGGCGCATTTCTACAAGAGCCGGGGCAAGCACGTCGTCACGCTCAAGACCGAGCACAAGGCCGTGCTGGACACATGCCGCGAGCTGGAGCGCGAAGGCTTCGAGGTCACCTACCTCGACGTGAAGAGCGATGGGTTGTTGGATCTCGACGTGTTGAAGGCCGCGCTGCGGCCCGACACGATTCTCGTGTCGATCATGTTCGTCAACAACGAGATCGGGGTCATTCAGGACATCGAGGCGATCGGCGAGCTCTGCCGCGAGCGGAACATCATTTTTCACGTGGACGCGGCGCAGGCAACGGGCAAGGTGGAAATCGATCTCGGCCGGCTGAAGGTCGATCTGATGTCGTTCTCGGCGCACAAGACGTACGGTCCGAAGGGTATCGGCGCGCTCTACGTTCGCCGCAAGCCGCGCGTGCGTATCGAAGCGCAGATGCACGGAGGCGGGCATGAGCGCGGGATGCGTTCGGGCACGCTGCCGACGCACCAGATCGTCGGCATGGGTGAAGCGTTCCGGATCGCGCGTGAGGAAATGGCGACCGAAAACGAGCGCGTCCGCATGCTGCGCGACCGCTTGCTGCGCGGGCTCTCGGAAATGGACGAGGTGTACGTGAACGGCGACATGGAGCGCCGCATTCCCCACAACCTGAACCTGAGCTTCAACTTCGTCGAGGGCGAATCGCTGATCATGGCGATCAAGGACGTTGCTGTCTCGTCGGGCTCCGCTTGCACCTCGGCGTCGCTCGAGCCCTCGTACGTGCTGCGCGCCCTCGGGCGCAACGACGAACTCGCGCATAGCTCGATCCGCTTCACGGTGGGCCGGTTCACGACGGAGCAGGAAGTCGATTACGTCGTCGATCTGCTCAAGGGCAAGATCGCGAAGCTGCGCGATTTGTCGCCCCTGTGGGAGATGCACCAGGACGGTATCGATCTGTCGACGATCAAGTGGGCCGCGCACTGAACGACGGCGCGCGAAGAGAAAAGGTAACGCGAACGCATTGGGTCTGCACGCGGCCGGAAGGTGTCTTCGGAGCGCTGGCTCCGGTCGACGGCAAGAAACGAATCAAGGAGTTGTGATCATGTCTTACAGCAGCAAAGTGTTGGACCACTACGAAAACCCGCGCAACGTCGGCTCGTTCGCGAAGGACGACGATGCGGTGGGCACCGGCATGGTGGGCGCGCCCGCCTGCGGCGACGTGATGAAGCTGCAAATTCGCGTCGGCGCGGACGGCGTGATCGAGGACGCCAAGTTCAAGACCTACGGTTGCGGCTCGGCCATCGCTTCGAGTTCGCTCGTCACCGAGTGGGTCAAGGGCAAGACGCTCGACGAAGCGCTCTCGATCAAGAACACGCACATCGCCGAAGAGCTGGCGCTGCCACCGGTGAAGATCCACTGCTCGATTCTCGCTGAAGACGCAATCAAGGCTGCGGTGGCCGACTACAAGCAACGCCACGGCGCTGGCGACGAAGCCGCGGACGAAGCGAAACAGCAAGCCGCTTGAGCGAGTCATGGCAATCACACTGACCGACAAGGCCGCTCAGCAGGTCCAGAAGTATTTGACGCGCCGCGGCAAAGGTATCGGCCTGCGCCTCGGGGTGCGTACGACCGGCTGTTCGGGGCTTGCGTACAAACTCGAGTATGTCGACGAACTGGAGCCCGAGGATCAGGTCTTCGAGACTCATGGCGTCAAGGTCATCGTCGACCCGAAGAGCCTTGCCTATATCGACGGCACGGAGCTCGACTTCGCGCGCGAAGGGCTGAACGAGGGTTTCAAGTTCAACAACCCCAACGTCAAGGACGAGTGCGGCTGCGGCGAGTCGTTTCGCGTTTGAGCCCGCCTCGAGCGGACAAAGGGCGGCCGAGGCCGCCTTTTTGTTGATCTGCCCCGGGCCGGCAGTGTTTGCGCCGCCGTACCTTTCATCGACGATCGATTTCCATGGCCTCGATCCAGCAAAGCCACTTCGACTTGTTCCACCTGCCGGTGCAGTTCGCACTCGATGCTCAGGCGCTCGACACCGCCTACCGCACGGTCCAGGCGCAGGTTCATCCCGACCGCTTCGCCGCGGCAGGCGACGCGCAAAAGCGCGTAGCGATGCAGTGGGCCGCGCGGGCCAATGAGGCCTATGCGACGCTGCGCGACCCACTCAAACGGGCGACGTATCTGCTCTCGCTGCGCGGCGTCGACGTGGGCGTCGAGAACAATACGGCCATGGAGCCGGCCTTCCTCATGCAGCAGATGGAATGGCGCGAGCGCGTGGAAGATGCGGCCGGCGCACGGAACGTGGCCGAATTGGAGGCCCTGCTGTCGGAGCTGCGCGACGAAGAGCGCGTGCGCTTCGAGCGGCTTGGCAGCCTGCTCGCCTCGGGCGCCGATCAGGCTGCCGCCGAAGCCGTGCGGCAACTGATGTTCATCGCGCGCGTGGCGGCCGAGATCGGGGTTCAGATCGAGAGGCTCGAGCATTGAGCATCCAATCGACTGCGCCTGCTCGATGGGCTGCGCCGGAGCGCTGGGGGTGAGCCGGTGCGTTCCGGCTTCGCGCCGTACGTGCGCGCAGCCCTCGATCGGCTCGCAACGCGGATAATGACGGGCAACGTCCCCTAAAGACAATCACAAGATGGCTTTACTGCAAATCTCCGAACCCGGCATGGCGCCGGCGCCGCATCAGCGCCGGCTTGCCGTGGGTATCGATCTCGGCACGACGAACTCGCTCGTCGCCGCGGTGCGCAACGGCGTACCTGACGCGCTACCCGACGAAGGCGGCCGCGTGCTGCTGCCGTCCGTCGTGCGCTATCTGGAGAAGGGCGGCCGGCGCATCGGCCATACGGCAAAAAACGAGGCCGTGATCGATCCGAGCAACACGATCGTCTCGGTCAAGCGGTTCATGGGGCGCGGCAAGGCCGATGTGGAAGGGGCCGAAAACGCGCCTTACGATTTCGTCGATGCGCCTGGAATGGTCCAGATCCGTACGGTGGCCGGCATCAAGAGCCCGGTCGAGGTGTCGGCCGAGATCCTCGCGACACTGCGTCAGCGCGCGGAAGATACGCTTGGCGACGAACTCGTCGGCGCGGTCATTACGGTGCCCGCCTACTTCGACGAAGCGCAGCGCCAGGCGACCAAGGATGCCGCGCGCCTGGCCGGCCTCAACGTCCTGCGGTTGCTCAACGAGCCCACGGCCGCCGCGATCGCCTACGGTCTCGACAATGGCGCGGAAGGCCTCTATGCGGTGTACGACCTGGGCGGCGGCACGTTCGATCTTTCGATTCTGAAGCTGACAAAGGGCGTGTTCGAAGTGCTGGCCGCGGGCGGCGATTCGGCGCTGGGCGGTGACGATTTCGATCATGCGCTTTATCGGCACGTGCTGAAAGCGGCGGGCCTCGCGCCCCAAAGCCTGGCGGCCGAGGACGTGCGGCTGCTGCTCGATCGCGTGCGGACGCTCAAAGAGGCGCTTTCGAGCCAGCCGCAGGCCGCGCTCGACGTCACGTTGTCCGACGGCACCGCTGTCGTGCTGTCGATCAGCGAGGCGCAGTTTGCGGAGCTCGTTGGCGCCCTCGTCGAGCGCACGCTTGGCCCGACGAAAAAGGCGCTGCGCGATGCGAAGGTCACGCCGCAGGAAATCAAGGGTGTCGTACTCGTCGGGGGCGCAACGCGCATGCCGGTCGTGCGCCGCGCCGTGCAGGCGTTCTTCGGGCAGCCGCCGCTCACGAATCTCGATCCCGATCAGGTCGTTGCGCTCGGTGCCGCGATCCAGGCCGATCTGCTTGCGGGCAACCGTGGCGGCGACGATTGGCTGCTGCTCGACGTGATTCCGCTGTCGCTCGGCATCGAAACGATGGGCGGGCTCGTCGAGAAGATCGTGCCGCGCAATTCGACGATTCCCGTCGCGCGCGCTCAGGAGTTCACGACATTCAAAGATGGGCAGACCGCAATGGCGATCCACGTCGTGCAGGGCGAGCGCGAGCTCGTCTCCGACTGCCGTTCGCTCGCCCGCTTCGAGCTGCGAGGGATTCCGCCGATGGCAGCTGGGGCGGCGCGCATCCGCGTGACCTTTCAAGTGGATGCCGACGGGCTGCTTTCTGTCGTCGCGCGCGAGCAGCTTTCGGGTGTGGAAGCCTCGGTGGTCGTCAAGCCGTCGTATGGCCTGGCCGACGACGACATCGCCCGGATGCTCGAAGACAGCTTCCAGTCGGCCGAAGTCGATATGCGTGCTCGCGCACTGCGAGAAGCACAAGTGGAGGCGCAGCGGCTCGCCGAGGCGACCGAAGCCGCACTTGCGGCGGACGGCGAACTGCTGGCGGCCGACGAGCGTGCGCGTGTCGATGCCGCACTCGGCCGGCTGCGCGCTTCGGCCCAAGGCACCGATGCCGACGTCATCGAAGCAGCAACGAAGGCGCTCGCCGCCGAGACGGACGAGTTTGCCGCCCGTCGCATGAACAAGAGCATTCGCGCGGCCCTGCAAGGCCGCAAGCTCGACGAGATCTGAGCGCGGACGAGCGATGCCGGCCAACCGTACAATGTGCCTCAGGGCTGGGAAAAGGCCTCTGCATGGGGCCGGAGCCAAGCGTCGGTGCGGCTCCGGCTGCATTCGTCGGACGTCGCCTGCCGCCGCCTTTTATTGACCGAACGGAAATTCGTATGCCGCAAATCGTTGTACTGCCTCACGTCGAACTGTGTCCCGAGGGCGCCGTAATCGAGGCCGAGCCGGGCAAGAGCATCTGTGCAACGCTGCTGGAGAACGGCATCGAGATCGAGCATGCATGCGAAATGTCCTGTGCATGCACGACTTGCCATATCATCGTCCGAGAAGGCTTCGACGCCCTGGAGCCGTCGGAGGAGAGCGAGGACGATTTGCTCGACAAGGCATGGGGGCTCGAGCCGACTTCGCGTCTTTCGTGCCAGGCGCTCGTGCCCGAGGGCGAAGATCTCGTTGTCGAGATCCCGCGCTATTCGATCAACCATGCGAAGGAAAACCACTGATCAGGAGGAATTCGCCATGAAGTGGACGGACGTACAAGAAATCGCAATGGCGCTCACGGACAAGCACGGCGATATCGACCCGCAGTACGTGCGCTTCACCGACTTGCATCGGTGGGTGACGGAACTGGACGGATTCGACGACGATCCAGAGCGATCGAACGAAAAAATCCTGGAGGCGATTCAACTGGCCTGGATCGAAGACGCCGAAGAGTGACGGGTGAATGCGGGCAAGGTCGAGTACTTGCCCGCTCGCAGGACGCCATCGTGCGCAACGGGTTGGCGCGCCTGGTTCGACTCTCCCGGTATCCCATCCCCATTCGGGGCGTGCATCAGGCATCCGGGGTTATCCCAGCCGGCACCGCACGCGCATCTTTTGCTCAGCCGTTCATCGTGCGGACCCACTCGACCATCGAGGTCAGGCCGCTGCGCTTGTCGACCTTCGGGGTCCAGGGGAGTGCGCGCGTGATCTTCGCGATGTCCGCGACAAACACCTTTTGATCGCTTTGGCGCGCGGGAATGTGATGCCACTTCAACCGCGCATCGACCAGCGTTTCTAGTTCATGCAGCAATTCGATGATCGACAGGCTGTTGCCCGGCCCGCCGCCGATATTGAATGCCTGCCCGCGGACATTGTCGATGTGCTCGGCGGCGCTCAGATACAGGCCGACCATGTCATCCGCATGCAAAATGTCGCGCACCTGTTTGCCGTTGCCCGAAATCGAAAAGGACGTGGCGTTCGAGCTGGCCTGCCGGACCGCCTGTTCGCAGAACCAACCGATCCAGCCTTGATCGATCGTCGAGAACTGCCGGCCGCCGTACATCGACGAATGCCGGAATACGACTGTCTTCAATCCGTAGACGCGTGCGTAGTCGATCATGTATTGATCGGCCGATCCTTTCGAACAGCCGTAGGGCGAGCTGAAATCGAGCCCGATGGTCTCCAGTAGCCCGTTCGGATAATCGTCGAGCACGTAACGCGTTTCATGTTCGGTGGCGACGCAATGCGTCAGATCGCCATAGACCTTGTTCGTCGAAGAATAGATCACCCGCGCGTCGGGGCAGTAATGGCGCACGGCCTCGAGCACATTGAGGCTGCCCATTGCGTTGACTTCGAAGTCGAGCCGCGGGTTTTGCAGCGATGTCGTCATCGCGACTTGCCCCGCCAGATGAAAGACCGCATCGGGCTTCACGCGTTGCATCAGCGTGTCCACGTCATTGCGGTTGCGCACGTCGATATGTACAAACTCGACAGCGCCCAGCGAGCGCAGCCATTGCAGGTTGGCGGCCGAGCCGTGGCGCGAGAGATTGTCGGCAATCGTTACGCGGCGGCCGTTGGCGATCAGTTGGGCTGCGATATTCGAGCCGAGGAAGCCACAGCCGCCGGTAATCAGGTAGTTCATACGAGAATGCTTTCCTGTTCCAATTCGATCGTGTGTGCCAAGCCGGTTTCCAACGTCCACCTGGGTGTCCAGCCCAGCGCCTGCAGGCCCGAGATATCGACGCATACGTCCATCGCCTCGTTCTCGCGAAGCGGGATGGCACCGAAGCGCAGGTGCGTAGCCGTGTTGCCGCACTGCGCGCGCGCCGTTTCGACAAACTGGCGCACGGGAACCGGTACGCCCGAGCCGACTTCGTAGTGCCGATAGCCTGGGGCCGATTCGGCATGTGCCTCGATGACGCGCACGAACGCGTCGACCACGTCGTCGATATAAACGAAGTCGCGCCGTTGCGTGCCCTCGGTCAGTGCGATGGATTCGACGTTGCGCAACAACGAGCGGACAACGAAGCTCGCGAATTTGGAGTCGTCGTCGCCGGGCCCATAGAAGTGCTCGAGCGACACGTTGACTGCGACCACGCGATGGGAAAGGCTTTCCAGCCATTCGCGGAACTGACGCTTCGAAAGGCTGTAGCCGGAGACACGTTTGTCGAGCATCGTGTCGGTGTTGACGAACGTCCGTACGCCGTGCGAGATGCCGGCTTCGAGCAGGCGCAACGGCAGCAGCAGGTTCGGCTGAAGGATGTCGGCGAGCGTGCTCGCCTTGCGGCCGTAATCGGTGGCCGCGTGCAGGATGAGATCGTAGCCGCGGCCGTCGAATACACTCGCCAATTCGGCTTTGTCCATGTCGAACACGCGAATATGCGGCAGCCATTGACGAATTCGCGCGTCGCACGAGAACGAACGCTTGATGACTGTCACGTCGTAGCGATCCGGCGACGCGGCCAGCCGTTCGAGCAAATGGCTGCCCAGGTAGCCGGTTGCGCCCGTCATGAGGATGCGGACCATGTCGGCCTTCTCAGGCGGTCAGCGCCTGCATATAGCGCTTGAACGACGTTTCCTGCAGATACCGCAGCGTGGCCTCGTCGAGCGTGGACAACACCACGTTGAGTGCGGCGAGCGCCTCGGCGATCATCGGCTCGGTGCCCTCGACGTCGTCGAAGAACAGCGCGAGATACATCGCTGCTTGTTCGGCTCCTTCTGCGCAGCGGGCAACGGCCTCGCCTTCATACTGTCGCAGCACGTTGTGCAGGCGCTTGAGAAAGCGCAGGCACGCCCAGAATTCGTCATCGAGCCTGCGGGGGCCCGGCGTTCCGAGGTAGTAGCTTTGACCATTTGCCTTCTCGCCGAGCACCGAAGCGATCCAGAAAATCATTTGCCGCAGCATCGTATCGCGCAGGAGCGAGATTTCGTCGTTGCTTCCCGAAGGGCGATGCGCAACCGTCAAGCTCATCGCCAGCACGGAGAAGAGCGCATCGTCTTCGATCTGCAGCAGATGATGCACATTGGCTATCCACAGCGTTCGCGCCTGGCCATGCACGACGCGATGTTCGCGCAACCATCCGAGATCGCGGTCCGCCCCGCCTGCATGCTCGCTCAAAAAGTCGTTGCTGATGCGGTTGACGACTTCCGGCATGAACAGGCGATACCGGCGCCGGCTGCTGCTGAAATAGAGCGCCTGCATGTAGACGAACGAGTAGACGTGCTCGGTGAACCGATACTTGAGCAGGCCGCGCAGCGCATGGCGGCTGTAGAGCTGATGCCCGATGAACGCGAACCAGTCGACCGGGCCGAACATCGATACGGTTGCGGGCCATGCCACGTTGCTGCTGAGCGTACGGCCGGCCACGAGCGCCCGGAAGAACCTGTTCTGCGGCGTTTCGTCCGGCAGATTGCACGCCGCGAATATCGATGAAGTGCCGCCCGAGCGCCGGTTCTGGATGTTCTGGACATTGATCAGCATCGCGTCGAGTCGTTCCTCGGCAGCGATGCGGGCGGCCTCGGCGAGGTTCGGCCAATTGATCTCGTCGCTCTCGCCGATGATCAAGGCGAGCGGCTTGACGATGTCAATGACGTCGCGGATCCGAAAGAGATTCTCCTCGCAGCTTCCGAAATAGCGATCATTGCCGATATACACCACGTCGATGCCGTCGCGATTCGCGACGGTCGTCTGAGTGGGCGGAAAGGACAGGTCCTTGCGATTCACCAGATAGATGAATTGTGCGCGCAAGGTTTCACGCACGGGGGAGGCCGAATAGGCTTCCATGACGCGGTGGGCGCGCGTCAGGTCGCCCGTCGTCAAAACGATGATGCTGATGTCCGTTGTGTCCACTGTTCCGCCATTGCCCCTAAGGTAGCCCCTCGCGCTCGGTGCGTGGCATCGGCGCGGGCGAGCCCCGTCGATGGGTCATCCGTTATTTCGCCTGCCGTGTCCTGCACGCATGGGTGCGGCGAAGCAGGGATGTGCAATGCAGTCTAAAGGGCGGAAGAATTTCCGATCGCTCGAATAGCGGGGGGAATCAACCGTTATTCCCGGTCGCTGACGCCGCCGTCCAGCAGCGCGCGGATGATGGGCAGACGTGCCCGCGGCGGGTTGGGTGCAATGAGCGCAGGTGGAGGATGGGGGTTGCCGGAGAAAGCGATCCGTTCGAACCGCTTTCCGTATGTTCCGGCGAGCGTGCTGTTCGCTACATTCAGCGAGCGACGAGCGCGCCGTTGACGACGCGCACGGGTTGTCCTTGCCCGAACGGTGGCGTCTGGCGGTACGTAAAATACCGAGTACGCCCGTTATCCATTCGGACGCGGACTTGGTAATCCGTTTCGCTGCGCAGGCGTTTTTCGACGGCATTGCCCGCAAATCCGCCTCCCACCGCGCCGAGGACGGTCATGGCTGTGCGCCCCGTGCCGGCCCCGAACTGATTCCCGATCAGGCCGCCTGCCACGGCGCCGCCGACCGCGCCGACGCCCGTACCGTGGCCCTCGCGCCTGATCGCGCTGATGGACTCCACGGTTCCGCAAGTGGCGCAGGCCGCGTATTGTCGTTGCTGCGGCGGTTGAGCCGAGGACTGGCCAGACTGTGCATATGACGATGACGGCTGAGCGTACTGCTGCTGAGCGTACTGCTGCTGCCCGTACGCAGGCGCTGGCGCAGGTGCCGCGCCGGTGGTGGCGTACTGCTGCGGTTGCGCCGACGCGCCCGGTGCCTGCTGTGCGGCCTGAGGCAGCCTCGTTTGCCCGCTTGCTGCCTGCTGCTGCTGGCCATAGCTCGACGCAGCCGGCGCGGCCGTATCGACGACGGGTTGATTGGCTACCTGTGCGGACTGGGTCTGATCCGTCTGCGCGCCGGTGCTGGAGGCTTTCGGGAACAGCCCCGTAATCGCCGCAGTGGCAGCAAGGCTCGCAACGATCACGGTGCCCGCAGCCGTGGCGATGAGTGGATGGAGGCGGCGCGGCGACGTGGCGGGTTGATTCATGATGGACCTCGTCGAACGAGTTTGGTTTTTCTTACCGCCACAGTGTCCGACAAAGGCGAGTGGCCTACGTTTCAATTTGTAACGCGCGTCGAGGGCCGGCGCGCACGAGCCGTGGCGGTGCCACCCGCCGAATATGGCTAGCAGGTTCGGCTGACGGCCTTCGAAGGAGAGGGGGGTGGCCTGCAGCGAGTCCGCGGGATTTCCGCGAGCGGCAGCTTTTACCGATGGTTACAAAAGCGAAAGGCGCCGTGCGGCGCCTTTGCGGGTTCAGTCTTCGCGCCGCAAATGCGGGAACAGAATGACGTCGCGAATGCTGGGACTGTCGGTGAGCAGCATGACGAGTCGATCGATGCCGACGCCGCAGCCGCCGGCCGGCGGCATGCCGTATTCGAGCGCGCGGATGTAATCGGCGTCGTAATACATCGCCTCTTCGTCGCCGGCGTCCTTTTGCTCGACCTGTTTCTTGAAGCGGGCGGCCTGATCCTCGGGATCGTTCAACTCCGAGAAGCCGTTCGCGATCTCGCGGCCCGTGATGAAGAGCTCGAAGCGTTCGGTGATGCCGGTCACGCTGTCCGAGGCGCGCGCGAGCGGCGACACTTCGACCGGGTAGTCGATGATGAAGGTCGGCTCCCAAAGCTGGGATTCGGCCGTCTCTTCGAACAGCGCGAGCTGCAGCGCGCCGATGCCGGCATTGAGGAACGCGGGTTGTGTCGGATCGACGCCGAACCGCTTGAGCTCGGTGCGCACGAATGCCGCGTCGGCGAGTTGGGCATCGGTGTATTCGGGCGCGTACTTGCGGATCGCCTCCGTGATCGTCAAGCGATGGAACGGCTTTGCCAGATCGAGTTCGCGGCCCTGATAGGTGATCGTTGCCGTGCCGAGCGCATCGATCGCGGCCTGCCGGATCAAGCGTTCGGTGAAGTCCATCATCCAGCGGTAGTCCGTGTACGCCGCATAGAATTCGAGCATCGTGAACTCGGGGTTGTGCCGTGGCGACACCCCTTCGTTGCGGAAATTGCGATTGATCTCGAACACGCGCTCGAAGCCGCCCACGACGAGCCGCTTGAGGTACAACTCGGGGGCGATGCGCATGAACATCTGCATGTCGAGCGCGTTGTGGTGCGTGATGAACGGCTTCGCCGCCGCGCCGCCCGGGATCGGGTGCAGCATCGGCGTTTCGACTTCCATGAATTCGGCATCGGCCATGAACTTGCGGATCGACGAGACCGCCTTCGTGCGGCCGACGAACGTCTTGCGCGCTTCGGGCGTGACGATCAGGTCGACATAGCGTTGCCGGTAACGCATTTCCTGGTCCGCCAGCCCGTGGAACTTGTCAGGCAGGGGGCGCAGTGCTTTCGAGAGCAGCCGCAGCTCCGTGCAACGCACCGACAGCTCGCCCTTGTTCGTACGAAAGAGCACGCCGCGGGCGGCGACGATATCGCCGAGGTCCCACTTCTTGAAAGCCTCGTAGGTCTCGGCGCCGACGTCGGCCGGCGTCACGAAGAACTGGATCTGGCCCGAGACGTCCTGCACCGTGGCGAAGCTGGCCTTGCCCATTACGCGCTTGAGCATCATGCGGCCGGCGACGGCCACGTCGAGCGCCTTCGCCTCGAGCGCGTCCTTGTCCGCATCGGCGTACTCGCACTGGAGATCGCCGGCATGATGGGTCGGACGAAAATCGTTCGGATAGGCGATGCCGGACTCGCGCAGCGCGTGCAGCTTTTCGCGCCGCTCGGCGATGATCTTGTTCTCGTCGGCGTT